>NZ_JBEYUZ010000004.1:0-460899 GCF_040643755.1 Streptomyces sp. NPDC047079
AGGATGTCTTGGAGGACAAACCTCTTCTACAGCAGCTCCGCTGCCTCGTTCACCACTCTTGACGAACAGTCCTCACGCCTAACTGAACGGCGTTGCCTCTAGAGCAGGATCAGGCGGATCCACGGAGAGGCGGCCGGTTCCCGTTGCGACGGGAACCGGCCGCCTTCCCCCGCGCTTGCGACCGGGCGCCCGGCCGGACCTGCCTGGTTCGACCGGGCGCCCGGCCGGACCGGCCTGGTCGTTGTGCACCGGCGTCTCGCCCGGCGGGATGCGCACATCAGCGCCTCGCCGTCTGGCTACGCTGGTGACCAGACGTTTCCGAACATCAGCGAGGAGCATCACCGTGCCGGTACGAGCGGTCCGGGGCGCCGTCCAACTCGAACGGGACGAGGCCGGGCACATGGGGGAACGGGTGGGTGCCCTGCTCACCGCCGTCCTGGAACGCAACGGCCTCACCACCGAGGACCTGATCAGCATCTGGTTCACCGCCACGCCCGACCTGCACAGCGACTTCCCGGCGGCCGCCGCGCGCAAGCTCGGCATCGTCGACGTACCGCTGATCTGCGCCCAGGAACTGGACGTCGAGGGCGCCATGCCCCGGGTCGTCCGCATCCTCGCCCACATCGAGTCCGACCGGCCCCGCGCCGACATCGCGCATGTCTACCTCGGTGCCGCGGCCGCCCTTCGCAAGGACATCGCCCAGTGAGAACCGCACTGATCATCGGTACGGGCCTGATCGGCACCTCGGCGGCCCTGGCGCTCGCCGCGCGCGGGGTCACCGTGTACCTCGCCGACCACGACCCCGAGCAGGCCCGTACGGCCGCCGCGCTCGGCGCCGGCACCGACGAGGCGCCCGAGGGTCCCGTCGACCTGGTGATCGTGGCGGCTCCGCCCGCGCATGTGGCCGGCGCGCTCGCCGACGCCATGCGGCGCGGGCTGGGGCAGGGCTATATCGACGTGGCCAGCGTCAAGGGCGGTCCGCGCCGCGAGCTGGCGACGCTGGACGTCGACCCGGCCGTCCTGGCGCGCTACATCGGCACCCACCCGATGTCTGGCCGTGAGAAGTCCGGCCCGCTGGCGGCCAGCGGAGACCTCTTCGAGGGCCGCCCCTGGGTGCTCACGCCGACCCGCGACACCGACACCGAGGTGCTGAACCTCGCCCTGGAGCTGGTCTCGCACTGCCGTGCGGTGCCGGTCGTCATGGACGCCGACGCCCACGACCGGGCCGTCGCGCTGGTATCGCACATGCCGCACCTCGTCTCCAGCATGGTGGCCGCCCGCCTGGAGCACGCGGAGGAGGCGGCAGTACGGCTGAGCGGGCAGGGCATCCGGGACGTGACCCGGATCGCGGCCTCCGACCCGAGGATGTGGATCGACATCCTGTCCGCGAACCCGGGCCCGGTCGCCGACCTGCTCGCGGAGGTCGCCGCGGACCTCGACGAGACCGTACGGGCCCTGCGCTCCCTCCAGGCGTCCGACGAGGCCAAACGGCGCGCGGGCGCCCAGGGCGTCGAGGACGTGCTGCGCCGGGGCAACGCGGGCCAGGCCCGGGTGCCCGGCAAGCACGGCAGCGCCCCGCGGGTGTACGAGACCGTCGCCGTCCTCATCTCGGACCAGCCCGGCCAGCTGGCCCGTATCTTCGCGGACGCGGGCCTCGCGGGAATCAACATCGAGGACGTCCGCATCGAGCACGCGACGGGCCAGCAGGCCGGCCTGGTCCAGCTGATGGTGGAGCACAAGGCGGCCCCGGCGCTGACCGCGGCACTGCGGGAGCGCGGCTGGACGATCCGCCAGTAGGGCGACGGGCCACCCCCGCCGTTCGCCAGTCATACCGGGTCCGGCGAGCCAGTAACCTTGTGCGGGGCGCACTCGCGTCCCGCCCACACCACCACCCCGCACCAGGAAGGTGTCCCCACCGTGGAAAACGGCGCCGCCCGGACCGCCCCGGCAGTGATTGTCGCCATCGACGGCCCCTCCGGCACGGGCAAGTCCAGCACCTCGAAGGCCGTGGCCGCGCAGCTCGGGCTGAGCTACCTGGACACCGGCGCCCAGTACCGGGCGATCACGTGGTGGATGGTCAACAACGGCATCGACATAACGGACCCCAGCGCCGTCGCGGCCGTGGTGGGCAAGCCGGAGATCGTCTCCGGCACCGACCCGTCGGCGCCCACCATCACCGTGGACGGCACGGACGTCTCCGGTCCGATCCGCACCCAGGAGGTCACCTCCCGTGTCAGCGCGGTCAGCGCGGTGCCGGAGGTGCGGGCCCGGATCACCGAGTTGCAGAGGTCGCTCGCCGAGGCCGCGCAGACCGGCATCGTCGTCGAGGGCCGTGACATCGGCACGACCGTGCTGCCGGACGCCGACCTGAAGATCTTCCTCACCGCCTCCCCCGAGGCGCGTGCCGCCCGCCGCAGCGGCGAGCTGAAGGGCGCGGACCTGCACGCCACCCGTGAGGCGCTGATCAAGCGGGACGCCGCCGACTCCAGCCGCACGACCTCCCCGCTCGCGAAGGCGGACGACGCCGTCGAGGTGGACACCACCGAGCTCACCCTCCAGCAGGTCATCGAGTGCGTCGTCACCCTCGTCGAGGAGAAGCGGGCGGCGAAGTGACCAAGGGTCCGTCCGAGCGGGGCGCCGAAGTGGGGCGGCGCATCGGCGTCCCCCTGATGTACGGACTGTGGAAGCCGCGCGTCCTCGGTGCCTGGAAGGTCCCCGCGACCGGCCCGGCGATCTTCGCGGTCAACCACTCCCACAACATCGACGGTCCGATGGTCATGGGCGTGGCGCCCCGGCCGACGCACTTCCTGATCAAGAAGGAGGCGTTCGTCGGCCCGCTGGACCCTTTCCTCACCGGGATCGGCCAGCTGAAGGTGGACCGCACGACCACCGACCGCACGGCGGTCACCCAGGCGCTCGGCGTGCTGGAGAACGGGGGCGTCCTCGGGATCTTCCCGGAGGGCACCCGCGGCGACGGCGACTTCGCCTCGCTGCGCGCCGGACTCGCCTACTTCGCGGTGCGCAGCGGGGCGCCGATCGTGCCGGTCGCCGTGCTGGGAAGCTCGGAGCGGCGCGGACGGTTGGTAAAGGGACTGCCCCCGCTGCGCAGCCGCATCGACGTCGTCTTCGGCGACCCGTTCGAGGCGGGCGACGGCAGCGGGCGGCGCACGCGCAAGGCGCTGGACGAGGCGACCGTGCGCATACAGGGGCGGCTCACCGCGCACCTGGAAAACGCCAGGCGCCTCACCGGGCGCGAGAGCGACACTTGAGTAGTGGATCACCGTAGGCACGGTGCTCCACCGATCACCACGATGAACGAGGTACGGACTTCATGAACGACGACATTCGGCCCGAGGGCTCGGACGGACACGAGTACGAGCACGGGGCGCTCGGCGACGCCGAGTACGCGGAGTTCATGGAGCTCGCCGCGGAAGAGGGCTTCGACCTCGAGGACGTCGAGGGCGCCATCGAGGAGGCCGGACACGGCCCGCTGCCCGTGCTCGCCGTCGTCGGCCGCCCCAATGTCGGCAAGTCGACCCTGGTCAACCGGATCATCGGCCGTCGTGAGGCGGTCGTCGAGGACAAGCCCGGCGTCACCCGCGACCGCGTGACCTACGACGCCGAGTGGGCGGGCCGCCGCTTCAAGGTCGTCGACACCGGCGGCTGGGAACAGGACGTCCTCGGCATCGACGCCTCCGTGGCCGCCCAGGCGGAGTACGCCATCGAGGCGGCCGACGCGGTCGTCTTCGTCGTCGACGCCAAGGTCGGCGCCACCGACACCGACGAGGCGGTCGTACGTCTGCTGCGCAAGGCCGGCAAGCCCGTGGTGCTCTGCGCCAACAAGGTCGACGGCCCGAGCGGCGAGGCCGACGCGGCGTACCTGTGGAACCTCGGCCTCGGCGAGCCCCACCCCGTCTCCGCCCTCCACGGCCGCGGCACCGGAGACATGCTGGACGCCGTCCTCGAGGCCCTGCCCGAGGCACCCGCCCAGACCTTCGGCAACGGCGGGGTCGGCGGACCGCGCCGTATCGCCCTGATCGGCCGCCCGAACGTCGGCAAGTCCTCGCTGCTGAACAAGGTGGCGGGCGAGGAGCGCGTCGTCGTCAACGAGCTGGCCGGCACCACCCGTGACCCGGTCGACGAGCTGATCGAACTCGGCGGCAAGACCTGGAAGTTCGTCGACACGGCCGGTATCCGCAAGCGGGTCCACCTCCAGCAGGGCGCGGACTACTACGCCTCGCTGCGCACCGCGGCCGCGGTCGAGAAGGCCGAGGTCGCGGTCGTGCTGATCGATGCCACCGAGAGCATCTCGGTCCAGGACCAGCGCATCGTCACCATGGCCGTGGAGGCGGGCCGTGCGCTCGTTCTCGCCTACAACAAGTGGGACACCCTCGACGAGGAGCGCCGCTACTACCTGGAGCGGGAGATCGAGACCGAGCTGGGCCAGGTCGCGTGGGCGCCGCGGGTGAACGTCTCGGCGCGCACCGGACGCCATATGGAGAAGCTGGTCCCGGCGATCGAGACGGCCCTGGCGGGCTGGGAGACCCGTGTTCCGACGGGCCGTCTGAACGCCTTCCTCGGTGAGCTGGTCTCCGCGCATCCGCACCCGGTCCGCGGCGGCAAGCAGCCGCGCATCCTCTTCGGCACGCAGGCGGGTACCAGGCCTCCCCGGTTCGTGCTCTTCGCCTCCGGCTTCATCGAGGCGGGCTACCGCCGGTTCATCGAGCGGCGGCTGCGCGAGGAGTTCGGCTTCGAGGGAGCGCCGATCCACATCTCGGTGCGCGTCCGGGAGAAGCGCGGCAAGAAGAAGTGACGTAACGGGCGCGGCGACATGCGAGAGGGGCGGCCTCCTTCGGGCCGCCCCTCTCGCACGTCGTCAGAGCCCTCTGCGTGGTGCCGGAGGCAGCGCGGGGACGGGATGCATCCCCCTGGCCTGCCGCGCCACCTGCTGCCAGATGGTAGTGGCCGTGGCCGACTGGCCGTGTGGGGCGGCCAGATGACCGGTGGCGTGCTGGGGGGTGCCGTGGCGGCTGCCGTAGGACCCCGTGCCGTACGAGCCCGTGTCGTGCCCGGAGTGGGAGAAGGCGACGAAGCCCAGCTCCTCCTCGCCGCTGCGGTCGCCCGGGCAGGCGCGGAAGGCCCGGTTGTACTCGGCGTACAGCTCGTCGTAGATCGGCGTGGTCGATGAGCCGGCCGAAGGGTCCTGGGCCGCTCGCCCGGAGGGGATCGGCTGATAGGACTGGCGGCGGGGGACGTCGTATGCGTGCACGTAGGTGCCAACGACCCCGTCGCCCAAGGGATGCGGTCGGTTGGTCCGGTTCGTCAGGGTCTGTCTCCCGGTGGCGTGGTGCGCCGCTTCGGGGCGCGGGTCGGTGACGGGGCGCGGGGGGCTGCGCGACCGTCATGGCCCCCGCGCCCGGTGGAGGGACCCGCGTGTCAGGTGCCCGCCAGCGGCAGGGCGGCGGCGACGAGCTTCCCGTTCACGGCCGCCTTGTCCAGCGCGTCACGGAGCAGGTCCTCGCGCGGCTGGCGGCCGATCGAGCCGACCGGCGCCGCGAACATCAGCACCTGCTGGTGCTTGTTGGCGGCCGCCCGCCAGCCCTCGGTGACCTGGAGCGGCTGGTGGGCCTGCCACCAGGCGACGGGCTGCCCGCCGTTGCCGCCGGGCTGGAGCACCGCGTGCAGCTGGCCCATGGCGAGCAGCACCGACCAGCCGTGCAGCACGGGTGGCACCGTGGCGATCTCGGTGAGCGGCCTGAAGCCCTGCTCGATGAGCAGGGGCAGGAAGTCGTCCCCGGCGCCCGTGCCGCCGGGGCGCACGATGGGTGCGGTCGGCTCAACGACGAGCGCGGGGTGCAGTTCCCCGGCGATCAGGACGAGCCCGCTGGTGATGCCCAGCACGGCCTGCTCGGGGGCGCTCTGGACGCCTCCCGTCTCGGCGGTGAAGGAGCGGACGGCGCCCTGTAGCTGCTCCTCCGTGACCTGGACGACCTGGGAGGGCAGGCAGGTGGCATGGGCGAAGGCGAGGACGGCGGTCTCCTCGCCGATGAACAGGACGGTGCTGGTGCGCTCCTGCTCGGAGTCGCCCGGGGTACGGCAGGAGGTGCAGTCGTAACTGCCCGGGGTGTTCTCTCCGGCGAGCAGCCGGTCGGCTTCTTCGTCGCCGATCTCGGCGCGTACGGCGTCGCTGACGTCGAGCATGCGCGGCACGGGTGGCTCCCTCGGGATGCGGTGCGTGACGGTGCCGGGTGGCTCCCGGCCCATGAGCCCGGCGGTCCCCGGCTCATGAAGATGACAACGGGCGATCTGTGGCCGGAGTCACGCTCGGGCGCGAACGGAATCGAACCATCCGACGCGCAGGGTGAAAGGCCGGGCGGAATGCGTTACTCCGTGTTAACTCCCCGGTCTGCCAAGAGAGTTGGATGCGTGAAGTGGGTCACAGGCGTCGAGGTGGGGTGGTCGAAAAATCCTGACATCAGCGAATGAAAGGGTTGGCCGGAAATCGCCGATACCGACGGTAACGGCGAACTGGCCTGGAATGACGAGGAGTTGGTTGATATCGGGCGGCCACCCTCCATACATTCCTCCGCCGTGTGCAACGAGCACCGCCCGGGTACGTCCACCGGCCGCGCCGCACAGCCGGCGCGCAGCACCACTTCCGGTGGACGGGGCGGCGCGCGACGACCGCGCTCCCTGCGCGGACCGACGCGCTCCGCCTTGGGGGATCCCGGGTACGTGGAGAGGGAATTACATGTCTGAATGTGCCGATAACACCCGTAAGACCCGTCACGCCCGTACGACGGCGGTCCTCGCCGGAGCGGCCCTGCTCGCCCCGCTCGGACTGCTCGCCGCGACCGGCAACGCCGCCGCGGCGGACGGCGGGGTGTGGGACCGCATCGCCCAGTGCGAGAGCGGCGGGAACTGGCACATCAACACCGGCAACGGCTACTACGGAGGACTCCAGTTCTCGGCCGGCACCTGGCGGGCGTACGGCGGCACGGCCTACGCCCCGACCGCCGACCAGGCCTCCAAGGGCGCACAGATCGCCGTCGCCGCCAACGTCCAGCGGGCGCAGGGCTGGGGCGCATGGCCCGTCTGCTCCGCGCGTGCCGGAGCGAGCGGCTCCGCGCCCGCCGCCGCGGGAGCCCCGGCGGCCAGGCACTCGTCCTCGGGAACCGCGCGCTCGTCGCACGCCTCCTCCGGATCCGCCACCACCGAATCCGCACCGTCGAAGCAGTCGGCGAAGGCGCCGCAGCGCTCGACGGGACACACCGGCCGAGGGGCGTCCCGCGGCGACTACACGGTCCGCAGCGGCGACACGCTCAGCAGCATCGCCGAGCGGCACGGAACCAGCTGGCAGCAGCTCTACGCGCGCAACAAGGCGGTCATCGGCGGTGACCCCGACCTGATCGTGCCCGGGCAGCGGCTCGCCCTCTGACCGGCTCGGCTCCCGGGCCCCGACGTCCACGAGGCGGCGTCGGGGCCCGGGCCGTTCCCGAGGCGGCGTCGGGGCCCGGGCCGTTCCCGAGGCGTCCGTCGCCCCCGCCGACGGCCTCGGCAAGGGGGACCCGACGGCCGGGCGCGCCCGTCAGCGGCCCGACGGCCCGGATCGCCGTGCGAAAGGCCTGGCAGACTCGGACCATGCTGGAGACCTCGGCACGACTGCTGCGCCTGCTGTCCCTGCTCCAGACCCACCGCGAGTGGTCCGGCGCGGACCTCGCCCAACGCCTCGGCGTCAGCTCCCGCACCGTGCGCCGGGACGTGGACCGGCTGCGCGAGCTGGGCTACCCGGTCCACGCCGGGCCGGGCACCGGCGGCGGGTACCGGCTCGGCGCGGGAGCCGAGCTGCCCCCACTGCTCCTGGAAGACGACGAGGCGGTGGCCGTCGCGGTGGGGCTGCGCACGGCCGCCGGGCAGGGCATCGAGGGCATCGGCGAGACCTCCGTACGCGCGCTCGCCAAGCTCGAACAGGTGCTGCCGGACCGGCTGCGCCGCCGGGTCGCCGCGCTCAACGCCTTCACCGTGCCGATGCTGCGCGCCCCCGGGCCCTCCGCCGTCGACCCGGCCGTCCTCACGGAACTCGCCCACCTGTGCCGGGACGCGGAGCGGCTGCGCTTCGAGTACCGCCCCCACGGGAGTGCCCCCACCCGCCGCACGGTCGAACCGCACCGCCTCGTGTGCAGCGAGCGACGCTGGTATCTGGTCGCCTGGGACGTCGACCGGGAGGACTGGCGCACCTTCCGCGTCGACCGCCTCACCCCGAAGCCGCCGCACGGTCCCCGCTTCACCCCGCGCACCCCGCCGGCGGACGACCTGGCCGCCTATGTCTCGCGTGGGGTCTCCACGCGCGCGT
Source organism: Streptomyces sp. NPDC047079 (assembly GCF_040643755.1). Classification (NCBI taxonomy): domain Bacteria; kingdom Bacillati; phylum Actinomycetota; class Actinomycetes; order Kitasatosporales; family Streptomycetaceae; genus Streptomyces; species Streptomyces sp. NPDC047079. The sequence continues at coordinate 8,354 of NZ_JBEYUZ010000004.1, forward strand.
ACGCCACCCAGGCCGTCGTGCGGCTGCTGGTGCCGCTGCACGAGGCGGCCGAGCGGGTCTCGCCGTCCGCCGGAACCCTGGAGGCGGAGACCGACACCAGTTGTCTGCTGCGCACGGGCGCCGCCAGTCTGGACGTGATGGTGGTTCACGTCCTGATGATGGGCCTGGACTTCGAGGTGCTGGAGCCCGTGGAGCTCACCGACGCCCTCAGGAGGGCTCGTGACCGGCTTGATGCCGCTTTGGCTCGGGCTGCGGGACCTGGGCGGCGTACCGGGGATGATGCAGGTCGAACGCCGGGGACTCGGAGCGGATCCGGGGCAACGTGACGAAGTTGTGCCGCGGCGGCGGGCAGGAGGTCGCCCATTCCAGGGAACGGCCGAAGCCCCAGGGGTCGTCGACCTCCACCTTGGTGCCGTACTGCGCGGTCCGCCAGACGTTGTAGAGGAACGGCAGCGTCGACATCCCGAGCAGGAACGCGCCGATGGTGGAGACCGTGTTGAGCGCGGTGAAGCCGTCGGCGGCCAGATAGTCCGCGTACCGGCGCGGCATGCCCTCGGCGCCCAGCCAGTGCTGCACCAGGAACGTGATGTGGAAACCGACGAACAGCGTCCAGAAGTGGATCTTCCCCAGCCGTTCGTCGAGCATCTTCCCGGTGAACTTGGGCCACCAGAAATAGAAGCCGCCGAAGGTCGCGAAGACGACGGTGCCGAAGACGACGTAGTGGAAGTGGGCGACCACGAAATAGGAGTCGGTGACGTGGAAGTCCAGCGGCGGCGAGGCCAGGATCACCCCGGTCAGGCCGCCGAACAGGAAAGACACCAGAAACCCGGTCGCCCACAGCATCGGCGTCTCGAAGGACAGGGCGCCCCTGAGCATCGTGCCGCTCCAGTTGAAGAACTTCACGCCCGTGGGCACCGCGATCATGAACGAGAGGAAGGAGAAGTACGGCAGCAGCACCGCACCCGTCGCGAACATGTGGTGCGCCCAGACGACCACCGACAGACCTGTGATCGCCATCGTCGCGCCGACCAGCGTGAGATACCCGAAGATCGGCTTGCGGCTGAACACCGGGATGATCTCCGTGATGATCCCGAAGAACGGCAGCGCGATGATGTACACCTCGGGATGGCCGAAGAACCAGAACAGGTGCTGCCACAGCAGCGCCCCCCCGTTCGCCGCCTCGAACACCTGTGAGCCGAACCGCCGGTCCGCCTCCAGGACCAGCAGCGCCGCGGCCAGCACGGGGAACGCCATCAGGATGAGAATCGACGTGAACAGCGTGTTCCAGGTGAAGATCGGCATCCGGAACATCGTCATGCCCGGCGCGCGCATCCCGACGATGGTCGTCAGGAAGTTCACCGCGCCGAGAATCGTCCCGAAGCCTGCGAGCGCGAGGCCCATGATCCACATATCGGCGCCGATGCCCGGAGTGTGTTGCAGGCTGTTGAGCGGCGCGTAGGCGAACCAGCCGAAGTCGGCGGCGCCGTCCGGCGTCAGCAGCGAGCCCAGCACGATGAGCCCGCCGAACAGGAACAGCCAGTAGGACAACATGTTCAGCCGCGGGAACGCCACATCGGGGGAGCCGATTTGGAGCGGCATGATCTCATTCGCGAAGCCTGCGAAGGTGGGGGTGGCGAACAGCAGCAGCATGATCGTGCCGTGCAGGGTGAACAGCTGGTTGTACTGGGTCGCACTCATGATCTGGAGCCCCGGCCGGGCCAGTTCCGCCCGCATCAGCAGCGCCATGACGCCGCCGACCAGGAAGAACGCGAAGGACGTCACCAGATAGAGGTGGCCGATCTTCTTGTGGTCGGTGGTCGTCAGCCAGTCGATGACCCGCTGTCCCGGCCGCCTCCTCCGCGGGACCGCCGTGGCCGCCTGCGCGGTGTCCGTCCCCATCGCTTGCCCCCTCGCTCGTCGCATACCGGGCCTGCCACGACCCGCGGCTCGGTATGCGCGCGGGCTCACGCCATGATGCGCGTCCCCGCGCACGCTCCGACAGGGGGCGTGCGGGGATTCTGTGCCGAAGCCGTGCATTACTTATGTGGAGTCAGGTGGTGCGCGCCCTCCCCGAATCGAAATGGGAAAGTGCTGGGAGCGAACTGCGGACCACGCTTTCCGCGGGGTTTATCGCGAACCCCTTCCGAGCGTGCTCCAACCGGATCCGAATTGCGTTCGAAGAGGGGCGTGGCGCATGCGCAACCCCTCGAACGTGTGACGTTGTGGGGGCGAAACGGGTGTCGTGATTCTGTGACACAAGCGTGACCGGAGTGGGACAGGTGGTTCGTGGGGCGGGCGGCCGGACTTCCGTGACCCGGGGGCCGCGGCCTAACGTGGCGGCATGGCACCCATTCCCACCCCGGACGCCGAACCCGAGGACTCCCCGGAGACCTACGTCGGCCTGGAGGCGCAGCGGGCCGAGCGGCTCGCCAGCGAGCGCGGCTGGCACCCGGTCCGTTCTCTGCCCCCGGGCACGATCATCACCATGGAATACCGCGCCGGACGGCTGAACTTCGAGGTCGTCGACGGCATGGTCAGGCGCTGCTGGAAGGGCTGACGACCGAAGGCCCCGGCTCGCGATGCGAGCCGGGGCCTTCGTGTTGCGAGGAGGCTGTGCGTACCTGTCCCCGCGGGGGTGTGCTCAGCCGCCTGCCAGCGGCCGGGCCGGGGTGGTGCCGCGCGGCAACCGGTCGGGGTGCGGCGGGCGGCGGCTGCCGACCGGGGTGACCGGGGTGCGCTCCGCACGCGTGGTGTGCGGTCCGGGAGCCAGATGGACCGGCGGCCGGGCCGCGCGGGTCGCGGCCACCGGCTGCAGGACGGGCGCCTCCCCGTCCGCGGTCGTGCGCGGGGTGACGGCCCGCGGGGGCGCGGCCAGGGGGACCGGCGCGGGCGCCGGGACGGCACGGCTGCTGCGCCGGCGGTCCCGCAGGTCGAGGATGGCCGTCTCGGTGCGGGCGATCAGCGGCTCGAACCAGGGCAGGGCCAGCAGGATCAGCAGTCCCGCGGCCCAGCCGAGGAGCACATCGCTCAGCCAGTGCGTGCCCAGGTAGACCGTGGTCAGACCGACGCCGAGGGAGGTCACCGCGGAGAGCGCGGACAGCCAGCGCCTGGCCCGCGGCGTCGAGGCCAGATAGGCCAGGATGCCCCAGGTCACCACCGCGTTCGCGGTGTGGCCGGAGGGGAATATATCGCCGCCGCGCCACATCTCGTTCGACCCGATGACGGTCGCGTAGTGCGGCCCGAGGCGGCCCATCCCGTACTTGGCGGCGCCCACCGTGATGTTCAGCAGGAGCAGCGCGGCACCCAGAGCGAGCAGCGGGCGCAGGGTGTGCTGCCGCCATGAGCGCCAGCCCAGCCAGGCCGCGACCATCACGGCGGTGGGGCCGCGCTGGCCCAGTACCACGTAGTAGTCGAGAAACGCGTGGATCTGCGGCCACTGCTGGTACGGCCGGAAGAACATGACCTGCCAGTCGAGCCGGACCAGCCAGGAGGAGACGACGACGGCCCACACGATCGCCGCGTAGAAGGCCAGGGTTGCCGAGAGGAGAACCACTCGGTGCCGGCTCATCCTGGGCACATCAATGTGGGCCGGTCGTTCCGGTTCACGGTCCAACCGGGTGAAGACCCGGTCCAGACGCCTCAGCATTCGTTCGGTACGCACTCAATCGACGTTACAGCGAGTGAGCTGCGCCCCCGGCCGAATCACCGGGTTTGTGATGACGATGTGATGTGGGATTCCTCTCAACAGGGGGTTTATTTCTAAGGATTCTGTTATCGGCGGCCCGCTCGTCCTTCAATTCCATTGACCGCCAAGGGCCTTCGTTATCTGGCGCTTATCTATACGTTCACCGAATGCTGGGCCGGAATTATCCGGCCGCTCACCGCGCGCGGAGGAGTGGATCACGGCGGACCGGAGCCGTTCAGCCAGAACGCTCCGTACACCGCCGATGCCGCGGCGACACTCCCGAACGTCGCCGCGGACCTGGACGGACGCGCCCGGGCCAGTGCCCGGGCGAGGGGCAGCACCAAGGGGAAGGCGGGCAGCAGCAGGCGCGGTTTCGAGCCGAAGTAGCTCGACGCGCACAGGGCGAGCAACACGACCACACCCGTGTACACCAGCAACGGCAACGGCTGACCCTGCCGGACGCACACCACGTACAGCCAGACGAGCAACGCCACGCCGATGATCAGTCCCACGCCGACCAGGGCCGCGGGGAAAGAAGTGAACTTGCCCGCGACGAAGCGGGCGAAGGCGTAGCCGCCGTCGAATCCGTTGTGCCAGCCCGCCTGGACGTGGAGATAGCCGAAGGGACCCCTGCCCGTGCGATGGCCGACCCACAGGACGTAGCCGGCGGCCCCGAGCGGGGCGATCAGCACACCGAGCGCGCGGCGCACCCGGTGGGCGCCGTCCGCCGCAGGCGTGCGCCCCTCGTGCGGGAACGAGGTGAACGCCGCCGCCCATACGGCCGCGACGACGGCCGCGCCCACCGGCCGGGTCAGGCCCGCCAGGGAGGCGAGCGCACCCGCCGTCACCCAGCGGCCGGTGAGGACCGCGTAAAGGGACCAGGCGGCGAGCGCCGTGAAAAGGGACTCGCTGTACGCCATCGACTGCACGATCCCGACCGGCAGCACCGCCCACAGCAGGACCAGGCAGACGCCCGTCCGGAGGCCGTACACATGATCCCCGACGGCGAAGATCCCCCAGGCCGCGGCGAGCGAGGCGAGCGCGGACACGACCAGCCCCACGTCGGCGTACGACAACGGGGTCACCGCCGCGCCGAGCCGCTCCAGCCAGGGCAGCAGCGGGAAGAACGCCAGGTTCGAGTGCACGTCGCCGTTCGGGAGGTGGACCTCGTAGCCGTAGCCGAGGGCGGCGACCCGGGTGTACCAGAGCGAGTCCCAGCGGGCGGCCAGCAGGGTGTGTGGGCTCGTGCCGCGCGCCGCGCTCCAGACGGCGAGCGTGACGAGGCCCAGGGCGCGGACGGCCACATACCCCACGAGGGCGGGGGCGGCGCCGACGAGGGCGGGGACGGCCCGGCGTACGGCGCCGACGGGGGACGGCGCCGTGCGCCGGGCAAGGTCTTTCACGCGCCCGATTATCGACGGCGCGGGGAACCGCAGGCGCTCATGTCACGTGGTGCACCGCGGGAGAGGTGGCGTACGCCACACCTCTTCCCGGGGGAACGTGAGAGGTCCGCCACGCGATGGCTCCGGGAACTCGCGTACGCTGGCGGCTCACTCGCTTCGTCGCGCCTCCGGGAGCACCGCTCCTCCCGGCACCGGTCGCGGGGGCGTCCCCACCCCGTGGATCCGCCGGAGCGAGGGACCATCTGGGAGGTACCTACATGTCCGGGACGACCACGGCCGCCGCGTCGCGCCGTCGGGAGGCCGGGGCGGGTGCGAGCCGCTGGGTCGTCCTCGTCGTCCTCTGTGTGAGCCTGCTGCTCGTCGCCGTCGACGCCACCGTGCTGCACGTCGCGATGCCCGCCGTCACCGAGGACCTCAAGCCCGGTGGCATGGAACTGCTCTGGATCGTCGACACCTACCCGCTCGTGTGCGCCTCGCTGATGATCCTCTTCGGCACACTGGGCGACCGCGTCGGCCGCAGACGCGTCCTGCTGCTCGGATACGGCCTGTTCGGCATCGCCTCCGGTGTGGCGGCCCTCGCCCAGGACGCACAGGTGCTGATCGCGGCGCGGGTGCTGCTCGGCGTGGGCGGCGCGATGATCATGCCCGCCACCCTGTCCATCCTGCGCCAGGTCTTCCCCGACCGGCGCGAGCGGGCGCTGGCGATCGGCATCTGGAGCGCGGTGGCCGCGGTGGGTGCGGCGATCGGCCCGCTGCTGGGCGGATTCCTCCTCGAGCACTACTGGTGGGGCTCGGTCTTCCTGATCAACATCCCCCTGATGCTGGTCAGCCTGCCGGTGGGGCGGCTGCTGCTGCCGGAGTCGAAGGGCGACCGCGAGGGCCCCTGGGACGTGCTCGGCGCGCTCATGGCGACCGGCGGCCTGGTCGCACTGGTGCTCGGCGTGAAGCGGCTCGGCGGCGGACAGTCGCCGCTCGGCCCGTTCACCCTGCTGCCGCTGCTGGTGGGCGCGGCACTGCTGGTCGCGTTCGTACGGCGGCAGCGGCGCCGTACGTACCCGTTGGTGGATCTGAGGATGTTCGCCCGCCCGGCGTTCGGCACGTCCGTCGGGTGCATCGTGCTCGCAATGCTGGCCCTGGTCGGCCTCGAACTGATCGCGGCCCAGTACCTACAGCTGGTGCTGCACCTGTCGCCGCTGCGGACGGGGCTGCGGCTGCTGCCGCTGACGTTCGCGGCGATGGCGGCCGGGCTGGTCGGCTCACAGCTGCTGCAACGCCTGGGACCCCGCAGGATGGTGGCGTCCGGCTTCTGCCTGACGGCCGTCGCCGTGCTCACCCTCACGCTGATGGGCGGGCACGACAACCCGGGGCTCCTCCTGTTCGGTTTCGTCCTGCTCGGCTTCGGGCTGGAGACGACCCTGTTCGGCGCGTACGAGTCGATGCTGAGCGAGGCGCCGCAGGCGCAGTCCGGCGGGGCCGCGGCGATCGGCGAGACGTCGTACCAGCTGGGCGCGGGGATCGGGGTCGCCCTGCTGGGCAGCGTGATGAACGCGGCGTACGCCCCCGGCCTGGCGTCGGTGCCGGGCGTTCCGGCGTCGGCGTCCAGGGCCGCCGGGCATTCGCTCGGCGAGGCGTACGAGGTGGCGGACCGGCTGGGCGGAGCACGCGGCGCGGCCCTGCGCCATGCGGCGCGTGACTCCTTCGTCCACGGCCTGCATGTCACGCTTCTGGTCAGCGCCGGTCTGCTGGTGCTGGGCGCGGTGATGGCGCTGCGGCTGCCGCGGGCCGTGCACGGCGAGTCGCCGTCCCCGGCGGGCGAGGCCGCCGTCCCGGCCCCGCGGAAGACCGAGCACTCCCGCGTCTCGGCCTGACCGGGCGCCCGCCCGCCGACGGGCCGGTGACGGCGTGCGGCTCGGCGCACGAAGCGGCCCTTCGCGGACACGGGGCGCGGAGCCCGGTACTGGACGCGCGGCCCGGGGCGTCGTAGCGTCGGCCCGACCAGTCCTGACTAGCGCTGCTAGTTTTCAGTGTCACGGAGGCTGCCCCCATGACCGCGTCCCCGACGTTGCCGCCCTTCGACCCCGCCGATCCGCTCGGGATCGACGACCTGCTGGACGCCGAGGATCTGGCCATCCGCGAGACGGTGCGAACCTGGGCGGCGGAGCGCGTGCTGCCGTACGTCGCCGAGTGGTACGAGAAGGGCGAGCTGCCGGGGATCCGCGAGCTCGCCAGGGAGCTCGGCTCCCTGGGCGCCCTCGGCATGTCGCTCAGCGGCTACGGCTGCGCCGGCGCCAGCGCCGTGCAGTACGGCCTGGCCTGCCTGGAGCTGGAGGCCGCCGACTCCGGGATCCGGTCCCTCGTCTCCGTCCAGGGCTCCCTCGCCATGTACGCCGTGCACCGCTTCGGCAGCGAGGAGCAGAAGCAGCAGTGGCTGCCGCGCATGGCCACAGGTGAGGTCATCGGCTGCTTCGGGCTCACCGAGCCCGATCACGGTTCCGACCCCGCCTCGATGCGCACCCACGCCAAGCGCGACGGCTCCGACTGGATCCTGAACGGCCGCAAGATGTGGATCACCAATGGCTCGGTCGCGGGTGTCGCCGTCGTATGGGCGCGGACGGACGAAGGGATCCGCGGGTTCCTCGTCCCCAGCGGCACCCCCGGCTACTCCGCTCCGGAGATCAGGCACAAGTGGTCCCTGCGGGCCTCCGTCACCAGTGAACTCGTCCTGGACGACGTGCGTCTGCCCGCCGACGCCGTACTGCCCGATGTGGTCGGCCTCAAGGGGCCGCTCGGCTGTCTCTCCCACGCCCGGTACGGCATCGTCTGGGGGGCGATGGGCGCGGCCCGATCGTGCTTCGAGACCGCCGTGAACTACGCGAGGAGCAGGGAACAGTTCGGCCGGCCCATCGGCGGATTCCAGCTCACCCAGGCCAAGCTCGCCGACATGGCGGTCGAACTGCACAAGGGCATCCTGCTCGCCCACCATCTGGGGCGTCGCATGGACGCGGGACGGCTGCGTCCCGAACAGATCAGCTTCGGCAAGCTCAACAACGTACGCGAGGCCATCGACATCTGCCGTACCGCGCGTACGATCCTCGGCGCCAACGGGATCTCCCTGGAGTACCCCGTGATGCGGCACGCCACCAATCTGGAGTCGGTGCTCACCTACGAGGGCACCGTCGAGATGCACCAGCTCGTGCTGGGCAAGGCGCTCACCGGGCTCGACGCCTTCCGGTGACCGGGCCCGAAGCGGGCAGGGCCGGTGTGCGGCCCTGCCTCAGCTCTGGTTGAAGAAGCCGTCGCCGTGACGGCTGGCGGCGTCGCCGCTGACGATCTCCGTGTCCGCGGGAGTCAGCAGGAAGACACGGCTCGAGACACGGTCGATGGAGCCGCGCAGGCCGAAGATCAGACCGGCGGCGAAGTCCACCACGCGCTTGGCGTCGGCGGGCTCCATGTTGGTGAGGTTCATGATGACCGGGACCCCGTCCCGGAAGAGTTCACCGATGACCCGGGCGTCCCGGAAGCTGTCCGGGGTGACCGTGCCGATCCGGCGGCCCTTCTCCTCCGCGGTGTCGGACGCGACCTTCACACGCGGATCGGTCACCCAGGCATCGCCGTGGTCCTGGCCCTCGGCGTAGTCGTCGTCGTAGTAACGCTCGTCATCGTGGTCGTCGACGAGGCCGAGCCAGGCACTCGCCTTGCGTACCGATCCCATGGACGCCTCCTCTCACAGCGGTCTTTCATGCCTTCCGCAACTCCATGGTCGTCCATGATGCGGATGTGGCGCCAAGGGGATAGACGCCGCGCGGGGGTTTCGTGACGGTACTGGTGCACAGCCAGTACGTCGAGAGCCCGCGTGTCCCAAGGGCCGTCCGGCAAACCACTGCTGACTGTGAGTGAAATATTATTTGCGGCGGTGGATGGGTGACGAGTCGTGCGTACGGGTGAACGAAGTGGCAGACAAGCCGCCGCGACTCAACGTTCGACTGGACGCGGGGGAGTGTCGTTTTCGGCATCGTCCGGCCCTGCCGGCCGCAACTGAGGAAATATTGTTTCCGACACGTAAAACAAGCACATGATGTGGTGACCGGTGCGCCGCCGGGTCGTTGGTCTGTTTGTGCACGTCACCATCCGTGCCAGGCTGCTGAGGATCCTCGTCCTCCCCCTGGCCGTGCTGTTCGCCCTGTTCGGTGCGGCCGCCGCGCAGCAGTTCTCGGCGTACCGCGACGTGGCCGGCACCTCCGCGAACGCCAGGCTCTGCCTCACGCTCCAGGCACTCGTCCACGCACTTCAGAAGGAGCGCGGACCGACCATCGGATACCTCGGCGGTGTACGGCAGTTGCGCGCCGTGCTCCCCGCGCGGCGCAGGGCCACCGACCTCGCCCGGGCCCGGCTCGAGGAAGCGCTCAGGGGCCGCGACGACGCCCTCGCCGCCGCCGTGCGCGCGTCCCTCGGGAGGCTCGACGCTCTGGCGGCGATCCGCCGGCGCGCCGACGACGGCACCGGGTCGGTCAAGGTGACCTTCGGCCGTTTCACCGCCGCCATCACCGCCCTCGACCGGCTCGAGCTCGGCCTCGACGACGCCCACGACGCCCGGCTGCGCGCCGCCTACCAGGCGTTCCGGGCCCTCGGCAGCGCCAAGGAGTTCACCGCCGAGGAGCACGCCATCGTGCTCGGCTCGGTGGCCGCCGGACGGTTCCCCGCCGACGACTACATCCGCTTCCTCCAGCTCCGCGCCGGCAGGCTGGCCGCCCTGGAGAGCTTTCCGCGCTCGGCCACCGCGGCCCAGCGGCGGCGGCTCGACGAGGCGCTCGGCACGCCGGACGCCGCCCGCGCGCTCGGCTATGAGAGCGCCGCGGTGCGGGGCGGCGGCCGGCTCGGCCCGCGCGCCGTGCCGGCCGTGTCCTGGTGGACGTCCATGACCTCCACCGTCAACGGCCTGCGCGCGGTGCAGATCTCCCTCGGCCGGGACGTCCAGGACCGTGCCGCCGGCCTGGAGGGGGCGGCCCGGCGCGACCTGCTGCTGTTCGCGCTGTTCGCCTTCGGGACGGTCACCGCGCTCGGCCACCTCGCCCTCGACTGCGTACGCTCCGTCTCCACGCCGCTCGACGTCCTCACCGAGCAGATGCGGGAGGTGGCCGGTACACGGTTGCCGCGGACGCTCGCCGCGGTGCAGCACGGCACCCCGGGCCGGACGCCGCCGCCCGCGCCGCTCGCCGTGCCCGACCGGGCCGCACCGGAGGTGCTCGAGGTCGCCGAGGCGTTCGACAGGGTGCAGCGCGTCGCCTATGACCTCGCCGTCGAGCAGGCGGTGCTGCGCCGAGACGCCGCCGAGTCGCCGGTGGGCATCGGCCCGCGCGACTCGGGGTTCGGCGGAGCCGCGTGACATCACGGCTCCGTGCCCCTCACGGCCCGTGCCTCAACTCCTCAGTTCCGGCGGCGAGATGCGCGACGTGGGGATCGCCGAGTCCTTGGTGCCCCACTTCCGGAGGATCTTCTCGTACGTTCCGTCGGCGATCAGGTGGTTCACCGCGGCCTGGAAGGCGGGTGCGAGCTTCGTGCCCTTCTCGAAGGCGAAGCCGACGTCGAGACGGTGGTACTCGTTCAGGAACTTCAGGCCCGGCTGCTGGGCGACCGCGTACCGCAGGCCGTTGATCGTGGACATCACCACGTCGCTGCGGCCCTGCTGCAACGAGGACCACAGGGCGCCCGACTCGCCGTACGTCTGCACTTCGTACGCCTGCTCGCCCGCGTCCGCGCAGATGTGCTTGTTCTTCTCCAGCGTGGCCTGGAAGGTCGTGCCCGCTCCGGTCGCGATGTTCAGCCCGCACAGCTGCCTCAGATCGGTGATCTTCGTCAGCTTGCTGTCCTCGCGTGCGGCGAAGCCCTGGCCGTCGTTGATGTAGGTGACGAAGTCGAGCGTCTTGCGCCGTTCGTCGGTGACGCCGAAGTTGCTCGCGCCGACGTCGTACTTGCCGCTGCCGAGCGCCGGCAGGATCGCCTCGAAACTCGCCGGCTCCACCTTCAGCGTGATGCCCAGCGCCTTGGCGACGGCGTTGGAGAAGTCGATGTCCTGCCCGACCAGCGTGGTGCCGTCGTCCAGGTAACTCGTCCCGGGCAACTGGCCGGAGACGGCGACCCCGACGGTGAGGTGGTGCACACCCGGGGGCAGCAGCTTGGCCGCGGCGGCGTCCGGCCTGATGTCCGAGACGACGTCCGTGGTCGGAATCCCGGTGCTCCGCGCCGCCCGGGCCCGGCCTCCGCCGGAGCCGGCCGAGTCGCCGGGGCCGCAGGCGGTGAGCGACAGGGCCGCCGAGACGACCAGGACGGAAGGCACGAGAAGCCGGTTACGGGTACGGGACGTACGCATGGTCTGCGGTCTCCTGAGGGCAGGGGCGAAGGGGCGAAGGGGCGCGAGAGGGCACGAGGAATCGCAGGGAAGTGCACGGAAGCGCACGGCATGGCGCGCGCAAGCACGCAAGCGCGAGGAAAAGCGCGCAAGCGCACGGGAACGCGGGGGAGGGACAAGGAAAGGGGAGCGCGAAGAGGGGAGGGGAAACGCGTGTGAAGGCGTGGGAAGAACGCGCGGTGCGCCCTGGATCAGGGCGAGCAGGGGGGTCGGCTCAACAGGAGGAGGACCACACGCGACCGAAGTCGATGTGGGAGCGGGTGACCAGCCGCTGCTGTGGACGCATGTGCCAAGTGGAACAGGCACCCGTTTCCACGTCAACCGACTTGAGACGCACGGCTCACAGTATGGACAGCCTTGACAGCGAAGGGAAACGCCCCCGTACTCTCGGGAGACGGCCCTGCTGAGGGGCTCGGCCGTACAGCGCCCCCGTGTGAAGGCACCCATCCGCGTTCGATCCGACGGATCACGGAGCCTTCACATGTCTTCCGACACCCTCACCGAACCGGCCGCGGCCGCCCAAGAAGCCGCACCCCCGCGCATCGTCCCGCGTCGGCATCCGGGCCAGTGGGCCGCGGCCCTCGTCGTCCTTGCGCTGCTCGGGTTCGCCGTCGCCTCCGTCGTTCGCAACCAGGCGTTCCAATGGGACGTCGTCCGCGACTACTTCACCTCGGCCGCCGTGCTGCGCGGCCTCTGGCTCACCCTCTGGCTGACCGCCGTCGTCATGACGCTCGGCTTCGCTCTCGGCACCCTGCTGGCCGCCGCCCGGCTGTCCGCCAACCCGGTGCTGAGATCGGTCGGTTGGGGGTACGTCTGGCTGTTCCGCTCGGTGCCGATCCTGGTGCAACTGCTGTTCTGGTTCAACATCGGCGCCCTCTACCCGCACATCCTCGGCGTGCGGACCGTGAACCTGTTCGCGCCGGTCACGGTCGCCGTCGTCGGCCTCACCCTGCACGAGGCCGCGTACGCCGCCGAGGTGGTACGCGGGGGCATCCTCTCCGTCGACCGCGGCCAGACCGAGGCCGCACAGGCGCTCGGACTGAGCCGATGGCACCGCTGGTGGCGGATCGTGCTGCCGCAGGCGATGCGGTCCATCGTGCCGCCGGCCGCGAACATGCTGATCGGCACCCTCAAGGGCACCTCCATCGTCAGCGTCATCGCCGTCCAGGACCTGCTCTACTCGGCGCAGCTCGTCTACCACCGCACCTACCAGGTGATCCCGCTCCTGATGGTGGCCACCCTCTGGTACGTCATCGTCACCTCGGTGCTCAGCGTCGGCCAGCACTACGTGGAAAAGCACTACGCCCGCGGTGCGGAGCGCACACGATGAGCCCCGCACGCCATTCCCTGGTGATCGTGGGTGCCGGGCCGCGGGGGACCGGCCTCCTGGAGCGGATCGCCGCCAGCGCACCCCGTCTGTACGCCGATGTGGAGCTGGACGTGCACCTGGTGGACCCGCATCCGCCCGGCGCGGGACGGATCTGGCGCGCGGCGCAGTCACCCCTGCTGTGGATGAACTCGCACGCCGAGGACGTGACCATGTTCACCGACGAGACGGTGGCCATGGAGGGCCCGGTGCGCGCGGGTCCGACCCTGCACGAGTGGGCGGGCATCCACGGACGCGTCTTCGCCGGTCGCCGGCGACAGGGCGCGTATCTGCGCTGGGTGTACGAGCAGGCGGTCGCGGCCCTGCCGCCGGGCGTCCGCGTCCACCACCACCCTCACCTCGCCGTCCGGGTCGACGGTCCACGCGACGGGCGGCAGCGCGTCTGGCTCCAGGGACGGCCCGAGCCGCTCCTCGCCGACCTCGTCGTCCTCACACTCGGCCACCTCGACGCCGAACTCGACCCCGAGCAGCGCATGCTGGCCTCGTACGCCCGCACGCACGGACTCGTCCATCTGCCGCCAGACTTCACGGCCGACAGCGACCTGTCCCCGCTGAAGGCAGGCGAACCCGTCCTCGTCCGCGGCTTCGGACTCGCCTTCGTCGACCTCATGGTGCTGCTGACCGAGGGACGCGGCGGCCGCTACGAGGGAGAGGTGTACGTCCCCTCCGGGCGGGAGCCGCTGCTGTACGTCGGCTCCCGGCGCGGAGTCCCGTACCACTCCAAGATCGGCTACGACTGGACGGGCGAGCGGCCGCCGCTGCCGCGGTTCTTCGCGCCGGCCGAGGTCGACGCGCTTCTCGCGCGCGCGGACGGCCCCGACTTCCGGCGGGACGTGTGGCCGCTGATCGAGAAGGAGCTGGGTTTCGCCCACTACCACCGGCTGTTCACCGCCCACCCCGAGCGCACCGCGGTCGCCTGGGCGGACTTCGAGGAGAAGTACGCCCTGGCCGACCCGGTGTCGCTGCCCGCGCTGGTGGCCGCCGCCGTCCCCGATCCCGCCGACCGGCTCGATCTCGCCGCGCTCGACCGCCCGCTGGACGGGGTGCGGTACCCGTCGCACGCCGCGCTCCAGGACGGGCTGCGCGCTTACGTCGAGGCGGACCTCGCCCGGCGCCACGACCCCGCACACAGCCCCGACCTGGCCGTCTTCCTCGCACTGCTGTCCGTGTACGGGCAGCTGGTGCGGCTCGGGGACATCGGGTCCTGGTGGCACGGCTTCTTCAGCTATCTGGCGTCCGGGCCGCCCGGACCGCGACTGCGGCAGATGCTCGCGCTGTCGCGCGCGGGCGTCCTGAAGTTCCTCGGCGCCGGCATGACCGTCACCGCCGAGGACGGGATCTTCCGGGCGACGAGTGCCACCGTGCCCGGCGCGACGGTCGAGGCCCGCGCGCTCGTCGAGGCGCGGCTGCCGCACCCCACGGTCGAGCGCACCCGCGACCGGCTGCTGAGGGAGCTGTACGCGGACGGCGCCGCCGCCACCGGCGAGGGACTGCTCGCCGTGGACCCGGCGGACGGGCGCGTACTGGACCGCTCCGGACTCCCGCATCCGCGCCGCTTCGCGCTGGGTCCGCACACCGACGCCCGGGGCGCGGGCGCGTTCACCAGGCCCCGCACGGGCGGTCCGGCGTTCCGGCAGAACGACGCCGCGGCGCGGGCCGCGCTGACCTTCCTGCGTGAGCTGTCCCCTCGCGCCACGGCCTGAACGCGGTCGCACACTCCAGGATTTGGGGGCGGGTCCGCGCGTCGGGCGCCCCCAGAAAGGTTTCTCCGATGACCTCATCGCACGGCCCGGGGCTGCCGCACCCGGCCGCCGCCGTCGACCAGCGGTCGCCCGGCGACTCCGGCGCCGCTCCGGGTCCGGCGCGGCTCGCCGAGCGCGGCGCACTCGACTGCGGGACGCTCGGCGACGGCTTCGCGGGGCCGGTCCCCGACGCGCTCGCCGTCCGGACCCGCGCGGCTCCCCTGCCGGGGGCGCCGTGGTGCTCGGCGGCATCCCGGCCGAGGAGGGGGAGACGGCCGCGGGGATGCGGCGGACCACCGGGGGCAGGGGCCCGGCGCGGTGACTCCGTCGCCCGGGCCTTCGGCGACACTCCTGGTGGCCGTCGCTGCGGAGATGGACGGGTTCCTCCGGACGGACGCGGCCGATGGGTTCATCCTCGGCCCCCTCTCGCCCCGGGCGGACTCGTCGAGTTCGTGGGCCGGGTCGTGCCGTTGCTGCACGGGGCGCGGCGTCTTCCGCACGGAATACACGGGAACCACGCTGCGCTCGCATCTCGGGCCGGCGGATTCGCTATGGAAGGGTTGATCACATGACGACGGACGCATCCGACGAGTGGAAACGGTGGCACGAGCACCGTACCGAGCAGGTGTCGGCTCCCTACGGGCCGCTCGCGCTGACCGGCACCTACTGGCTGGAGGACTATCCGGATGGTCGAATTCCGGCCATCCCCGGGAGCTGGACGGCGGATGACGAAGGGGTGGTGCTGAGGGCCACCGAGAACGACGGCCTGACCGTCGACGGCCGGCCCTTCACCGGCGAGATCCGTCTCGGCGCCGATCCCGGCCCCGTCACCGGGGCCCGCGTCGCGGCCGGCGAACGCCGCCTGGTCGTCCTCGTCCGCGAAGGCGTCTGGGGCCTGCGGGACTACGACCCCGACGCCCCCGCACGCCGTGCCTTCCAGGGCGTCGTCGCCACGCCCCACGATCCGCGCTGGTCCGTCGAGGGGCACTTCACCCCGTACGGAGAGCGCCGCACCGTGCGCGTGGAGAACGCCGACGGGCAACACCGTGGCCTCGGGCTCGGCGGCGTCCTGGCCTTCACGCTCGACGGGCGGGACCTCACCCTCCAGGTCTCCGTCGAGCACGACGGATCGCTGTGGGCCGTCTTCGCCGACGCCACGAGTGGGGACAGCAGCTACCGCTTCCGGTTCCTGCGGCCGCCGGCACCCGATGCCGAGGGGCGTACGACGGTGGACTTCAACCGCTCTTTGCTTCCGCCGTGCGCCTTCGCGGGCCACTTCCTCTGTCCCTTCCCTCCGCCCGGCAACACGCTGGGCGTCGCGATCGAGGCGGGGGAGCGCACCCTGGTCTAGCTTGATCTTCAACCTCGGGCTTCGAACGAGGTCAAAGATCAAGCTGGCGCAATTCCGCACAAGCTCCGTCATCCTCCGAGGTCGCGGGTAAGTTGAACGCTGCACGGCCGAAAGGCGCCCTTGCGTCGATCGGCCAGGCGGCCGAATACTCCCCCTCAGCGCTTGTCAGGGGCACGGCATGTCTGAAATCCGGGCAGGCCCGCCTCCGGCTGCGCCTCACGGGCCCCATCCCCACGTGGGCCCCCCGACTTCCCATGGAGGGAACGACAAGTGAGGATCAAGCGCACCAACCCCACGAGCGGTATAGCGAGACGGACCCGGCTGATCGCCGTGGCCACCGGACTCCTGGCCGCTGCCGCGTTCGCCGTCCCCAGCGCGAACGCGAGCGACGCACACACCTTCAGTGCGACGCAGCTCAGCAAGACGAGCGACTCGGTGCTCAAGTCCGATGTACCGGGCACGGCCTGGGCCGTCGACCCCACGACGAACCGCGTCGTCGTCACCGTCGACAGCACGGTCTCCAAGGCCGAGATCGCGAAGATCAAGAAGGAGGCCGGTGCCAACGCCGGTGCCCTCACCATCAAGCACACCCCGGGCAAGTTCAACAAGCTGATCTCCGGCGGCGACGCCATCTATGCGAGTAGCTGGCGCTGCTCGCTCGGCTTCAACGTCCAGGACTCCAGCGGAAACTACTACTTCCTGACCGCCGGACACTGCACCAACGGCGCGGGCACCTGGTGGTCGAACTCGTCCCACTCGACGACGCTCGGCACCACGGCCGGGTCCAGCTTCCCCGGCAACGACTACGGCATCGTGCGCTACACCAACAGCTCGGTGGCCAAGTCGGGCACGGTGGGCAGCGTGGACATCACCAGCGCGGCCACGCCCTCCGTCGGCACCACCGTCTACCGTCGCGGCTCCACGACCGGCATCCACAGCGGCCGCGTCACCGCTCTCAACGCGACGGTCAACTACGGCTCGGGCGACATCGTCTACGGCCTCATCCAGACCACGGTCTGCGCCGAGCCCGGTGACTCCGGCGGCTCGCTGTACTCCAACAGCGGTATCGCCTACGGCCTGACCTCCGGTGGCAGCGGCGACTGCACCTCCGGCGGTACGACCTTCTTCCAGCCGGTGACCGAGGCCCTCAGCGCCTACGGGGTCCACGTCTACTGATCCTGCCCCACCGGTGTCCGAGCACGTCCCGGTCCGCAGCCGGGCAGCAGGGGAGCCCCCGCACACGAGACTCGTGTGCGGGGGCTCCTTCTTCGTGTGCGCACCGGCTGCGGCGGTCGTATCCGGTGAAGCGCGGGCGCGGCGACCGGCGGCCGGGCGACCGTCGGCCGGACGACCATCGGCGCGGGAGCGGCTCCCGTTCCCGCTTGCCCTCCTGGCACCTAACCGAAGGGGCGGAATCCAGACAGGACTAGACCTCGGGAGTGGCACAGGGATAACCCTCGCGCGGCATTTGCAGTGGGAATCGGAAGTGGGGATACAGAGGCGGGGTCATCAGGCTGGGGGCGCACGGTCGTTGGCGTGCGCGCGTCCTGAAGTCGACCTTGTGTGCTCCCGGGGGGCCTCGGAATAGTGGGCGCCGCACGGTGGGTGCGGACGTGGCTTCTGTGGTACGCCGCCTCCGTGCCCGTACGCCTTCCGGTCGCGGTGGTCCCCACAACCTCGCGGCCGACCCCCCACAGGAGGACGTGAGTTGAAGCACCGACGCATACCCGGGCGGCGGGCCGCCCTGGCCGGCACGGCCGTCGCCGCGCTGATCGCCGCTGGCGTGACCTTCCAGAATGCGAACGCGAGCGAGACCTCACAGGCCGCAGCGCCCCACACCCTCTCGGTCGTCGCGGCCGGAAAGCTCGCCTCGACGCTCGGCGAGGACCTGGGTGCCGACGCGGCCGGAACGTACTACGACGCGAAGACGAAGCAGCTTGTCGTCAACGTGCTCGACGAGACGGCCGCGCAGACCGTCCAGGCGGCCGGCGCCAGGGCGAGAGTCGTCCAGAACTCCCTGGCCGAGCTCGCCGGCGCCCGCACCATGCTCCAGAAGGACGCGACGGTCCCGGGCACTTCCTGGGCGACCGACCCCAGGACCAACAAGGTCGTCGTCACGGCCGACCGGACCGTGTCCAAGGCGGAGTGGGCACGGCTCGGCCGCGTGGTCGACGGGCTCGGCGGGAAGGCGGAGCTCAGGCGCTCCCAGGGCACGTTCGAGCCCTTCATCGCGGGCGGCGACGCCATCACCGGCTCCGGCGGGCGCTGCTCGCTCGGCTTCAACGTGGTCAAGGGCGGCCAGCCGTTCTTCCTGACCGCCGGACACTGCACCCACTCGATCTCCAGCTGGTCGGACTCCAGCGGAAAGGCGATCGGCCAGAACGCGCAGTCGAGCTTCCCGGGCAACGACTTCGGTCTGGTCAAGTACACCGCGGACGTCGACCACCCGAGCTCGGTCGACCTCTACAACGGCTCCACGCAGGCGATCACCAAGGCGGCCGACGCGACCGTCGGCGAGAAGGTGACCCGCAGCGGCTCGACCACCCAGGTCCACTCCGGCACGGTCACCGGCCTGGACGCCACCGTGAACTACTCGGAGGGCACGGTCAGCGGTCTCATCCAGACCGACGTCTGCGCCGAGCCCGGTGACAGCGGCGGCGCGCTCTTCGACGGCGACGCCGCGATCGGCCTGACCTCCGGGGGCAGCGGCGACTGCACCTCGGGCGGCCAGACCTTCTTCCAGCCGGTCACCGAGGCGCTCTCGGCGACGGGTACCCAGATCGGCTGACCGGCCGACGGCCCGGTTTCCGCGACAGTCCCGCCCCGTGCGTGAGGGGGCGGGACTGTCGTGTGTCCCGGGCTGATCATCCGGCGTTTGCGCAGGTGGGGCGGGGGCGTGCGGATGTCGCACGCTAGTTCGAAAATTGGTCTATGGTGGGGGTGGGGTAGATGGGAACGGACGTTCGAGAGCCGCATGCGGGGCTCACGGCTACGGGAGGTGCGGATGCCGGGCTTCACGCATCTGCACACCGCCTCCGGGTTCTCCCTGCGCTACGGCGCCTCGCACCCGGAGCGGCTGGCCGAGCGCGCCGGTGAGCAGGGCATGGACGCCCTCGCGCTCACCGACCGGGACACCCTCGCGGGCACGGTCCGGTTCGCCAAGGCCTGTGCGGCGGCGGGCGTACGGCCGCTGTTCGGGGCGGAGCTGGCGGTGGCGGCAGCGGGAGAGGAGTCGAGAGCTCGGGGGAGGCGCCGCGTCCCCGTGCGCGGAGGTGCCTTCATCGACGAGTCGACACCCCGCGCGGTCTTCCTCGCCCGGGACGGCGCCCGCGGCTGGGCCGACCTGTGCCGGCTGGTCACCGCCGCCCACACCCACACCGCCGAGGGCACCCCGCTGCTGTCCTGGACCGACAACTACGCCGACGGTCTGACCGTCCTGCTCGGCCCCGATTCCGACGTGGGCCGTGCCCTCGCCGCGGGGCGCCCGGACCGCGCGGCCAGGCTCCTCGCACCCTGGCGGGAGGTCTACGGCGACGCCCTGCGCCTGGAGGCCGTCTGGCACGGCCGCACCGGCACCGGCACCGGCCCCGGCTCCCTGCGCCTGGCCGCCCGCACCGTCGGCTTCGCCGCCGAGCAGGGCGTCCGTCCCGTGCTCAGCAACGCCGTCCGGTACGCCGACCCCGGGCTCGGCCCGGTCGCCGACGTCCTGGACGCCGCCCGCCGTCTCGTCCCCATCGACCCCACCAAGGAGCTGGATTCCGGGGAAGCCTGGCTCAAGGACGCGCGGACCATGCTGACGGTCGCCGAGCGGGTCGTCGAGGCCGCCGGGTACCGCCGTGACACCGCTCACCGTCTGCTGGAGCAGACCCGGGCGACGGCCGCCGAGTGCCTGGTGGACCCCGAGGACGACCTCGGCATCGGCACGGTCCACTTCCCCGAGCCGCACCTCGTCGGCGCCGGCCATCGCACCGCCCAGCGCGCGCTCGCCTCCCGGGCGGCGGCGGGCATGGTGCTGCGCGGCTACGACACCCGGCGCGCCTACTGGGAGCGGATGCACGACGAACTGGACATCATCGCCCACCACGGCTTCGCGTCCTACTTCCTCACGGTCGCCCAGGTCGTGGACGACGTCCGGAAGATGGGCATCCGGGTGGCCGCCCGCGGCTCCGGCGCGGGCTCCCTCGTCAACCACCTGCTCGGCATCGCGCACGCCGACCCGGTCGAGCACGGGCTGCTGATGGAGCGCTTCCTGTCCAAGCGCCGTCTGGCCCTGCCCGACATCGACATCGACGTGGAATCCGCCCGCCGCCTCGAGGTCTACCGGGCGATCATCGACCGGTTCGGCACCGAGCGGGTCGCGACGGTCGCGATGCCGGAGACGTACCGCGTCCGCCATGCGATCCGCGACGTGGGGGCGGCCCTGTCGATGGACCCGGCCGACATCGACCGCATCGCCAAGTCCTTCCCGCACATCCGCGCCCGCGACGCCCGCGCGGCGCTGGAGGAACTGCCCGAGCTCAGGCGGCTGGCGGGGGAGCTCCGCCAGGAGGGGCAGAAGTACGGCCGGCTGTGGGACCTGGTCGAGGCCCTGGACGCCCTGCCCCGCGGAGTCGCCATGCACCCGTGCGGGGTCCTGCTCTCCGACGCCTCCCTCCTCGCCCGTACGCCGGTCATGCCGACCAGCGGCGAGGGCTTTCCCATGTCCCAGTTCGACAAGGACGACGTCGAGGAGCTGGGTCTGCTCAAGCTCGATGTGCTCGGGGTGCGGATGCAGTCCGCCATGGCGCACGCGGTCGCGGAGGTGGAACGGACCTCGGGGGAGCGGATCGACCTGGACGCCCTGGCGCCGGGCGACCCGGCGACGTACCACCTCATCCGCTCCACCGAGACCCTGGGCTGCTTCCAGATCGAGTCGCCGGGCCAGCGGGACCTGGTCGGGCGGCTCCAGCCGGCCACGTTCCACGACCTGGTCGTCGACATCTCGCTGTTCCGGCCCGGTCCGGTCGCGGCCGACATGGTGCGGCCGTTCATCGAGGCGCGCCACGGACGGGCGCCCGTCCGCTATCCGCACCCCGACCTGGAGGAGCCGCTGAAGGAGACGTGCGGCGTCGTCGTCTTCCACGAGCAGGTCATCCACATCCTGGACATCATGACCGGCTGCGGGCGCGACGAGGCGGACCGGGTGCGGCGCGGGCTGTCCGACGCGGAGTCGCAGGGGCGGATCCGGGTCTGGTTCGCTCAGCAGGCTGCGGCGAACGGATACGGCGCGGAAACGATTCAGCGCACCTGGGAGATCGTCGAGGCGTTCGGCTCGTACGGCTTCTGCAAGGCGCACGCGGTCGCCTTCGCCGTACCGACGTACCAGTCGGCGTGGCTGAAGGCCCATCACCCGGCCGCCTTCTACGCGGGCCTGCTCACGCACGACCCCGGGATGTACCCGAAACGGCTGCTGCTGGCGGACGCGCGGCGGCGTGGGGTGCCGATCCTGCCGCTGGACGTGAACAAGTCGGGAGCCACCCACCGTATCGAACTGGTGTCTGAAGCGGAGGGTTCCGCCGAGCGGTGGGGGCTCCGGCTCGCCCTCCGCGATGTGCACGGCATCAGCGAGGCCGAGGCGAAGCGGATCGAGGCCGGGCAGCCGTACTCCTCCCTGCTCGACTTCTGGGAGCGTGCCCGGCCGAGCCGTCCCGTCGCCCAGCGGCTCGCGCAGGTCGGCGCGCTGGATACGTTCGGCGCCAACCGCCGCGATCTCCAACTGCACCTGACCGAACTGCACCGGGGCGCCCGGGTCGGAGGAGGCGGCCAACTCCCCCTGGCGGGCGGGCGGAGGACGGCCTCCGCCGGGCTGCCCGACCTCTCCCCGGCGGAACGGCTCAGCGCCGAGCTGGGCGTGCTCTCCATGGACGCCTCGCGCAACCTGATGGACGACCACCGCGCCTTCCTGGACGAGCTGGGCGTGGTGTCGGCCCGTAGGCTGCGCGCGGCACGGCACGGCGAGACCGTGCTGGTCGCGGGCGCCAAGGCGGCCACCCAGACCCCGCCGATCCGCTCCGGCAAGCGGGTCATCTTCACCACGCTCGACGACGGCACGGGCCTGGTGGACCTCGCCTTCTTCGATGACTCCCACGACGCCTGCGCCCACACCGTCTTCCACTCCTGGCTGCTGCTGGTGCGCGGGGTGGTGCAGCGACGGGGACCGCGCAGTCTCAGCGTGGTCGGCTCCGCCGCCTGGAACCTCGCCGAACTGGCCGAGCTGCGCGTCGAGGGCGGCCTCGACGTGGTGGCGGCCCGGCTGGCGGAGCCCGCGCAGCGGCAGCCGGACGGCGACGGCGGCGACGCGGCGAAGGGCCGGCGCATCCGGATGCCCACGGGGTACGAGATGAACCCCTGGGCCGATCTGCGTCCCGCGGGCGAAGGCCCGGCGGGCGGAAGGAAGTTGTGGCACCAGAGTCCGGGGAGTGCGGGATGACCATCCTCTGCGTACGTTTCCAGTTGCCGGTGATGTACGAGGCGGCCCTGCCGGGGCTGCTCGGACTCCTCGAGGAGTTCACTCCCGTCGTCGAGGCGCTGCCGCCCGACGGGGCGCTCGCCGATCTGCGGGGGGCCGAGCGGTACTTCGGGCGGGACGCCGTCGAACTGGCCGCGCTGATCCGCGTACGGGCTCTCGCCCATCACGGAGTGGACTGCGCGATCGGGGCCGGACCCGGACCCATGCTGGCCCGTATGGCTCTGCGGGAGGCGGCGCCCGGCGCGGTTCGCGTGGTGCCCGAAGCACCTGGCGCCGTACGGGAGTTCCTCGACGGACTGCCGGTCAGGGCACTGCCCGGCGTCGGCGGCGTCACCGCCCGAAACCTGTGCGAGTACGGGCTCGACACCGTCGGCAAGGTCGCCGCCGCGCCCCTGTCGACGGTGCAGCGGCTGGTCGGTGTCCGGGCCGGCCGCGAACTGCACGAGAAGGCGAACGGCATCGACCGCGGCAGGGTCGTGCCCAACGGCGTCTCCCGCTCCCTGGCCGCCGAGCGTCCCTTCACCCGCGACGAACTGGACCCGGACCGGCACCGGCGCGCCTTGCTGTCGGCCGCCGGGGAACTCGGCACCCGGCTGCGCAATCTGGAGCGGGTGTCCCGCACGCTCACCCTCACCGTGCGCTACGCCGACCGCTCCTCCACGACCCGCAGCCGCACCCTCACCGAGCCGACCGCGCACACGGCGGCGCTCACCGCGGAGGCGTACCGCATGTACGAGGCGCTCGGGCTCCAGCGTGCCCGGGTCCGCGCGATCGCCCTGCGCGCCGAGGGGCTGAGCCCCGCCGACCAGGCGACCCACCAGCTCACCTTCGACCCCGTGGACGAGAAGGTGCGCCGCCTGGAGGAGGTCGCGGACCGCGCGCGAGCCAAGTTCGGCCCGCGCGCGGTGATCCCGGGATCTCTCGTCGCGTAGTACCGCCGTGTCCGGCGTCAGTCGGACACGGCGGTACTACGCGGTGTCCGGCGTCAGTCGGACCAGGACGAAGTGATGCGGGCGGCGGAGGAGGCCGCGGAGGAGGCCGTCCGGTCGTGGGCGGAGCTGCTCGGGGAGCCCGGAATCCGTTCTCTGGAGCGCCAGTTGCGGCAGATCGCGCCCTATGAGCCGCTCCAACCCGCATGGTGATGAGTCTTCACATATGTTCGGCCCATTACCAGGAATCGCAGCCACAGTTGGCCACCGCTGAAATTTTTTACTGACGCGTAACTTCACACGTCCACTACTCGTCCGTAACTTGACGAATGAACAGCATCCCGTGATCCGGATCACAGGGCGTAAGGCCGTCGTACCTCCCTTGAGCCGCAAGGAGATCACCCGATGCTGCCCTGGAAACGAGCGCTCAGACCCCTGGCCGCACTGCTGCTGGCCACCGCGGTCGCCGTCGTTCCCGCCACCGCCACCGCCGCTGACACCGCCGCCGCACCGACCAGCGGCTGGAACGACTACTCCTGCAAGCCCTCCGCCGCCCATCCCCGCCCGGTCGTCCTCGTCCACGGGACCTTCGCGAACTCCATCGACAACTGGCTGTCGCTCGCCCCCTACCTGGAGCACCGCGGCTACTGCGTCTTCTCCCTGGACTACGGCCGGCTGCCGGGCGTCCCCCTGTTCCACGGACTCGGTCCCATCGCCACGTCCGCCGAAGAGCTCCAGGTCTTCGTCGACAAGGTGCTCGCCTCGACCGGCGCCGGCAAGGCCGACATCGTCGGGCACTCGCAAGGCGGCATGATGCCCCGCTACTACCTCAAGTTCCTCGGCGGCGACGCCAAGGTGAACGCCCTCGTCGGCATCGCGCCCGACAACCACGGCACCACCCTGGACGGGCTCACCAACCTGCTGCCCTACTTCCCCGGCGCCGCGGACCTGATCTCCAAGTCCACACCCGGACTCGCCGACCAGGTGGCCGGCTCCGCGTTCCTGACCAAGCTCAACGCAGGCGGCGACACCGTGCCCGGTGTCCGCTACACGGTCATCGCCACCAAGTACGACGAGGTCGTCACCCCGTACAGGTCCCAGTTCCTGAGCGGACCCGACGTCCACAACGTCCTGTTGCAGGACCTGTGCGGCCCCGACCTCTCCGAGCACGTGCTGATCGGCCTGACCGACCGGATCGCCTTCCACGAGGTGGCGAACGCCCTCGACCCGGCGCACGCCACCGCCACCACCTGCGCCTCGGCGTTCAGCTGACCCCCGACCGCCATCGCGAGACGTCCGCAGCCGTCCCCAGCCGCTGCGGCCGTCCCCCGGGGCCTGTCCGACCTGAGCCGCCGGACAGGCCCCGGAGCCTCAGTACTCGCGCCGCCCGCCCCCGCGCCGCCCGCCGCGCGGGGGCGCAGCGACGCGTGCTGGCTCTGCGGCGTACGGGCACGGAGAACTCCTCGGAGCTTTCCCGGTGGGCGACGGAACCCGTGGGGGCGCTCAGCAAACTAGCCCCCGGAATCCGTGGAGTCCCCTCCCGGAGGCGGGAGGAGGAGATCCTTATGGCGCCGTTAAGGCAGGGCTAACGAGGGGCTGAGGAAGAGGGGTCCGGAGGCGCCGCGCCCACCAAGGGCTCTCCCGTAACTGCTGCTCACGGCGCGGGTGAGGTGATCTTGGTGTGGCTGCTGTGATCACGGCGTCGGAGCAGTCCTGGACAGCCCCGTTCATCCGGCTGAGCCCGCGTCGGTTCGTACGGCCCCGCAGCGGGCCTGCGGGGCCGTCGTCCGGTCAGGCGGTGGTCAGCGCGCACCGGCCGCGGTCGGCCTTCGCCGGGCCGGCGGCGGAAGGCCGGACTTCGAAGTCGAACATCGCGGTGGGGACGTACAGCGAGCAGCAGGCGTTGGGAATGTCGACGATCCCGCTGATGCGTCCCTCGATGGGCGCGGAGCCGAGCAGCAGGTAGGCCTGCTCTCCGCTGTAGCCGAACTTCTTGAAGTACTCGACCGCGTTGAGGCAGGCCCGGCGGTAGGCCAGTGTCGCGTCCATGTAGAAGTTCGTGTCCGTGTCGTGGTCGACGGAGATTCCGATGAAGGTGAGGAACTCCGTGTACCTCGGCTCGACGTTGCCCGGAATGAACACCGGGTTGGTCGAGATGCCGTACGTCTCCATGCCGCCCTTGATCAGGTCGACGTGGAAGTCGATGAAGCCGCCCATCTCGATGGCGCCGCAGAAGGTGATCTCTCCGTCACCCTGACTGAAGTGCAGGTCGCCTCCCGAGAGCTTGGCGTCTTTGACGTGTACGGGATAGAAGACCCGCGAACCACGCGTGAAGTTCTTGATGTCTTGGTTGCCTCCGTTCTCGCGCGCCGGAACCGTGCGTGCGCCTTCCGCGGCGATGCGCGTGGCGAGGTCGCCGGTGGCCGTGCCGGCGAGCGCGTTGGTGCCCTCCGGCGGAAGGGCGAGCGGCGGGACCCGGTTCGGGTCGGCGTCGATCAGCGCCTTCTCACGGGCGTTCCAGCGGGCGAGCATCTCGGCCGACGGCGCCGTTCCGAACAGCCCGGGGTGAGTGATCCCGGTGAAGCGGATACCGGGCAGATGACGGGACGTGGCCTGCTGTCCGTGGAAGTCCCATATCGCCTTGTAGGCGTCCGGGAAGTAGTCGGTCAGGAAGCCGCCGCCGTTGGCCTTGGCGAAGATGCCGGTGTAGCCCCAGCCCTGGCCCGCCGCGTCCCCGGTCTGCTGCGGCACGGGGCCGAGGTCGAGTATGTCGACGACGAGCAGGTCGCCGGGTTCGGCGCCCTCCACGCCTATCGGGCCGCTGAGCATGTGAGGGATGGTCAGGTCGATGTCGCGTACATCGTCGGCGGTGTCGTTGTTGCCGACCTGGCAGTCGGTCCAGTCGCGGCACTCCATGCGGAACTCCGCTCCCGGCTTCACCATGGTGACGCTGGGGACGTCCGGGTGCCACCTGTTGTGTCCGGGAACGTTCTGGTCACGCATCGACTTGCTCTGGTCCACACTGAATACGACTTCGGGCATGGCTGCCTCTCATTCTGATCCGGTCAGGACGTTGTGCCCGTACTTCCGGCCGTTGCGGCCCTGGTCGGCTGCCGCGGTTTCCTGGTGAGCGGCCACAGCGCCGCGAACACGACGACCCCGAAGGCCCCGAGGGCGATGGCGATCTCCGTGGTGTGTTTCCAGTAGCCGGAAAGCAGCAGCGCCGCGGGAATGACACCGGTGACCCAGCCCTCGATCGCCGTCACCCAGCCCACATAGTCGGACAACTTTGTCTTCTTGAGACCGAGCAGCAGGAAGAACAGGAACCATAGGAAAGCCCAGTAGAGCCAGATGACTCCGAAGGGGTAGTCCTTGAAGAGGTGGAAATTGACGAACGAGTACCCCAGGGCCACGATCGCCACGAAGAGGGAGTAGTAGCCGACGCAGATATTGTCGATCTCGGCGAGCAGGACAATTCCCACATAAAGATAGGTGAATCCGAACAGGTAGATTCCGGACGCCGCCAGAATCTTCATGTGATCATTGCCGGCGGTGAAGATGAGATAGGTCGGTGTCAGTACCTGCAACCCACCCACGAAGAGGTTGAACACCGCTGCGGACTTGGCGTCGACCTTCCTCAGCAGCAACAGCCCGTTCATGAACAGCACCGCACCGACAAAGAGCAACCCCACGTTGCCCACGGGGACGCACCTCCTCAGTCCGCGTGGGAGACCGGATCGGCGAAACCGCTGAGACGCTCTGCCTTGTCGACCACCCCTCTCAGGGCCGCGGCAACCGCGACAGCGCGGGGTGCGGGCGCCGTGGCACCCTGCGGCCCGGCGGCACCTCGGACACCACGGCCGGGACGTCGCGGGACTGCTCCTCCCGCTCGTGGAGGGCAGTGACCCCGTGTGAGGTCAGCGCGAGGCCGGGCGAGGAGAACACACGTCTTGCAGTGCCTGCGCAAACAGGGCAGCCATAAGCCGGGGGCGCAGTCCCGATCGGCAGCTTCACGTCGAAAGGCCCACAACGGCTGCAGAGATATTCGTAGGTTGCCATCGCCTGCCATCGCCAATCCGGGCACCCTGTAGACACTGCTCAACCTGAAAGCGTGGCGCGCATTCTCATAGAGGGGCGCCACAGTGTTTCTCTGCTTTCCAGTGGACGACTCGCCCATCCGTGCGTCAAGTGGAGGGTGGCGGGGTCGCTCACGGGGCTTGCAGTGGCGACTCCTCGACCGAACATCAAGATCGTCGGTGACGGCACCGACCCCGCAAGCCGTCAAGGAGGGCGCGGGCCCGGGACCGGTACGCGGCCGGCACCCGGGTGATCTTGGAGTGCTGGGCCGATGGAACCCCCATCCGCCGCCCCGAGTACCTGATCGTCGAGGGCGGTGGGCTCGCCGGGCGGGAGCGCGCTCCTGCTTGCTCGTCGGATAGCGAGTGGCAGCCGGCGGGTGCCGCGAAATGCATGCGGGATAGATCCAGGAGAAGATCCCGCGGAAGATCCATCACGGGAGTGAGTAATGGATCTTCCGGAATGTGCTGCCAATTACGAGGTCACGCCTGTTGTGAGCCGACTCACGCTGAATTCGCTGGACGGTTTCGATCGAGACCCTTAGCTTCCTTGAATAGGTCGTTTTTCCTTATGTGAGGGCAGTGGTGCCGCGCATACTGTCTTGCCAGAAAACCAAGGCGAACGCCGGGAGGGCGGATCAGTGAGCAATACGGACGCCGTATGGGTACGAGGCGTGAACGGCATTCAGTTGCATCACGTGACCGACCTTCAGGACGCCGGCAGGTTTCTGGGCAACGCGGCGATGGCACTGCGGGCCGCGCACGTGAGGACCGGCACGGCCCAGTACTCCAGCCTGGCCGCCGAGCTGAAGAGCCTGGTGGCACGAGTGCGCGAGCTGGAGGACGAGGCGCGGTCGAGCATGCACGACCTGCACTCCACCGACCCCGAGCGGTTCGCCCGCTGCAGGGACGGTCACGAGCCGTGGCCCGGTGAGATCCCGGCAGGGTTCATCCCGCGGCACACCTGCAGGGACGAGTGCCTCTACCACGACCGCGACGTCGTCGACGCCCTCATGCAGTGCACCTGCGGCCGGCCGCCGTGCCGGGCGTGCGAGATCGGCGGGAAGCTTTGACGAGCCCGAGCTCGCCGGCGATGGGCGGCGTGAGACGGCTGACAGACGCCTGAGACCAACATCATGCCGAAGGGGCCCCGGCAGCCGGGGCCCCTTCGGCATGCCGGTGACCGGGCTATGACGTGCCCAGCTGCACGATCGACAGCAGCGCGATGGATCGCCGATGCGCCGACCACCTTCGCCCCCGCTAGTGGCTGGTCAGGTCGCGAGGCTGACCGGCACCTCGTGGCCGAACGCTCGCCTTCCCGGACGGCCGAGTCGCAGTTGATGTCCGGAGGCTCGGACACTGCCCCGGCAGTTCGCCGCCACCGGTCGCACTGAGCGTTTCGGCCGTGCCAAGGGTGACGGGGCACGCGGACTCAGGCGTCCGGCCACCAGAGGCGGGCGATGTCCTTGCGGACTTCCGGGCGCTCCGTGGGGCGGTCGTCGGTCTCCTCCCGCACCCGGCGGGAGTCGGTCCTCTTCAGGGGCTTGTGCACGGTCATTCGGCGCATGGCTGCCTCCTTGTGCCTACCGGGTTCCGCGTGAGGGCGGAGGTAGACGTTTCCGGCGAGGTTTCCTGATCGATCGCTGTCTGTCTGTGGCGGCTGTCACCAATCGACTGTCAGTGGCGGCTGTCACCCTGGCGGTATGACCAGGGACATGACCAGGAACATGGCCAGGAACCGGGCACCCGAAACCTCGGTGGCACCAGGAGCCCCTGTGGACTGGGACCGGGCGGCGGCCGGTTTCGACGAGGCGGGGGTGGACCTGTCGCCGGCCATGGTCGCCCTCGCACGGGCGAAGTCCGCCGCCCATGACGCCGTGTTCCTCGTCGGCGACGCCGCGGCCCCGCCGGTCCGAGAGCGACTCTTCGACGCCGTCCTCGTCCGCCATGTGCTGTGGACCCTGCCCGACCCCGGCCGAGCCCTGCGGCGCTGGCGGGCACTGCTGCGCCCTGGAGGACGGCTGGTGCTGGTCGAGGGGGTGTGGGGGACCACCAGCCCGGTCGGGATACCCGCCGAACGGCTGACCGCGCTCCTTGCGCCCCTTGCCCGCGACGTGCGCGTCGAACGGCTCACGGACGACGCCCGGCTGTGGGGCAAGGAGGTGGACGACGAGCGGTACGCGGTGGTGGCGGTGCCCTGACCACCCCGCCCCGGGCCTGGACCGTCGGACCCTGCGACCTCCGGCTCAGGCCAGCAGCGCCTCGAAGCCGTCGCCGCGCGCGAGGAGTTCGAGGGTGTCCAGGGCCTGTACGGCGGCCGCGGCGGCCGACGGGTTCCGTCCTCGCGAGGCCGCTCGCCGCGAACTCGTCCTCGTCGAGGCGGAGCACGGTCGCGCCGTCCGCGGAGCGCCACAGGTCCAGGTCGAGGTCCTCCACGACCAGTTCGCGGCCGGAGAGGACGGCTGGGCGTGTGATGTCGCAGTACCAGCCCTTCAGGGCGCCCCGCCCGTCGCGCACCTCCTTCACCGCGTACCACCGGTCGCGCCAGTAGTACTCGGTGAGGACGTCACCGGGCTCGAATCGCACGAAGCCGAAGTCACGGACGCCGCCCCCGGCCCAGGCGGCCCATACGGCGATCCGGGTGCCGTCGTCGTGAAGCAGCCCGGCCGGGTAACGGATCTTCGTACGACCCGCCTTGACCAGGACGACCTCCATCCGGGACGCGGCTCCGGCAGCGTTCACTGTCACAAGGGCGCACGGTACGCGGGCGGGCCGCGGGGATGCCTCTCATTTTCCGGCGGTGCGGGAGAATCGGCCCGTGACGTTGAAGATCCGGATTGACGGGAGCGCACCGCCGTTCGAGCAGGTACGGGCGCAGATCTCCGAGCAGGCCCGGTCGGGGGTGCTGCCGGTGGGCTACCGGCTGCCGACCGTGCGGGGGCTCGCCGAGTCCCTCGGCCTCGCGGCGAACACGGTCGCCAAGGCGTACCGCGCGCTGGAGACGGACGGGGTGATCGAGACACGGGGGCGCAACGGAACGTTCGTGGCCGCCGCCGGTTCGGCCGCGGAGCGGGAGGCGGCGGCCGCCGCCTCCGGCTACGCCGAACGGGTACGTCGGCTGGGGCTCGGCGAGGAGGAAGCGCTGGCCGCCGTCCGCGACGCCCTCAGGGCCGCCTACGGCGACTGAGACGGCGACGGCACCGGGACGGGCCCGGCGCCCGGCCCGTGACGGTGGGGCGGCTTTCCGCAGGTGTTGCGGGAGGCTACCGGGCCGGTTCGGCCGTCGCCGTCGGCAGACGATCCGGGGTGCGTGTCACCGTCAGGCCCGCTGCCGACGCCACACGGGCGAAGGCCGTCGCGTCCAGGACCGCCGCCGCGTGCGGGTCGTTGTTGAAGTAGACATGGACGTCCCGGTCGTCGGGCCAGGTCCCGGCGATGCGGTGGACCCAGGACGTCAGGGAGCGGCGGCCGTAGCGCGGCCACGGCCGGGCGCGGCCCGCATGGAAGCGGACGTAGCCCCAGTCGGTGGTCCGCCACAGGGGGGTGACCGGGCGGGAGAGCACATCGGCCCAGCACAGCGCCGCGCCCCGGGCCTCGAGCACCTCGCGCACCCGGGGCGTCCACCAGGAGTCGTGCCGGGGTTCGACCGCGACCCGGGTGCCGGACGGGAAGCGGGCGAGGCAGTCGTCCAGGAGGACCGGGTCGGCGCGCAGTGTGGGCGGAAGCTGGAGCAGGACCGGGCCGAGCCGGTCACCGAGCCCCGCCGCGTGGCTCATCAGGCGGTGCACCGGCTCCTCGGGATCCTTCAGCCGTTTGATGTGGGTCAGGTAGCGACTGGCCTTGACCGCCACCACGAAGTCCGGCGGCACCCGCTCCCGCCAGCTCTCGAAGGTCTCCCTGGACGGCAGCCGGTAGAACGCGTTGTTGATCTCGACCGTGGCGAAGCGTGTC
The DNA here is from genome assembly GCF_040643755.1 of Streptomyces sp. NPDC047079. NCBI lineage: Bacteria > Bacillati > Actinomycetota > Actinomycetes > Kitasatosporales > Streptomycetaceae > Streptomyces > Streptomyces sp. NPDC047079. The sequence goes on from NZ_JBEYUZ010000004.1 coordinate 39,792, forward strand.
GCGTACTCCTCCAGCCACAGCCGTACGGGCACGTCGGCGGGGTACAGGACAGCGCGCCAGTCCTTGTACTGCCACCCCGAGGTGCCGACGAACAGGGTCATACGTCCATCAAAGCACCGGCTGACGGCCTCCACGGCTACGGCTACAGATACAGCCCCGAGTCCGCCCCCGCCCGCTGGTCGGGCACCGACGCCGGTGACGTCCCCCGCCGCAGCGCGTACAGCTCCGCGAGGGTCGCGCCGTCGCGGCCCAGGCCTTCTTCCCGGCCGAGCCAGCCCACCGCCTCCTGCCGGGTCAGCGGACCGACCTCGATACGGGCCAGACAGCGGCCGGGACGTACGACCGCCGGGTGGAGACGCTCCAGGTCCTCGTTGGTCGTGATGCCCACCAGGACGTTCCTGCCCTGCCCCAGCAGTCCGTCCGTCAGGTTCAGCAGACGGGACAGCGCCTGGCCCGCGGTGTGCTTCGCCTCGCCGCGGATCAGCTCGTCGCAGTCCTCCAGCAGGAGCAGCCGCCAGCGGCCCTTGCCCGCCGTGTCCTCCTCGCCGATCGCGATGTCCATCAGATAACCGACATCGCTGAAGAGCCGCTCCGGGTCCAGGACGCAGTCCACCTGGCACCAGTCCCGCCAGGAGCGGGCCAGCGTCCGCAGCGCCGATGTCTTGCCCGTACCCGGCGGGCCGTGGAGCAGCAGCAGCCGGCCCGCGATGTCCTCCGGGGTCATCTTCATCAGCCGGTCCATGGCGTCCGCCACCGGTGCCGTGTAGTTGGCGCGGACCTCCTCCCAGGTGCCCGCCGAGATCTGCCGCGTCGTACGGTGCGGACCGCGCCTCGGGGACACGTACCAGAAGCCCATCGTCACGTTCTCCGGCTGCGGCTCCGGCTCGTCCGTCGCGCCGTCCGTCGCCTGCTCCAGCACCTGTTCGGCCAGCTCGGCGCTGGTGGCCGTCACCGTGACGTCCGCGCCGCGGTTCCAGCGGGAGACCAGCAGTGTCCAGCCGTCGCCCTCCGCGAGGGTCGCGCTGCGGTCGTCGTCGCGGGCGATGCGCAGCACCCGGGCGTCGGGCGGCAGGAGTGTGGCCCCGGAGCGTACGCGGTCGATGTTCGCCGCGTGCGAGTAGGGCTGCTCGCCCGTCGCGAAGCGGCCGAGGAACAGCGCGTCGACGACGTCGGACGGCGAGTCGCTGTCGTCGACGTTGAGCCGGATCGGCAGAGCATCGTGTGGGTTCGCGGGCATGCGGCCATGATCCGTCACCGGACCCTCCCGTGCACCCGGTTTCCGAAGTGCGCCGGGTGTGTCGGATGTGCGCCGTGCTCCCGGTCCATCCGGTACGTCCTGTCACCGGGCTGTTGACGGCGAAATCTGTGCCCGGCCCGAGTCCGGCCGTTACTGTGGCCCATGATGGGACGTCATGAGTGGATACCGGGGGCACGGCGGTGGTCTCTGACCGCTCTGCTCGGCGTGGGGGCGGCCGTTCTGGCCCTGGTGGTCACCCTGATCAGCACACTGCCCGGCGATGGCCCGAGCACCAGGGGCACCACGCGCGACGGCGGCACGGTGCACGGTACGCCGGCCAACCCGACAGCGGCCACGAAGCCGGACGTCGGCTGGGGCTTCACACACACCCAGTACAGCGCCGACGAGGGCAGCGGCGCCGCGACCGCGCGCGTCGAGGGGCTGCTCGCCGGGACCGGCCTGCCGCAGAACCAGCACATCATGGGCTGGGGCGCGGGCAACCCCGAGCCGGTGAAGGGCCGTTACGACTTCCAGGAGATGGACCGCCGCATCGACTTCGTCCGCAAGTCCGGCGGCACCCCCGTGGTCACCCTGTGCTGTGCCCCGGACTGGATGAAGGGCGGCAAGGCGGGCGCCGGCACCACCGACTGGAGTCAGGCCGCTCTGGAGACCGCGCCGACGCCCGACCACTACAAGGACTTCGCGGCCCTCGCCGCGACCGTCGCCAAGCGCTATCCGGACGTGCGCCACTTCATCGTCTGGAACGAGTTCAAGGGCTTCTGGAACGACTCCGGGGCACGCTGGGACTACGAGGGCTACACCGAGCTGTACAACCTTGTCTACAAGGCGCTCAAACAGGTCGACGACAAGATCATGGTGGGTGGTCCGTACCTCGTCATGGACAGCGTCGACCCACGGCAGAAGCAGGACGCCTCCACGACCCTGCGGGGCACCTGGGGCGCCATGGACCAGCGGGTCCTGGACGCCTTCGCCTACTGGAACCGGCACAAGGCGGGCGCCGACTTCGTCGTCGTGGACGGCTCCAGCTACACCAAGGACGACGACCTGCTGCCGAACGAGTTCGCCGCCACCGACAAACTCACCGCCGTAGGCGCCTGGGTGCGCGAGCAGACCCACGACCTGCCGCTGTGGTGGGCCGAGTACTACGTCGAGCCCGCCGACGGCAACGACGACCGTAACGGTTGGAGAGAGGACCACCGCGTCGCCGTACAGGCCACCGGAATGATCGCCCTGGTCAAGGGTGGCGCCTCCTCAGGCTTCTACTGGAACCCGGAGGAGGAGAAGGGCACCGGCTGCCCGGGCTGCCTGTGGACGCCGACCGGCAGCGCCAACGGCGGCAGGGAACTGCCCATGTACGACCTGGTCTCCCGGTTCGGCAAGGAGTTCCCGCCGGGCACGACGTACCGGACGGTGCCGGTCGCCCGAGACGACGTCCCCAACGTCCGCGTCCTCGCCGACGACAAGGTCGTCCTCGTGGTGAACACCCTCGGCCGCGCGATCAGCGCCCAGGCCGACGGCAAGCGGTTCGACATGAAGGCGTACGAGGTGAAGTGGCTGCGGCGGTGAGCCGCTCCCCCTCGTACGCCCGTTGACCCCCGGCCTGGCGCTCAGCCCTTCCCCATGGTCAGGAACCGCTGTACCAGCGAGGCCAGCAGCACCGCCAGCAGGGGCAGGGAGAACCAGAAACTGCTCTGCAGCAGGCGCAGCTGCCGCACGCTCGGCGGCATCGCCACCCGTACGATCTCGCGCGCCGTCAGCATCAGGACCAGCGCCACGGCCGCGAGCCCCCCGACCACCGACCACGGCGTCCAGGTCACCCGCGGGCCGATCGGACCCGGATGCGGCTTCGCGACCTCGCCCGCGGGCTGCTCGCGCAGCGCGTACATGGTCACGTCGTCGTTGCCGAGGACCTTCCTCAGCTCCTGGCGGCCGTCCAGGCTCCGGACGAGCCGCGACTCCCAGGTAGCCGAGTAGCCCACATCCATCCGCAGATAAGTCACCTGGCTGCGGTTGATCATGAGGTAGGAGTGGGGGCCCGCGTCTTTGAGCGACTTGACCAGGCCCGACACCAGAACCGGATCGGTGGGTGCCAAGGCCGGCACGTAGTTCACCTTCTCCATGTCCTTCGCGCCCCACGGCATCGCCGGTGTCACGTTGTTGACCGTGTCGTTGCTCAGCCACAGCAGCCGCACGGTCGGGTCGTCGTGCGCGTACACGTACTCCATGGCCGCGACCTCGCCCGGGCGGATCCGCTCGAACGACTCGTTGCCCCAGCGGGCCACGAGGAAGCCGCCCATCAGGAGGAGACCCGCCACGAGGGCCGCGAGCGGCGCGAGGCTCACCCGGCCGCCGCCCCGCCCGCCGGCCGTCCCCCCGGTGCGCGGGAAGAGCGCGAGCCCGGCGAGCAGCGCCGCGCCCGGCACGGCGAACATGAACACCCGCAGGGCCATTTCACCGCCGTACGACTGCATCCCGAAGCCGAGGAACGGCACAAAGGTCAGCACGAGCAGCGACCGCTCGCGGTACTGGTGCGCACGCCGGCGCCACCAGCCCCAGCACGCGAACGCCAGCACGCCACCCGCGAGCGCCACGCGCGCGTAGAGGACGAGCTTGTGCGTCGAGTCGCCGCCCTGGATACGCCCGGACACGGAGGTCGACACATTGCTGCCGACGCCGCCGACCCCGCCGAACAGCTCGTTGAAGTGCCCGGACCAGTACGGCTCGGCCATGAAGCCGACCCAGACCGCCACCAGCACCGCGAACAGGATCGGCAGCCCGCGCAGCTCGGAGCGGCCGGCCAGGACGAGCGCCGCGAGCACGCCCAGCATCACGAACGGCGTGAGCTGGTGGGCCGGGACGCTCGCCGCGTACAGGCCGATCAGCACCATGAGCAGCACGGCCCGCTGCCCACGGGTGGTCGGCTCGACCTCCGCCTCGCCGGGGCGGGCCTTGGTCCACAGCACACGCGGTGCGCGGAACCACACCAGCAGGATCGCCACGAAGGCCAGGTAGAGCAGATAGGTGAAACCCTGCGGGGAGAAGTAGTCCTGGCCGACCCAGCCGCTGAGCACGAAGATCCAGACGCCTGTCCACTTGGCACGCCAGCTCGCCCGCAGTGAGCGCACCAGCAGGAACATCGGCGCGAGGTAGAGCAGTTGGATGGCCGTCGGCCACCAGCGGATGACCTCGGTGAGGTCGGTGACCCCGCAGGCCTTCGCGACGAACGCGGCCACCGCGAAGAAGCCCGGCCAGCTCCAGCGGGCGTCCAGATCCGGTACGGCGGACCCGGTGCGGTCGATGTAGTCGAGGAACCCGAGGTGCTGCCAGGCCGTCGCGAAGCGCGGCTCGCTCTCGATCACGGCGGGAAGCGCGTGCAGGGAGACGACCGTGGCGAGCAGGGTGGCCAGCAGCAGGCCCTTGTGCTCACGGCCGCGCCACAGCAGCCCGGCGAACACCACGACCAGCAGCACGGCTCCCGCCAGGGTCGGCAGCGGCAGGACGGAGATCAGCCCCAGGCCGCCCATGTGGTCGAGGGAGCCGTCGTTCATGCCCAGCGTGGGCACCCAGTACAGCAACAGTGCCACGACCAGCAGGGAGCCGAGCAGGAGCCCGGACCGGCTCGGCCGTAGCCGGAGCGCTCCGACCGGAGAGCCGGAAGAGCCGGAAGAGCGCGGGTCGTCGGTGAGCTGCGGGTCGTCGGTGAGCTGTGGGCCGTCGGTGAGCTGAGGGTCGTCGGTGAGCTGCGGGTCGTCGGTGAGCTGTGGGCCGTCGGTGCGCCGCGGGACGTCGGTGAGCTGTGGGCCGTCGGTGCGCTGCGGGTCGTCGGTGCGCTGCGGGTCGTCGGTGAGCTGTGGGCCGTCCGCCGTTTGTCGCGCCCGCGCGGCGGAGCCCGGCAGGCCCACCGGACGGTCCGGCGGCGGCAGCAGCAGCGACCGCGTCGGGCGGTCGTGCTCCCCGGGCACCACGGGCGTCCCGGTCGGCGGCGTGCCCGGACCGGGGCGCACGTCCGGCCGGCGCTCCTGGTGGTCGAAGTCGACGTGGATGCCGAGCGCGAGCGTGTCGGCGTCGATCTTCTTCGCCCAGGAGGGGCCGGTCCTCGGCGCGGGGACCGCGCGCGCCCCCAGGTCGGCGAGGTCCCCGTCCGGTGCCGTGTCCTCGGGCACGGCCTTGCCCGGCGCGGTGCGCAGGATCCGGTAGAGCCTCGGTGCGGCGATCGCCACGATCACCATGAGGCTGGAGATCTCCGCGACTCCCGCGCCGGTGAGCCCCATGCGGGGCAGCAGCAGCACGGTCAGACCGAGCACCAGGACGCACAGCAGTCCCTGGAGACAGGCCAGTCCCAGGGTGCGGCTCTGGGCTCGCAGCACCGCGAAGTACGTCTCCATGACGACCCGCAGCAGCGCCCCGACCGCGAACCAGCGCAGCAGCGGGGTCGCCGCGTGGGCGTAGCCGTCGCCGAAGACGTGCAGGATGACGGGCGCGCCGAGGAACAGCAGCCCGCACACCGGCAACATGATCCGGGCCATGCGCCTCAGGGCAGCCCGGGTGTTGGCGGCGAGCCGCGCCGGGTCGTGCGAGCCCTCGACGGTGAGCGAGGCACCCATGTTGATGGCGAGCAGGTTGGTCGTGCCGCCGATGGTGGTGGTGATGTAGAAGTACGCGTTGTCCGCGGCGCTGACCTGCGAGGCCACGATCACCGGGACCAGATAGACCACCGCGAGCGAGAACAGCGAACCGGTGTAGTCGCCCGCCAGGAAACGGCCGATCGCCTTCAGCGACGGCGGGCCGGCGTGGTTCTCGGTCGCCTTGACGTGCCGGGGCACGAGACGCCGGAACACCAGCCAGCCGAGCGGCAGTACGGAGGTGGCGATGGCGGCGACCCAGGAGACGAAGACGCCCATCATGGGGACGGCCGCCGCCAAGCCGACGAGCAGCACCAGTTTCACCGCGGAGAAGACGGTGTTGCCCACCGGCACCCACGGCGCGCTCCGCAGCCCGGTCAGCACGCCGTCCTGGAGGGTGAGCAGGTTCCAGGCCACGACCGCCAGGACGAACACGAGTGCGGGGCCCGGTCCGTGCAGGAAGTGGTACGACCGCCCCCACACGTTCAGCGTCAGCAGGAAGATCCCCGCGGCCAGCGCCACGACGATCGAACTGCCCGCGTAGGTACGGAGGATGAGGCGCCCGGTGGTGTGCCCCGAGATCGGGATGAAGCGGGCCAGGGCACCGGTCAGCGTCACCGCGGTGAGCCCGGCGAGGAGCTTCATGGCGGCGATCGCGGCCGATCCCTGGCCGACCGCCGCGTCGGAGTAGTAGCGGGCCGCGACCAGCCAGTAGCCGAGGCCGAGCACCGCCGAGATACCGGTGTTGAGCATCAGCGCGTAGGCGTTGCGGAACAGCTGGCTGCCGCCGCCCCCGCCGTGTCCGGGCAGGCGCAGGCGGCGGCCGGGCCGCTCCGGGGGAGCGGTCCGGGCCTCGGGGTCCTGGGTTGTGGTCGTCGTGTCAGACACTGGAACGGATGGCCTTCCGGCAAGCCTGTCGTGCTCTTCGGACCACGGCGTACCCCTTGGTCAGGGCGCGGTCCCTGGCGAAGTTGCGGGCGATCGCACGGCCCTGGACGAGCCGTTCGAACTCCTCGGCGCCCGTGGTGCGGCGCACGGTGACCCGTTGCAGTGCGTACGGGCCCTGGCGGCGGCGCGCCAGACCGTTGCCGACGGCGAGCGACTGGCGGTAGCCGGTCTCGCGCACCGTGCGGCGCACCCGCCGGCTGGAGTAGCCGTACGGATACGCGAACGAGACCGGGCGGGTGCCCAGCTCGTCGTCGATGATCTCCCGGCAGTGCACCAGTTCGAACCGGAGTGCGTCGTCGGCCAGCTGGTCGAGCTGTGGGTGCGTGTGGCTGTGACCGCCGATCTCCACCCCGGCGCCCGCGAGGTCGCGGACCTGGTCCCAGTCGAGCATGGTGTCCAGGCCGCCGCCGGTGTCGTGGGCGCCCCTGATCCACCCGGTCGAGACGAACACAGTGGAGGCGAAGCCGTGGCCCGCGAGCACCGGCAGGGCGTACCGGTGCACGCCTTCGTAGCCGTCGTCGAAGGTGATGAGGACGGGCCGCTCGGGCAGCGGGCCGTCCCCCCGCCAGCTCCTTGCCAGCTCGGCCGTGGTCACGGGCGTGAACTTCAGGTCCGCGAGCAGCGCCATCTGTTCCGCGAACGCCTCGGGGGCGACCGACAGGGCGCGTGTGGCCTCGTTGGGCGCCGTCGCGACCGAGTGGTACATGAGGATGGGCAAGCTCTGATCGCTCATGCCGCCTCCCCGGAGCGGTCCGGGAGTTCCACGACGGAGAACGTGGCGCCGCCCCGGCGTGCCCGGACGCTGCCGAGCACGTATCCGCCCGCCGCCGAGAACACCCCGGCGACGATCGCGCCGACCCGGCCCGCCCCGCCGGGGCGGGCCAGCAGGGCGTCGCGCAGTGCGCGGACCACCCCGGCGGGCAGCACCCGGGTGGTGTAGCGGCGCTCCGACTCCAGGCCCTTGCCGGCGCCTACGCTGCGGGCCACGAGTGCCTTGGAGAGTCCCTCGGCATAGGTACGTGTGCGGAAGTACGCGAAGTCCTCGCGCGGGGCGGGCACCCGGTGGTGGATGACCGCCCGGTCGTCGATCAGCAGGACCGCGTCGGGCCGGGCCCGGGTGAGGCGGATGCACAGTTCCGTCTCCTCGCAGCCCAGCGGACGCTTGTCGCCGTCGCGCCCGATACCCGTGGCGAAGCCGCCCGCCGCCTCGAAGGCCGTGCGGCGGAAGGAGGCGTTGCCGCCGAGGACGTTGCGCACCCGGACCCGGCCGGGCGGCAGCCCCTTGTACGTGCAGCCCACCACCCAGTCGAACTCCTCCGGGAACCAGGCCGGACGGCGGCCCGACGCCCAGACCGGCATCGTACGGCCGCCGACGGCCATGACGCGTGGGTCCTCGTACCCTGAGGCGAAGTGCCTGAGCCAGTCGCGTTCGGCCACGGCGTCGTCGTCGAGGAAGGCGATGATCTCGCCGTGCGAGGCGGCGATCCCCGTGTTGCGGCCGGCGGACAGGCCGCGGGGGCCCGCGTTCGCGAGCACGCGGACCTCCTCGACCTCTTTGTACTCCCTGGTCAAGCGATCGAGCAGGGTCTCGTTGTGGTCCACGACCAGCAGCGTCTCGCGCGCCGGCAGCGACTGCGCCCGCACCGAGGCGACCGCCGCGAGGATGTCCTCCCAGCGGTCCTCGGTGTAGACGCAGATCACCACGGAGATGTCCGGGACGCTCAAGGCATCTCTCCCTGACCGGAGTTGAGTGCCACCGCGCGCGGGCGGCGGCGCAGCGCCCGCCGGTTGGAGCGCTCCTTGAGGATCACCTTCAGCACCCGGAACCCGTCGCGCACCGCGCGCAGGTTGCTGGCGCCGTGGATGCGGAGGTACTCGTGACTGGGTATCTCCTGCACCTTCAGGCCGGCCTTGACCACCCGGATGTTCATCAGGGTCTCGACCTCGAAGCCCGTGCAGTCGAGGTCGATCTCGTCGAGGCAGTGCCGCCAGAACGCGTTGTACCCGTAGCACAGGTCGGTGTAGCGGGCGCCGAACTTGGCGTTGACGACGGCGCACAGCACCCGGTTGCCCAGCTTGCGGATCGGGGTCATGTCCGAGGTGCCGCCGCCGTTCGCGAATCGCGAGCCCTTCGCGAAGTCGGCACCGGACACCAGCGCGGAGACATAGCTGACGATCTCCTGGCCGTCGGCCGAGCCGTCCGCGTCGACCATCACGATGATGTCGCCGGTGCAGGCCTCGAAGCCGGTGATCAGGGCGTCGCCCTTGCCCTTGCCCCGCTGCTCGACGACCTTCACCTCCGGCCACAGCTCACGCGCGACCTCCACGGTGTTGTCGGTGGAATTGCCGTCCACGAGGACCACTTCGTGAATCCAGTCGGGGAGGGTCTTGAAGACGTAGGGGAGATTCTCCGCCTCATTCATGGCGGGAATCACCACACTCACCGGCGGCGCAATGGCCAGGTGAGTGGAGATGGGCCGGTACGTTCCCGGCTTTAACGGATCTTGGCCCGAAAATGCCGGGCGCAGCACAGAACTCATGAGTCTGGTCCCTCTCGTCCGGTGGACCGTCCGCCCCTGGACAGTCCGGTTCTTTGTCCGGTTCGAAAGGGGGGTTCTCACTGACGGCATGCCGAAATGGATCTCCGTGCATGCCGGGTGAGCTGGCAAAGCTGGCCGTCTGCCGGGAAATCGGCAGCCGGTCGCGCGGCACGGCTCGTACGACTTTCGTCGCCGAGCACGGCACCCCCCTACCGCGCCCCGCGCCGGAACCATCGCGGTACCTGAGCCCTCCCCTGGATCCGCTTGATGATGGACCGATGCGGGTTGATGTATGACGCTGTTGACGATTGCGACTTTATGGCAAGACCTGGGCCTTGTCCCCCGTTTTCGCTGATATGGTTGTCAATTCAATCCCTCGAACGGATTTTCCCGATCCGTTTCAGGATCCGGTCGGCCGGCTCGAAGAGTTCCGGCCGTGACAGCACCGCGTTGCGCAGTGCCCGGACGGGGGCGCGGCGCGCCCTGTGTCCGAACGCGACGGGGTGACGGCGCGTCACCCACCCCTCCGACACGGACAGTTCGCGTGTCTTGAGGGAGTCCTTGTATTCCTTCTGGCCCCGCCCGAGATCCAGATAGGCGATGCCTTCGGCCGCGGCGGCCTCGGCCATCCTCAGATGCAGGACCAGTCCGGGCGAGTACTTGGCGAACTCCGGGTCGTACGCCGGGAACCAGCAGGCGAGCACCCGCTCGGTGTGCAGTCCGAAGTGCGCCGCGATCGGCCTCTCGTCCGCGTAGAGCACCGACAGAATCCCGGCGAACGGCTCGGACCGGGTGTGGAAGAGCTGCTGCACCAGCTGGGTGATCCAGGGGTGCGCGAAGCGGTCGCTGCGTCCGGTCCTTCGGTACTGCGCGGACTTCCAGGCCATCAGCGTCCGCAGGGCCGCCGGGTCGCGCTCGTCGTGGACGTAGCGCACCTTGCCGGCGTCCCGGCCGAGCTTGCGTTCCTTGGCGAGTGTCGTGCGGGTGAACTTCGGCGACCGGGCGCGCAGTCGTCCCAGATAGGCTTCGTATCCCTGGTCGACATCCATGACCGGCGACGGGAAGGTGCCGGAGGCGTCCGCCTCGAACGGCTTCTGGCCTTCCACCAGGTGGTCGAACTCCCAGACGGCGAGGCCGCAGGCCCGCAGCAGCTCGTGTGCGTCCCAGGAGAAGCCGGGCCGGTGCACCAGGCCCTGGCAGTCCGAGACCCCGAGGCCGACGGCCCGGCCGACCCCGGCGGTGGTTCTCTGGAACGGGAAGAACGCGGCGGGCTCACCGTCCTCGTACACCACCGCGATCCGTACGCCGCGTCTCGTACGGCCCACGGCGAGCGCGAACTCCGGTGACAGGAACGGGTTCGCCAGTTCGGGTGAGCCGTTCAGATGGGCTTTCGACTGCAAAGCCGTCCATGCCGCCCGGTCGGCGGCACTCAGGTCGCCGGGGCGGTACACCCTGATGTCCACGTCGTCAGGCCCGTCTTCTCGCCGTACGGCGGCGCTGCCGTCGTACCGTTACCAGCAGGAGAACGAGGGAGCTGATCAGGGCCACCGTGACGATCCCGCCGGTGACCGACCACCGGTGGACCGCCAACATGCCTTGGGCAACCAGAAGGTCGACCGCGATCGCTCCCGCCACCGACACCAGCGTGCGAGGCCAGAGTTGCAGCCCTCGCAGGGCGGCGCCGATGGCCGTTGCCGGCGCGGCGAGCAGGAAGAACAGCGTGAACGGGCCGCGCAGCGGCGAGCCCGAGTCGCTCAGCGCGAGGGTCGCCCCGACCCCTGCGACGGCGACGGCCACGCCCCCGAGCAGCGGGAACAGGCCCCTCCCCGGATCCTGTCCCGGTCCCCCGTCCTCGACTGACGGAGGTGGCTTGATGCGTAAGGTCTGCATTGGCGACTTTGCCCCCCGAAGCGCCGGATGCCGGGCTTCAATGTCGCGCAGCGGGGAGGGGGCCGTCAAGATGCGGAAGCGGTACGCACAGGTTCTTGGCCTGCTTTAAACGTCTGTTCGCCGGAGGAACGGGGGCCTTGGGGGAACTGTCGTTCGAGCATCGAACGGTGACGAGTGCTACTGGGTGCTCCTCGGGGTGTGTTCCGGCGGGCGGGATGAACACCCGGGCCGAGTTCGATGAATACCGAAACAGTTTTGGCATGGACACTTCCAGTCAACCCGCCTGGCTGCTACCACAGTTGTGGCAGAGATCCTGCTAAAGGGAGGTTCCATGAGACGTTCCCGATTTGCGGCGTACGTGACTTCACTCCTCCTCGCCCTCGGCCTGGTCATCACCGGAGCCGTCACGGCGCAGGCGTCGCAGCTCGCCGCGGCCGGCGGCTACGTGGCCCTCGGCGACTCCTACTCCTCCGGCGTCGGCGCCGGTAGCTACATCAGCTCCAGCGGCAGTTGCAACCGCAGCACGAAGGCCTACCCGTACCTGTGGCAGGCCGCCCACGCGCCCGCCTCGTTCAGCTTCCTCGCCTGCTCGGGCGCCAAGACGACCGATGTCCTCAACAACCAGCTCGGCACGCTCAACTCGGCCACGAGCCTCGTGTCCATCTCCATCGGCGGCAACGACGCGGGCTTCTCCGATGTCATGACGACCTGTGTGCTCCAGTCCGACAGCGCCTGTCTGTCGCGAATAGCGACCGCCGAGGCGTACGTCGACTCGACCCTGCCCGGCCAGCTGGACACCGTCTACTCGACGATCAGGGCCAAGGCCCCGTCCGCCCATGTGGTCGTGCTGGGCTACCCCCGCTTCTACAAGCTCGGCACCACCTGCCTCGGGCTGTCCGAAACCAAGCGTTCCGCGATCAACGGCGCCGCCGACCACATCGACGCCGCGATCGCCAAGCGCGCCGCCGACCACGGCTTCACCTTCGGCGACGTGCGCACCACCTTCAGCGGCCACGAGATCTGCTCGGGTGACTCCTGGCTGCACAGCGTCGACTGGCTGAACATCGGCCAGTCCTACCACCCGACCGCGGCCGGCCAGTCCGGCGGTTATCTGCCGGTGCTGAACGGCGCGGCCTGACGGTCACGAACTCGAGGGGGAGGCCCCGCCCGTCGGGGTCTCCGTCTCACACGTCACCGAGAACGGCACGGTGTCGGACGTGGCCTCCACCGGGGAGCGCACCTCCACGCCGATCGCGTTGCGCATCGAACCACCCGGGTCGTACGTCGTGACGACGACCTGCCGCTGCTTGGTCCTCCCGCCGCCTCCCGGGAAGGACAGCGTCTTCCAGCCCGGGTCCGACACCCGGCCCGTGGTGGTGACCCAGCGGTAGGACACGTCGACCGGGACCCTCCCCACCGTGAACGTCGCCGTGAACGTGGGTGCCTCGGCGTCCGGTGGCGGACAGGCGCCGGAGTAGTCGGTGTGCGCCCCGGACACCGTCACCCGCACCGACTGGGCGGGCGCACTCGTCGTACGGCCGGCCCCGCCCGTGCCGCCGGCCGTGGACCCGCCGGAGGGCGCCGGGTTCGCTCCCGTGGTCCTGCCGGTACCGCTCGAAGCCTCGCCGCCCGCGGTGTCACCGCGCGTGGCGGCACCGCTTGTGCTGCTGTCGCCGCCGCTGCCGTCGTTCCGGTGCACCAGCGCGTAGGTCAGTCCCGCCAGAGCCAGCGCGAGCGCGGCCAGACCCGCGACCAGGATCACCGCGGCCCCGCGGCCCCGCGGCGGCGGCCCGGACTCGGCCGTGCGCGCGGGCCGGGTCACCCCGCCGGGGGCGGGCGTGGGCAGCGGGGGAGTCGGGGACCCACCCGGGAAGGCCGGGACCGTCGGGGCGTGGGAGGAGGCGGGGGCGCCCGTGCGCGGGGTGCCGCCCGTGCCGATGATCCGCAGGTCCTGCTCGGCCCGCTCGGCCGGGATGCGCTCGGCCGGGTCCTTGCGCAGCAGACCCTCGATCACCGGGGCCAGCGGACCGGCCCGGCGCGGCGGCGGCAACTCCTCGTCGACGACCGCCCGCAGCGTGCTCAGCGGAGTGTTCTGACGGAACGGGGAGTTGCCCTCGACGGCCGCGTACAGCAGTACGCCCAGCGACCACAGATCGGACGCCGGGCCCGGGGTACGGCCGAGCGCCCGCTCCGGGGCGAGGAACTCGGGGGAGCCGATGACCTCCCCGGTCATGGTCAGCGCCGAGCTGCCCTCGACCGTGGCGATGCCGAAGTCGGTGAGGACCACCCGGCCGTCGTTCGACAGCAGCACATTGCCCGGTTTGACGTCGCGGTGCAGCACCCCCACCGAGTGCGCGGCGCGCAGGGCCGAGAGGACCTCGGCACCGATGTGCGCGGCCCGCTGCGGGGAGACGGGGCCCTCCGCGTCCAGCAGGTCGGACAGGGCGATGCCGCGGATCAGCTCCATCACGATCCACGGGCGGCCCTCCTGGTGGGCCACGTCGTAAACCGTCACCACGTTGCGGTTCGCCACCCGGGCCGCCGCCCAGGCCTCGCGCTCCAGCCTGGTGTACATGCGCTCCACCTCGGCCGACGGAAGCCCGGCGGGGGCGCGCACCTCCTTGACGGCGACCTCACGGTGCAGCACCTCGTCACGGGCCCGCCACACCGTCCCCATACCGCCCTCGCCGAGGGGGGACAGCAGACGGTAGCGCCCCGCGATCACACGTTCACGGCCCGGTTCTTCGGACACGGGCGTCCCCCATTCGCATCCGCGCGACGTAAGCACTCCGCGTGATTTCTCCCCAAAAGTAGCTCAACCCAGTGCGGATGCCGCCCCCTTGAACACCAGTGAGGCCCCGAGGACCACCACGACGCACGCGGACCCCAGGGGCGCGGTCCTGCGCACCAGCGCGGCCGTCGGGCTCCGGGTCCAGCGGGGCCGCCGGTCCAGGACGCGGTTCACCCCGCTGCCCAGCTTGACCACCGCGATCCCCGCCGCGGTCAGTGTCAGGGCCAGTCCGACGCCGTAGGCGACGACGAGCAGCAGCCCGAACCAGGCCTGTCCGAGCGCGGCGGCGCCGATCAGGACGACCACGGCGGAGGGGCTGGGCACAAGCCCGCCGGCGAAGCCGAGGAGGAGGGTGCCGCGCAGGGTGGGGGCGATGGGGTGGGTGTGGGTGACGCCGCCGTGGGTGTGGGGGACGCCGTGGGGGTGGGAGTGGAAGTGGGGGTGTGGGTGGGCGTGTGGGCGTTCGTGGTCGTGCGGGTGCTCGTGCGGATGGTCCGAGTGCGCGTGGTCGTCATGTGCGTGGTCGCCGTGCGCGTGGTCGTGGCCGTGTGTGGGGACCCGGTTGCGCCACGCCCTTCGTACGAGCGACGCGCCCGCCAGGGTCACCAGGACTCCGCTGGCCAGGCCCAGCCATGCGATCACCGACGGCGCCGCGGCCGAGCCCGCCGTGACCAGCAGTCCCAGGGCGACCACCCCGAGGGTGTGGGTCACGGTCACGGAAGCGGCCAGCGGCAGCACGTCCCTGAGCCTCGTCCGGCCGCCGCGGGCCGCCGCGGTGGCGGCCATCAGGGTCTTGCCGTGGCCGGGGGCCAGCGCGTGCATCGCCCCGAGACCGACCGCGACGACCAGGGCGAGCGCGGCGAAACCGAGGGTGAGGCGGTGCCGGGCGACGAGGTTGTCCAGTGCCCGGGTCCACCGGTCGGCACCGCGCGGCAGCACGGCGGCTCCCGGCGCGTCACGCCGGTCGTCGGCGAGGGCGGGACCGCCCGGGCGCACCCGCAGGGACGCCCTGACGGTGTCGGCGGGCGAGGAGAGCAGTTCCTTGGGGTAGTCGGTCAGTCCCCGGGACACGGACGTCCTCGGCACGTCCGACGCGGTGAGCGTCATACGGTCGCCGCGCGCGGTGATCTCCCGCCAGCCGGGCCCGGTGGCCGCGCCCGCGCTGTGGAAGCCGAGCGTCACGGTGTCCGCCTCCGGCAGGGGCGCGCTCAGACCGCACTCCACGCGCAGGGTGTGCAGTCCCGCCTGGCCGGGCCGCAGTTGTGCACGGCTCGTGCCGACGGTCAGCGGGACCGTGTGCCCGCCCACGGTGACGCCGCTGCCCTGTGCGGCCCGCGCGCACCGTCGCCGGGCCCACTCGCTGAGGCCGAGCCTCTTCAGGTCCGGTGCGGCCTGGGTGGCCGGGATCTCCGCCAGGTCCTCCACATGGTCGACCCGCAACTGTCCCGGGGCGGCGACCAGGCCGTCGTACCGGTTGACGGTGAAGTTGCCGAGCGGGTGGGCGCTGGCGGGGCCGGCGGGCACCAGGAGGAGCGCGCAGGCCGCCGTCAGGGCGGCGGCGCCCGAGGCGGCGACGCGACGCAGGTTCACTTCATCGCCTCCAGGGCCTTGCGGGCCTCACGAGCGCCCAGGGGGGAGAAACCGGGGTTGAGGCTCAGGGCAGAGGTGAGCGAGGCGCGGGCCCGGTCCGCCAGGCCGACGGCCCGCTCGATCATGCCCCGGTGGTAGACGAAGACCGCGTTGCGGTAACCGGTGGCCGTGGCCTGCCGGGCGTAGGGGAGGGCCTCCCGGTCACGGCCGTTGACATGCAGAGCCCAGGCCAGGGCGTCCGCGGTGTGCACGGTGTGACGGCGTGCCCACTCGGCGCGGGCGGCCCTGAGCGAGGCCTCGCGGTCCCCGTGGTCGGCGGCGGCGAGAGCGGTGTCGAGGTCGGCGTCGACACCGTTCGCGCGGGCCAGCGAGACCCACGCGTCGACCAGGGTGTACTGGTCGCGGGCCTTGGCCCGGTCGCCCGCCTTGCCGCGTGCCTCGTACAACTCGCCGAGTTCCACGAGCGGCTGGGGGAGCGGAGAGCGGTCGACGACCTGCTCCATGCCCCGGATCGCCTCGCCGGTGTGGCCCTGGGCCGCCTGGGCGCGGGCCCGGCCCTCCAGCGCGGGGAGATAGTTCTCGTCCGCGGCCAGGGCACGCGCGTAGTGGTCGAGGGCGGTGTCGTACCGCCCCTGGTTCCAGGCGAGCTGACCGAGCGCGGTGGCCACGTACGCGATGTCGCCACGGCTCGTGGCCGTGCTCAGGGCCTGCTCCAGGACCCGGCGCGCGGTGCGCACGTCGCCGCGCAGTTCGCGGACGTAGGCGTAGCGGGTGAAGACGGGGACGCCCGGACGCCGTGCGTCGGCCAGGTCGGCGGCCTTCGAGGCGTCGGGGTAGCGGCCGAGTTCGACGAGCGCGTCGATACGCGAGGACAAGGCGCGCTCGCTGTACGGGTTCTGCTTCAGGGCGAGGTCCGCGTACCTCAGGGCGCCGGTGAAGTCGTGGCGTGCCGCGGCGAGGGCGGCGCGGCCGGCGAGCGCGGCGTCGTCGTCCCGGCGGAGCGCCAGCGAGCGGTCCAGCGCGCGCTGTGCCTGCGGATAGCGGGAGGGGTCGCCCTTGGTGCGCGCCTGTTCGACGTAGGCCAGGCCGAGGGCCGCCCACCCGCCGAAGTCGCGTGGCTGGGCGCGGAGATGGGCCTGGAGGGACCGGATGCTCGCATCGAGGTCACCGCCGGCGAGGAGTTCGGGGGAGAACCCGCTCGGCGTGGACGCCACCGGGGCGGTACGGCCGCCGTCCCGTACGGCGGCGACGACTACGGCGCCCGCGCTGAGCGCGACGGCCAACGAGGCGGCGCAGAGCGAGAGTCGCACGGCACGCCACCGCCGCCCGGCCGCGGAGAACCTCCGTAGTGCGGCCACCCGCTCACCACCGCCGAGGGGTTCGGCGGCGCTGACCGTGGAGGCACCCGCGGCGCACGCCGCTGCTCCTGCGGCACCCTCCTCGGGCCTGGTCTCCGCCGCGCGGGGCGTCGGTGACGCCGGGCCGGCCTCCGGCCGGTCGCCGTGCCCGCTCTCCGGCGCGCTCTGGTTCCTACGCGGGGACATGCCCTCTCCTCACTGTCCTGGGCGGAAACGGTCGTTGCGGTAATGCGGGTGGCGCGGCCCGCGCCGTGGGGGATGGGTGGGTACGGGCCGCGCCGGTCGAGGGGGACGGGACCAGGGGGTTTCGTTCGGACCAGCCCGGGTCCGCGACGCCCGGTGCGGCACCTCGCCGCGCTGTCGGAGCACCCGGGTACATCCAGTACGCGGGCGGCCCTCCGCCTTGCGATGCTCCCCCGGCCACCGCTGGGAGGTGCCCCCTGCACCGGACGCCGCGGCCTGATCCGAACCGGTCCGAACGGATCCGAACGAAACCCCCTAGGGGTCGGTCCCGTCCGGCGGACGGGTCAGTACGCCCGGTAGCGGGAGCGCCGGCGCCACCACGTCAGCGCCGTGCCGACCAGCAGGACACCCGCCACACCCGCCGCCGCGGAGGTCGCGATCAGAGTGGTGTCCGGGCCGCTGGAACCGGTCGGCACCAGCCCGTCACCCAGCTGGTTGCGCACGTTGTTGCCGGTGCCCTTCGCCAGCGGACCGCGCGAGCCCGAGGTCGGCTGGGCCAGGTACGGGAAGGAGTGCCCGAACTTCTGGTCGTTCGCGTCCACCGCGTCGCCCAGATCGTTCTTGGAGCCGACCAGTTCGCCCTCCACCACCTGAAGCGCCTCGTCGATCACGTCGTCGGTGAGCCGGCGCCCGTTCGGGAAGCCCGCGTTGTCGCCGTCCAGCACACCGAGCCGCTTCGGGGAGGCGGCGGGCTTGATCGAGGTGTTGAGCCGCAGCTCCTCCGCCGGCCGCACGTTCGGCGGCTGGTTGAGGCCCTTCACGCCCTTCAGGAAGACGTCCACCAGATCGTTGCGCGGCTCGGCCGGCGCCTTGATCTTGTAGATCGCCTCGATGAGCTTCGGCAGCTCCGGGTTGGTCACGTTCTTCAGGAACCGCGCGTCGTCCCACGGCGAGGACGCGTTGAACCTGTCCTTGTCCTTCTGCGGGTTGACGACCTCGTTGACCAGCGGGTTGCCCAGACGGGACACCTGCGACCAGTCGCCCCGCGCGTCCTTGCGCTGGACCGTGGACCAGATGCCGACGACCGGCTGGTGCGCCGACTCGCGGATGTAGTCGTTCGGCACCTGCAGCGCCAGGGAGTTGACGTTGTAGCCCTTGAGCGTGTCGTTGCCGACCTCCGACAGGTTCCCGCCGTACAGCAGGTCGAAGACGCGCAGATCCGCGAAGAAGGGGTCGTCCGCCTGTCCGGCGAACGTCGTGGCACCGCCCGCGAGCCGATGGACGGCCTGGTCGCGCAATTTGCCGTAGTCCGGCATCGACGCCTTGCCGACGTTCGACGGCGCGACGGGCACGTCGTCCGCGAGCTTCGTGCGCGAGACCAGCTTCTGCCGGTGCAGCTTGAGCAGGTCGATGTCGTACGTCTGGGTGATGTTCAGGTCGGGGTCGTCGAGGCTGGTGACCGGACCGGTGTTGTAGAGGAAGGTGTTCCCGTTCTTGCGGTGGGTCTTGAACGTGTAGCGGAAGATCAGCTCGCTCTGGGCGTCACCGTTGTTGTCGACGTGGAGGTCGTACTGCGCGTCGTCCGCGAACGTGTAGAAGTTCGGGCCGCCCGCCGGTTCCTCGAACGGGACGAAGTTCGCGATGACCGTCGTCGTGTCGGGCTTGTCCGGACTCACGAACGCGTACAGGTCGGTGTTGTCGTACTGCGGCTGCCCCGAGATGAGCGGAGCCTCCCGGTGGGAGGAGGCGGAGGCCGCCCCCGGTTCCAGCGCGGTCACGCCGGCGGCCGCGAGCCCGCCGACGGCCAGCGCACCACAGATGAGGGTCGCGATACTCCTGCGCCCCGCGCCGCTCCTGGAGATAGGTGTCATGCCGTCCGTCCTCAGTGCCAACTTGCCTGACGCACCGTGATTCGGAGCGGCCCCCGAGGCGGATTGGTGGAACCGGAAAATCTTTTCGTGCCTGCTCGACCCGCGTTTTCGCCCAGCTGATCCGTATCCCAGCGGAAGAGCGGGCGCGGCACGTGCCACAGTGACGCGAGCAGGCCGTGCGCGGCGGCGGAGAGGGGGTTGTGAGTGGAGGCGGACGAACTTCTGGTCCTCGTGGCCGGAGGTGACCAGAAGGCCTTCGAGGAGTTGTACGGACTGGTGTCCGGGCCGGTGTTCGGCCTGGTGCGCAGGGTCGTACGGGATCCGGCGCAGTCGGAGGAGGTGGCCCAGGAGGTGCTGCTCGAACTCTGGCGCTCGGCCCCGCGGTTCGACCCCGGACGCGGCAGCGCCCTCTCGTGGATCCTCACCCTCGCGCACCGCCGCGCCGTCGACCGGGTCCGCAGCGCCCGCGCCGCCGGCGAACGCGAGCAGCGCGAAGCCAGGCGCGCCCACCACCCGGCCTTCGACCATGTCGCCGAGGAGGTGGAGGCCGGCCTGGAGCGCGAATGGGTGCGCCGCTGCCTGGACCGTCTCACTGCCCTGCAACGCCAGTCCGTCACGCTCGCCTACTACGACGGTTACACGTACCGTGAGGTGGCCGAGCGGCTCTCACTGCCGCTCGGCACGGTCAAGACGCGGATGCGCGACGGACTCACCCGGCTGCGCGAATGCCTGGGAGGAGCCGCATGAGCATCCTCGACCGCCTGCTGCGCCGCGAGGATCTGCACTCCCTGGCAGCCCCCTACGCCCTCGACGCCCTGGAACCCGCCGAGCGCGTGCGCTTCGAGAGGCACTCAGCCGGCTGTGAGCGCTGTGCCGCCGAGGTGCGGGCCCTGTCCGAGGATGCCGTGCGCCTCGCCTGGTCCACCGCCGCCCTGGCCCCGCCCGGCATGCGCGACCGCGTCCTGACCGCCGTGCGGAACACCCCTCAGGACCCCGCGCCCGCGCACGACGTGCCCCGTGCCCACGCGCCGCATCTGCCGCCGCACGTCTGGGGAGCCGCCCCGCCGCCCGCGCGCGCCCGTGCACCGCGGATGCGCCCCCTCTTCGCCCCGCTCGCCACCGCGACGGCCGCGGCGGCCCTCGTCGTCGCCGCGCTCTTCGCCGTGCAGGCGACGCAGACGCAGGGCAGACTCGACGCCGAGCGGGCGCAGGCACGTGAGATCGCCCACGTTCTCGCAGCCCCCGACGCCCGTGCGACCAGTGACCGGGACGCCAGGGGCCGGGGAATCGGAGTAATCGCCTCCGCCTCCGAGGGGCGCGCTGTCGTCACCCTCAGCGGATTCGACGCGCCGCCGAGCGGGCGCGTGCATCAGCTCTGGCTGATGCGCCCCGACGTGCAACCGCGCTCCCTCGGGTTGTTCCACGGCGACACGCCCTTGGTCGCGAGCGGTCTGAGCACCTCGGCGACGTCACTCGCCGTGACCGTGGAACCCGAAGGTGGCTCAGCACAGCCGACCGGCCAGCCAGTTGTCCAACTCGCCCTGCAATCCGTCGGATTCGGAGAGTAGCCGTCAACCCCCTTACGGAGAAGGTGAATCCTGTGCCCGTGATACCCGCGTGCCCCGAGGGAACGATAGGGTTAGCCTGCCCGGGCCGGGTGGACTCGTACGGGTGGGGAGTGACATGGAACAGATAACAGTGCGCAGCAGGGCGAGGGTCCCTGCGATCACCTGCGGGAGCAGTGCGACCAGTGCGCGTCTCGACCGCCATCTCTCGGTGCTGGCGGGCCCTGCCGTACCGCAGCGGGAGACGGCCGAGGCGACGTCCCTGATGCGTGAGCTGACCGCACGTGGCACCGCGCACGAGCGCAGCGGAAGGCGTGCGCGCGTGAGCAAGGTTTCGCTCTTCGCGCCGCTGCGCCGTCTGCGCCGATCGCTGTTCGGCGGGCACTGAGCGCCACCGGCGCTCCTCACGGCGCCCGCGACGCGGGCGCACAGGGCCCGCGCTCAGGCCGCCACACCGTCCCGGCGCAACGCTGCGATCTCGGCGTCCGTCATCCCCACGGCACGCAGCAGCGCCTCGGTGTGCTCCCCGAGCGCGGGCACGTCCCCCATGCGTGCCTCGTTCCCGCCCGGCAGCGTGATCGGCGGCAGTAGTGCCCTGAGCGGCCCCACCGGCGTCCCCACCTCCCGCCACCGGTCCCGGGCCGCCAGCTGCGGATGCCCGGCCAGCTCCCGCAGGTCCCTCAGGCGCGCGCACGCGATGCCCGCCCGCTCCAGGCGGTCCATCGCCTCGTCGGCCTTCAGCGCGCTCAGCGCCTTGCCGACGAGCGCGTCCGTGCGTTCCCGGTGGGCGACCCGCGCCGCGTTCGTGGCGTACGCGGGGTCGTCCCCCAGCTCCGGCTGCCCCAGCACCTGCTCGGCGAGCCGGCGCCACTCCCGGTCGTTCTGCACGGACAGCAGCACCCTGCCGCCGTCCGCCGTGGGATAGGCGTCGTAGGGAGCGATGACGGCGTGCGCGAGACCCGTGCGCGCCGGTGGAGTGCCGCCGTGCATCGTGTGGTGCAGCGGATGGCCCATCCATTCCGCGAGCGCCTCCAGCATGGAGATCTCCACCGGGCCGCCGCGTCCGGTGGTGCCCCGCCGGACGAGCGCCGCGAGCACACCGGAGAACGCGTACATGGCCGCCGCGATGTCCGCCGCCGGGACGCCCGCCTTGACGGGCTGCCCGGGCGTCCCCGTGACCGACACCAGCCCCGCCTCGCACTGCACGAGCATGTCGTACGCCCGCTTGTCCGCGTACGGCCCGGACGCCCCGTAGCCCGAGATGTCCACGGCCACCAGCCTCGGGTGCGCCGCACACAGGGTGGCCGCGTCCAGGCCGAGCCGGGCCGCGGCTCCCTGGGCCAGGTTCTGCACGAACACGTCCGCGTCCGCGATCAGCCGCCGTACGACGTCCAGGCCCCGGGGGTCCTTCAGATCCAGGGCGATCGACTCCTTGCCGCGGTTGCACCACACGAAGTGCGAGGCCAGACCGCGGGCGGCGGTGTCGTAGCCACGGGCGAAGTCGCCGCCGTCGACCCGCTCGACCTTGATCACCCGGGCGCCGAGATCGGCGAGTTGGCGGGTGGCGAAAGGGGCGGAGACGGCCTGTTCGACGGCGACGACGGTGAGGCCCTCCAGGGGCAGCGGGGGGCCCTCCTGGGGCAGGGGCAGACGATCCATGGCCTGGATCATGTCCTGCGGCGGAGGGACTTGTCAGCAGGTCGTCACCGGGGACGCGTACCGGCGGACGGCCGTCGGCGCGAACACCGCGATCAGCACCGCGCACCAGGCCAGCGACCCGGCAATGGGGTGGGCCACCGGCCAGGCGGCGTCCCGCACGACGGGAGCACCTCCCTGCTCGAGCGAAGCCGAGAGCCCGGGGGAGAAGAGGTGCCGCACGGCGGCGGTGACCGCGCTGATCGGGTTCCACTCGACGAGGGTGCGCAGCCAGCCGGGCATGCCGTCGGCGGGGATGTACGCGGTGGACAGCAGCGGCAGCACGAAGGTCGTGCTGGCCAGCTGTCCCGCCGCCTCCTCGTTGCGGGGCAGCATGCCGAGCAGGATTCCGGCCCAGGTGCAGGCGAACCGGAACACCAGCAACAGGCCGAGCGCGCCCGCCACCTGTGCCACGGACCCCTGGATGCGCCAGCCCACCGCCAGTCCGACCAGCAGCAGCGGCACCGTCCCGGCGGCCGAGACCACGAGGTCGGCCACCGCCTGCCCGAGCGGTACGGCCGCCCGGCTCATCGGCAGTGTGCGCAGACGGTCCATCACGCCCCGGTGCGCGTCCTGGGAGGTCTGGAGCATCCCGGTGGTCAGCCCGCCCGCGGCCGTGGCCGCCAGCAGCCCGGGGACGAGGAAGGCGCGGTACCGCTCACCGGGCATCGCGACCGCGCTGCCGAAGACGTATCCGAAGAACAGCAGCATGGTGATCGGCATGGTCTGGGTCAGGATCACCAGGCCCGGGTTGTTGCGGATCCGCTTCAGCTGACGCCCCAGCATCGCGGTGCCGTCGTACGCCAGTGTGCTCATGCCGCAAGCTCCTTGCTGCCCGTGAGGCGTAGGAAGACGTCGTCCAGGGTCGGCGGCCTGATACTCGCGTCGAGCAACGGCACGCCCGCCGCGTCGAGTTCGCGCACCAGGCGCGGCAGGGTGAGGGTGGGGTCCCGGGTGACGGCGCCGACGGCGTTGCGCCACCCCTGGCTGCCGCGGATGATCTCCGGTCACCACGCCTTCAGCCCCAAGGCGCTGCGCTACCTGGAGCACTGCCTGGCCTGCCTGGAACCGCTGAAGGCGCCCGCCTCCACCAAGTTGGAGCTCATCGCGATGGTGAACGGGGTGGTGACGACGGCGGTCTCCAACGAGCTGGCCACCGCGGAGCGCGCCCGTTCCCTGCCGTGGTCGGCGGAGCAGGAGCAGGCGATCCGCATGGCCTACCTCGGCGAACAGCTCGCGACCGGTGCCTACCCGCGCTTGGCCGCCGTCCTGACGGAAGGCTCCGGACCGGTCGACCTGGACGCGGTGTTCCAGCGGGTGGTGGAACGCGTGCTCGACGCCTTCGAGCCCAAGGACCCGGCCCGGCCGATGTCGGACCCCCTCCCGCCGGGCGGGCGTGGTGCTGAGGCTCCCTAAAGCAGCGCGAACTGCCCTTCAGGCCCCTCCTCCTGGTGATCGAGCACGGAGGCGGGGCGGCGGGCCGCGCCCGGGACCGGCAGGACGCCCGCCCCGCGCAGGTCGGCGGCCGTGACGGGCGCGCCGAGGGTCAACGCCTCACGCTGCGACCGCACCTCGGCGAGCAGGGCCAGCACCGTGATCAGTTCCAGCAGCTCCGACGTCCAGGCCTGCGGCCAGGTCCCGGGGCGGATCTCCGTCAGTGTGCCGGGCTGACCCTGTGTGGTACGGGCCGCGAACCACTGCTCCAGGACCCGGGTCCCGCCCGCCTCGAACTCCCAGGCCTCCGGCGGCACCGGGGAGATCCGTCCCTCGTCGAGGCGGAGGGTTTCCTCGTCGGGGTCGTAGTGCAGGGTCAAGGGCCGAGCGGGCAGCGGGGCGCGGACGTACGGGCGCCTGCCGCCCGGCAGTTTGGGGCGTTCGCCGTCGCGGCGCATCAGCCACAGCATGCGGCGGCCCAGCTCCACGCCACGCGACCAGTGCTCGGGGCTCTCGGTGAGGGGGACGGCGAGCCCGTCGGGACCGGGGCGTACCGCCGCCATGGTCCAGGCGAGAACGTCCACAGGAGTGGGCCTCTTGCCCAGACGGCCGTGCAGGTGCTCCAGCAGGCCGGGCGCCAGGTTGGGTTCGGCGCCTCGGGGGCGGCGGTACAGCGGACGGATGGGGCCGGGCCGCAGGAGCGGCACAAGGGAGGTCGCGAGCAGGGCGGGGCCGGCCGGGTCGGCGGCCGTCTCCACGGCGAAGATCTGGTGCTCGTCCGCAACCCGCCACAGCTCGGGCCGGGCGGTGTCGATGAGGCGGTGGTCGGGGATCAGCCACTGCTCGTCGAAGGGCGCGGCCAGGACGCGTACCGGCTCCGGGCAGGGGCCGACGGCGCGTGCCAGCTTCTCCGTGCCGCCGGACCGGCCCGGCAGCTGTCCGACCGCCGAGTGCAGGGTGCGCGAGCGCGTCGGTTCGAACAGTGCCTCACGGCCGGGCCCCTCGGCCTTCAGCAGGGCGTCCCACCGCGCCTTCAGACAGGCCGCGTCGGGAGCCGACGGCCAGGCGCGGCCCGGCCGCAGGGGTGCGACGGACCACGGCATGAGGTCCGCGAGCAGCGGAGCGTCGTCGTGCGTCACGCCCGGCATCGTACGACGTGCTCAGGTGGCCTCGAGGGTGACCGTGAAGGAGAAGCGGTCCCCCCGGTAGTGGATCACCGCCACGTCGAGGGGGCGCCCGCAGGTGTCGTAGGTGACCCCGGTGTAGTGCAGGATCGGGCTGAGCAGCGGGACATCCAGCAGCTGCGCCGTCTCCGGATCCGCGAGCCGCGCCTGGACCGTGTCCGTGATGCGGCTGATGTCCGCGCCGACCGCGTCCCGCAGCACCTTGGTCATCGGCCACCGCGCCAAGTCCTCGGTATCGATGCGCTCGGCCAGTTCGGGACGGACGTAGTTGCGCGCGTGGTTGGTCGGCTCGCCCGTCTTCTCGTCGCTGCGCAGCCGGTGATACGCCGCCACCTCGGTCAGATCCGGGAAGTACTCGGCCAGTTCGGCCGGCACCGGCGCCGTGCCCCGGTCCAGCAATTCGGTCGTCATGCCGGATTGCTGGGCCACGATCGCGTCCACCGAGCCCAGCAGGCGCACCGGGGCACCTCTTGTGGCGCTCGGCTCGATGAACGTGCCGCGCCGCCGGTGGCGGCTGATCAGGCCCTCGTCCTCCAGCTCCTTCAGCGCCTGTCGCATCGTCAGCACGCTCACCCCGTAGTGCCCCGCCAACTGCTCCTCGGTGGGCAGGCGCAGCGGGTCCCGGGGCGAGCGGCCGAGTATCGAGGCGCGCAGCGACTGCGACACCTGGTACCAGAGCGGCAGCTTGCGGTTCAGGACGATCGAATCGGGGGCAAAGGAGGTCACGGGCTATCCGTACCGGTCGGCGACGCTCAGTGCAACGGGCGGTAGTGGCGTTCGAGGCCCTGCCACACATCGTCGTATCCGCGCTGAAGGTGCTCCGCGCGCGCCGCGTGCGGCGTCAGGGTCACCGGCCAGCGGGTCTCGAACATGAACGCCAGCCCGTCGTCGACCTTGTGGGGCCGCAACTCGGCCGCGCTCGCCTTCTCGAACGTCTCCCGGTCCGGGCCGTGCGCCGACATCATGTTGTGCAGCGAGCCCCCGCCCGGTACAAAGCCCTCCGCCTTCGCGTCGTAGGCGCCCTCGATGAGCCCCATGTACTCGCTCATCACGTTCCGGTGGAAGTACGGCGGCCGGAAGGTGTCCTCGCCCACCAGCCAGCGCGGCGCGAAGACAACGAAGTCGACGCCCGCCAGTCCGGGGGTGTCGCTCGGCGAGGTCAGCACCGTGAAGATGGACGGGTCGGGGTGGTCGTAGCTGATGGTGCCGATCACATTGAACCGGCGGAGGTCATAGATGTAAGGCACATGGTTTCCGTGCCAGGCGACGACATCCAGCGGCGAGTGGTCGTAGACGGCCGTCCAGAGGTTGCCGCAGAACTTGTTCACCACCTCGACGGGGCCCTCGACGTCCTCGTACGCGGCGACCGGCGCCCGGAAGTCACGGGCGTTCGCCAGGCCGTTGGCGCCGATGGGACCGAGGTCGGGCAGACGGAAGGGGGCGCCGTAGTTCTCGCAGACGTAGCCGCGGGCGGCAGGGCCCTGCCCGTCGGCGGACCCCGTGTCGAGCAGCTCCACGCGGAAGCGGACGCCGCGCGGGATCACCGCGACCTCGGCGGGGTCCACCTTCAGCATCCCGAACTCGGTGTGCAGCAGCAGCCCGCCGCGCTCGGGCACGATCAGCAGTTCGCCGTCGGCGTCGCTGAAGACACGGTCCATGGAGGCGTTGGCGTGATAGAGGTGCACGGCCATGCCGGTGCGCTGGGTGGCGTCGCCGTTGCCGCCGAGGGTCCACAGCCCGGCGAGGAAGTCCGTGCCCGCGGCCGGCTCGGGCAGCGGGCCCCAGCGCAGCCGGTTCGGGTCGGGCACCGTCTCCGTGAAGGGCGCCGAGCGGAGCGTCCCGTTGTCGGCACGGGTGAACGCCGGGTGGGCCGCCGAGGGGTGGATGCGGTACAGCCACGAGCGGCGGTTGTGCGCCCTCGGCTCGGTGAACGCCGTACCGCTCAGCTGCTCCGCGTACAGCCCGAGCGGGGCGCGCTGCGGGGAGTTCCGGCCCTCGGGCAGCGCGCCCGGGATCGCCTCCGAGCTGTGCTCGTTGCCGAAACCGGAGAGATACGACAGCCCCTCCGCGGTCTTCCTCGCGTCCCCGCTCATCCACGCTCCCTCGTCACGGATTCCTATGTAGCACCGTAGGATTCGCGGGTCGGGTGCGCAAGGGGGAAGTGCCGTGCACCGCCCGCCGGATCCGGTCGTCCCCCTACCGCCGCGGCGAACGCCCGGCACACGGGCTCGCGGGCGCGGCGGACGCCGAGCCCGCGGGGCACGGGCTGATCCTCCGCGGCGCCCGATGAGTGCCTCGGCCACCGATGTCCGTACAGGCGGGCGAGGTACACCGGCCCCCGGCGGAGAGGCATCATGAAGCCCGTGCCCCATGCGACATCGCTGCGCCGCGCGCCCGTCCAGCGCCGTAGCGCGGAACGACTGACCAGGATCCTCGACGCCTGTGCCGACCTGCTCGACGAGGTCGGCTACGACGCCCTGAGCACGCGGGCCGTGGCCCTGCGCGCGGGCGTCCCCATCGGCTCCGTGTACCGCTTCTTCGGCAACAAGCGGGCGATGGCCGACGCGCTCGCCGAACGCAACCTGGAGCGCTACACCGAGCGCGTCGCCCGCCGGCTCGCCGACGCGGGCGACGAGGGCGACGAGGGCGACGAGGGAGGCTGGCGAACGGCCATGGACGCGGTGCTCGACGAGTACCTGGACATGAAGCGCACGGCACCCGGCTTCTCCCTCGTCGACTTCGGCAACCAGATCCCGGTGGGCGCCCGCCGCGCCGAACCCAACCACCGCGTCGCGGACCGCCTTTCGGACCTGCTGTCGGCGCATCTCGGCCGGGAACCGGACGAGGACCTGCGGCGCGTGTTCCTGGTCGCGGTGGAGACGGCCGACACCCTGGTCCATCTGGCCTTCCGGGTCGACCCCGGGGGCGACGAGGGGATCATCGCGGAGACACGCGCGCTCCTGCGGGCCTACCTGGAGCGGGTACTGGACTGAGGGACACCCTCGGGGAGCGGGCGCCCGGGGGCCTCTTCCGGCGGGCCCCGGGCGACATGCCGGAGGGGACGTGTCCCCCTGACCCCTCCCCTCCGTCCATACCGGTCGGTATGCTCGGCGTGATCGTGCGCCACCGCCGCCACCCTCCGGGAGGACCCGTGCCCCGCACCGCCCTGCGTATATGCCCCCTCTGCGAGGCCACCTGCGGACTGACGCTCACCGTCGACGGCACCCGGGTCACCGGCGCCCGCGGCGACCGGGAGGACGTGTTCAGCGAGGGCTTCATCTGCCCGAAGGGCGCGTCCTTCGGGGCCGCCGACGCCGACCCCGACCGGCTGCGCGGGCCGCTCGTGCGCCGGGACGGGGAACTGCGCGAGGCCACCTGGGAGGAGGCGTTCGACGCCGTCGCCGCCGGGCTGCGGCCGATCGTCGAGCGATACGGGCCGCACGCCGTCGGCGTCGTCCTCGGCAACCCCAACGTGCACACCATGGCCGGCGGCCTCTACCCGCCCGTCCTGCTCGCCGGTCTGCGCACCCGGAGCCTCTTCACCGCCTCCACCCTCGACCAGATGCCCAAACACGTCTCCAGCGGACTGCTGTACGGAGACGCGGGCGCCATCCCCGTGCCGGACCTCGACCGCACCGACCACCTGCTGCTCATCGGCGCCAACCCCCTGGAGTCCAACGGAAGTCTGTGCACCGCCCCCGACTTCCCCGGCAGGCTCAAGGCGCTCAAGTCCCGCGGCGGGACCCTCACCGTGATCGACCCGCGCAGCACCCGCACCGCCCGGCTCGCCGACCGCCACATCGCCGTCCGTCCGGGTACCGACGCCCTGCTGCTCGCGGCGATGACGTACGTCCTCTTCGAGGAGGGCCTCGTCGACCTGGGGCACCTGGCCCCGCATGTGGAGGGCGTCGCGGACGTGGCCGCCGCCGTCCGGGACTTCACGCCCGAAGCC
The DNA here is from genome assembly GCF_040643755.1 of Streptomyces sp. NPDC047079. Taxonomy (NCBI): domain Bacteria; kingdom Bacillati; phylum Actinomycetota; class Actinomycetes; order Kitasatosporales; family Streptomycetaceae; genus Streptomyces; species Streptomyces sp. NPDC047079. Next base: position 68,673 of record NZ_JBEYUZ010000004.1, read on the forward strand.
GTCGCCGTGGCGTGCGACGTCGAGGCGGACACCATCCGTGCCCTGGCCCGGGAGCTGGCCGCCGCGCCCACCGCCGCCGTCTACGGCCGCATCGGCAGCTGCACCGTGCCGCACGGCACCCTCGCCAGCTGGCTGGTCGACGTGCTCAACATCCTGACCGGCAATCTCGACCGCCCCGGCGGCGCCCTCTTCCCGCTGTCGGCCACCGACAAGACGCCCCGCCCCGCCGGGCCCGGCCATGGCTTCGCGCTCGGCCGCTGGCACTCACGCGTGCGGCGGCACCCCGAGGCCAAGGGCGAACTGCCGATCTCCGCGCTCGCGGAGGAGATCGACACAGCCACCGAAGAGGGCACCCCGGTCCGCGCCGTCATCGCGATCGCCGCCAACCCCGTCCTCTCCGCCCCGGACGGCGACCGCCTGGACAAGGCACTCGGCTCGCTCGACTTCATGGTCAGCGTCGACCCGTACCTCAACGAGACCTCGCGTCACGCGCACGTCGTGCTGCCGCCGCCCCCGCCCTCCCAGGCACCGCACTTCGACTTCGCCTTCAACTCCCTCGCCGTGCGCAACCAGGTCCGCTACACCCGCGCCGCCGTCCCCCTGGAGCCCGGCCGCATGGCGGAGACCGAGATCCTCGCCCGGCTGGTCCTCGCCGCGACGGGCATGCACGGCGCGGACCCGGCTGCCGTCGACTCCCTGGTCGTCGACCAGACCCTCGGCAAGGCGGTCACCGAGACCCACTCGCCCGTCCACGGCCGCGATCCGCGTGAGCTGGCCGCGCGGCTCACCGGCGAGAGCGGGCCCGAGCGGCGGCTGGACATGATGCTGCGCCTCGGCCCGTACGGCGACGGGTTCGGGACCCGGCCCGACGGGCTCAGCCTGGAGAAGCTGCTAACCAATCCGCACGGCATCGACCTCGGTCCGCTCCAGCCCCGTCTGCCGCAGCCGTTGAAGACCGTGAGCGGCAAGGTCGAACTGCTGCCGGGACCGATCGCGGGCGACCTGCCGCGCCTGAAGCGGGCCATGGGCGAGCGCGCCGCCGGGCTCGTGCTCGTCGGGCGGCGCCATCTGCGGTCCAACAACAGCTGGCTGCACAACGTGCCCGCGCTCACCGGCGGTTCCAACCGCTGCACCCTGCACGTCCACCCCGAGGACGCCGAGCGGCTCGGGCTCGTCGACGGCGCGCCGGTTCGGGTCAAGGGCGCCGGGGGAGCGGTGACCGCGCCCGTCGAGATCACCGACACCGTCCGGCGCGGGGTCGTCAGCCTCCCGCACGGCTGGGGCCACGACCGGCCCGGCACCCGGATGAGTCACGCCGCCCTCGATCCCGGCGTCAACGTCAACCAGCTCCTCGACGGCAGCCTGCTCGACCCGCTGTCGGGCAACGCCGTCCTCAACGGTGTGCCCGTCGACCTCCTGCCGCTCGACACACCGCGCTGACCAGGGATTCGGCGCTTATCGCTCGCACGTCGACATCTTGTTGACCCCTCTCGGCCCGACCTGACGTCATTGCACCCCGGTCGGTGCCGCGATCCCCTTCGGCATCGTCTGACCTCGCGGAGAGGCCGTCGCCCGGGCCCGCACCGCAGGGCGGCCCCGGGGACCGCGGCGCCGCTCCGGCCGGGCGCCCCAAAACCCTGGCGCGCCAAAACTAACGGCGCTAGTTTAGGCCCCGGACGACGTGGCCCGCCCCGGGGAGGACGACGATGAAGGCACATGACGGCATGTACATCGACGGCGCCTGGCGCCCCGCCTCGGGCCCGGACACCATCGATGTGGTGAACCCGGCGGACGAGCAGGTCATCGGCCGGGTCCCGGCCGGCACCGCCGAGGACGTCGACGCCGCCGTACGCGCCGCCCGAGCCGCCCTCCCGGCGTGGGCCGCCACCCCGCCCGCCGAACGGGCCGGGTACCTCACCGCCCTGAGGGACGTGCTCGTAGCCCGCCAGGAGGAGATCGCCGATACCGTGACGGCGGAGCTGGGGTCGCCGCCGGCGTTCTCACGGACCGTGCAGGTGGGCCTGCCGATCGCGGTGGCCGGGTCGTACGCCGAACTGGCCGCCACCCACGCCTTCGAGGAGAAGGTCGGCAACTCCACCGTTCACCACGAGCCGGTCGGGGTCGTGGGCGCCATCACCCCCTGGAACTACCCCCTGCACCAGATCGTCGCCAAGGTCGCCCCGGCGCTGGCGGCGGGCTGCACCGTCGTCCTCAAGCCCGCCGAGGACACCCCGCTGACCGCCCAGCTCTTCGCGGAGGCCGCGCACGAGGCGGGCGTACCGGCCGGGGTGTTCCAGCTCGTCACCGGCCTCGGGCAGGTCGCGGGCCAGGCGCTCGCCGGGCACCAGGGCGTCGACCTGGTCTCGTTCACCGGATCCACCGCGGTGGGCCGGCTGATCGGCGCCACGGCCGGCGCGGCCGTCAAGAAGGTCGCCCTGGAGCTGGGCGGCAAGTCGGCGAACGTCATCCTGCCCAGCGCCGACCTCGCCAGGGCGGTGAACGTCGGCGTCGCCAATGTGATGGCCAACTCCGGCCAGACATGCAGCGCCTGGACACGGATGCTGGTGCACCGGGACCGGTACGAGGAGGCGGTGGGACTGGCCGCCGCGGCCGCGGAGAAGTACGGCGAGCGCATCGGCCCGCTGGTGAGCGCCAAGCAGCAGGCCCGGGTACGCGGTTACATCGACAAGGGCCTGGCGGAGGGCGCGCGCCTGGTCGCCGGCGGCCCGGACGCCCCGCGCGAGCGCGGCTACCACGTACGGCCCACCGTCTTCGCCGACGTCACCCCGGGGATGACGATCGCCCAGGAGGAGATCTTCGGCCCGGTGCTGTCGATCCTGCGCTACGAGGACGAGGAGGACGCCCTGAGGATCGCCAACGGCACGGTCTACGGGCTCGCCGGCGCCGTCTGGGCGGGCGACGACGCGGAGGCCGCCGCGTTCGCGCGCAGGATGGAGACCGGTCAGGTCGACATCAACGGCGGCCGCTTCAACCCCCTGGCACCCTTCGGCGGCTACAAGCAGTCCGGGGTGGGCCGCGAGCTGGGTGCGCACGGGCTCGCCGAGTACCTCCAGACCAAGTCCCTCCAGTTCCCGGAAGGCTGAGCGAGATGGTCCGTGCCGCTGTGTTGCCCGCCGTCGGTGCCCCGCTGGAGATCACCGGCATCGAGCTGCCGGAACCGGGCCCCGGCCGGGTCCGCGTCCGGCTGGCCGCCGCCGGGGTGTGCCACTCCGACCTGTCCCTGTCCGACGGCACCATGCGGGTGCCGGTGCCGGCGGTCCTCGGACACGAGGGCGCCGGGACGGTGGTGTCCGTGGGGGAGGGGGTCACCCATGTCGCGCCGGGTGACGGAGTCGTCCTCAACTGGGCGCCGTCCTGCGGCGGTTGCCCCGCCTGCGTGCGGGGAGAGGTGTGGCTGTGCGCGAACGCGCTGACCGGCTCCGGAGACGTCCACGCCCGGCGCGCGGACGACGGGAGCGATCTGCACCCCGGCCTCAACGTGGCCGCGTTCGCCGAGGAGACGGTGGTGGCGGCCTCCTGTGTGCTGCCGGCACCTGATGGTGTGCCCCTGACCGACGCGGCCCTGCTGGGCTGTGCCGTGCTCACCGGGTACGGGGCCGTCCACCACGCGGCCCGGGTGCGGCCGGGGGAGACGGTGGCGGTGTTCGGTGTCGGCGGGGTGGGCCTCGCGGCTCTTCAGGCGGCCCGGATCGCGGGCGCGGAGCGGATCGTCGCGGTGGACGTGTCCCCCGCGAAGGAGGAGCTGGCCCGGAGGGCGGGCGCCACGGACTACCTGCTCGCCTCCGACACGACCCCGCGCGAGATCCGCGCTCTGACGGACAAGCAGGGTGTCGACGCGGCGGTGGAGTGCGTGGGCCGCGCGGTCACCATCCGCGCGGCCTGGGACGCCACGCGCCGCGGCGGCCGTACGACGGTCGTCGGCATCGGCGGCAAGGACCAGCAGGTCATCTTCAACGCCCTGGAGATCTTCCACTGGGGCCGCACCCTGTCGGGCTGTGTCTACGGCAACGCCAATCCTGCCGAGGACCTTCCGGTCCTGGCCGGACACGTGCGCTCCGGCCGACTGGACCTCGGAGCGCTGGTGACCGAACGCATCGGCCTGGAGGGCATCCCGGCGGCGTTCGACACCATGCTCGCGGGCAGGGGAGGGCGGGCGCTGGTGGTGTTCTAGGGGTTTCCCCGGATCAGTGCAGGCCGCGGCGTCCGGTGCAGGGGTGTGCGGGTTCGGGGCGGCGGCCGGATGCCGGGGACGCGACCGTGACACCGCCACGCCTGCCAGACAGAGCACGCCGCCACCGAGCGTCAGCGCTCCCGGCACCTCGCCGAGGAACAACCAGGACATATGAGCCCGGCCGGCGCCGCTAGCCCGGCCGCTCGCGCATCCTTGCGACCTGTCATACGTCCAGCATGCGGTCCGGACACTTCGGCGCCCGCCGAAGCATGCCGAGCGGCGGTTCCCCCCGAGGGCCGTGACCGTCCTACGCGGGCCCTCCGATCTGCCGGTACTGCTGCTCCAGCCCGTCCAGCAGCGCCGTGAGCCCTGCCTCGAAGGCCCGTTCGTCGATCTTGTCCTGCTGCTCGGCGAGCCGGTGGGCCTGGCCGAGGTGCGGGTAGTCGGCGGGGTCGTACGCCGTCGCGTCGTCCACGAAGCCGCCCGCGAACGAGCCGAGCGCGGAGCCCATGACGAAATAGCGCATCAGCGCGCCGATGGAGGTGGCCTGTGCCGGCGGCCAGCCCGCGTCGACCATCGCGCCGTAGACGGCGTCCGCGAGGCGCAGCGCGGCCGGGCGGCGGCCGGGGCCGCGCGCCAGGACCGGCACGATGTTCGGGTGGTCGCGCAGGGCGGCCCGGTAGGAGACCGCCCAGTCGTGCAGCGCCCTCCGCCAGGGCCGGCCGTCCTCGAACATCGACAGGTCGACCTGAGCGCTCACCGAGTCCGCCACCGCCTCCAGGATCTCGTCCTTGGTGCGGAAGTGGTTGTAGAGGGAGGGTCCGCTCACCCCGAGCTCGGCGGCGAGACGGCGCGTGGAGACGGCTGCGAGGCCCTCCGCGTCCACCAGCGCCCGCGCCGTGGCGACGATGCGGTCGGTGCTGAGGAGAGGCTTGCGCGGTCTGGCCATGGCGCACATAGTAGGGCTGCACTCGGAAACTAGCAGTGCTAATTTAAAGGTGCGGATTTCAAAGACCTTCCGGGCCTGCCTCCGCCCTTCCCGGACCTTCCCTTGGGGTGACGCGTCGTGAATCTGGAGTTGAGCGAGGAGCAGGCCGCCGTGCGACGGCTGGCCGAGGAGTTCGTGGCCCGGGAGGTCGCCCCGCACGTCGTCGCCTGGGACCGGGCCGAGGAGGTCGACCGGGGCATCGTCAGGAAGCTGGGCGAGGTCGGCTTCCTCGGGCTCACCATCGACGAGGAGTACGGCGGTTCGGGCGGCGACCATCTCGCGTACTGCCTGGTGACCGAGGAACTGGGCCGCGGCGACTCGTCCGTGCGCGGCATCGTCTCGGTCTCCCTCGGTCTCGTCGCCAAGACCGTCGCCGCCTGGGGCAGCGAGGAGCAGAAACGGCAGTGGCTGCCGGGGCTGACCTCCGGCACGTACGTCGGCTGCTTCGGTCTCACCGAGCCGGGCACCGGCTCGGACGCGGGCAACCTCACCACCAGGGCGGTCCGTGACGGCGACGACTATGTCCTCAACGGCACCAAGATGTTCATCACCAACGGCACCTGGGCCGATGTCGTGCTCCTGTTCGCCCGCTCCACCAACGCCCCGGGCCACCGGGGAGTCTCCGCCTTCCTGGTGCCTACCGGCACTGGCGGCCTCACCCGCCGCCCGATCCACGGCAAGCTGGGCCTGCGCGGCCAGGCCACTGCCGAACTCGTCCTGGAGGACGTACGGGTGCCGGCCTCCGCGATGCTGGGCCCCGAGGGCAAGGGCTTCTCGATCGCCATGTCCGCGCTCGCCAAGGGGCGCATGTCGGTCGCGGCGGGCTGTGTCGGCATCGCCAGGGCCGCCCTGGACGCGGCCGTCCGCTACGCCGGCGAGCGCGAGCAGTTCGGCCGGTCCATCGCCCATCACCAGCTGGTCCAGGAACTCCTGAGCGACATCGCCGTCGACGTGGACGCGGCGCGGCTGCTGACCTGGCGGGTCGCCGATCTGATCGACCGCGGGCTGCCCTTCGCCGTCGAGTCCTCCAAGGCCAAGCTCTTCGCCTCCGAGGCGGCCGTCCGGGCCGCGAACAACGCGCTCCAGGTCTTCGGCGGGTACGGCTACATCGACGAGTACCCGGTGGGCAAACTCCTGCGCGACGCACGGGTGATGACCCTCTACGAAGGCACGAGCCAGATCCAGAAGCTGGTCATCGGGCGAGCGCTGACCGGCATATCGGCGTTCTGACCCGTTCTGAGCGAGCGCCGTGTGTGCTGGTTCCGAGTACGTCTTTGAGTACCCGTACGCATGTCCTCGGCGTCTCGTCGGCCGAGCCTGTCTCCCATGAGCGAGACTCCGGTCAGACAGCAGAGCACGGCCGCCTTCTACGGCCAGGCCGTCGCGTCCTTCGCCGTGGCTCTGGTGGCCACCGCCGTGGGGATCCTCCGGTTGCAGGCCGACGCCTGGGTGCGGGCCTTCCTCGGGATCGCCGTCCTCTACCTCGTGACCTCCGCCTTCACCCTGGCCAAGGTGATCCGCGACCGGCAGGAGGCCGGGCAGATCGTCAGCCGGGTCGACCAGGCGCGGCTGGAGAAGCTGCTCGCCGAACACGATCCCTTCGAGAAACTCTGAGCTGCCCCCGCGCAGGTGGGCGGGCATGCTAAGCGCCCGCTCACCTTCGGCGGTATGGTGTTACTCCAGCCGGCGAGAGGGGCGAGAGAGCGATGACTACGGCGGAGGAGACGGGCGGCGCCGAGGCGCAGCCGTGGGCCGAGGTCACCCCCGACGCGGCCCGGCGGCTGCTCCTGGCCGCCGTGGAGGCCTTCGCCGAGCGCGGCTACCACGCGACCACCACCCGCGACATCGCGGGCCGCGCGGGCATGAGCCCGGCCGCTCTCTACATCCACTACAAGACCAAGGAAGAGCTGCTCCACCGCATCAGCCGGATCGGGCACGAGAAGGCCCTCGAGATCCTGCGGACGGCGGCCCGGCGGGAGGGCTCCGCGACCGAGCGGCTCGCCGACGCCGTCAGCTCCTTCGTCCGCTGGCACGCCGGGGGGCGCACCACCGCCCGGGTCGTGCAGTACGAGCTGGATTCGCTCGGCCCGGACGCCCGCGCCGAGATCCTCGCCCTGCGGCGCCAGGTCGACGCCGAGGTGCGCGGGATCATCGAGGACGGGGTGGCCGCGGGCGAGTTCGACGTCCTGGACGTGCACGGCACCACGATCGCCGTGCTCTCCCTGTGCATCGACGTGGCCCGCTGGTTCAACCTCGACGGCCCGCGCACCCCCGAGGAGGTCGGCGCCCTCTACGCCGACCTCGTGCTGCGGATGGTCGGGGTGCGGAAGTAGCCGTCCGGCCCGCTCAGAGGTAGTAGCGCGACACCGACTCGGCCACGCACACGGGCTTGTCGCCGCCCTCACGCTCCACGGTGAAGGCGATGGCCACCTGCACCCCGCCCGGCACGTCCTCGACGCCGCTGATCACCGCGGTGGCGCGCAGCCGGGAGCCGACCGGGACGGGCGCGGGGAAGCGGACCTTGTTGGTCCCGTAATTGACGCCCATCTTCACGCCCTCGACCCGGATCAGCTGCGGTCCGAAGAGCGGGAGCAGCGAGAGTGTGAGGTAGCCGTGCGCGATGGTCCTGCCGAAGGGGCCCGAAGCCGCCTTCTCGGGGTCCACATGGATCCACTGGTGGTCGCCCGTGGCGTCCGCGAACAGGTCGATCCGCTTCTGGTCGATCTCCAGCCAGTCGGTGTACCCCAGCTGCTCGCCCACCGCCGCCTTCAGCTCCTCGGCGGACGTGAAGGTCCTCGGCTCTGCCATGTTCCCGGCCTCTCGCGTCATGAAGTCAGCATCTCTAAGCAACTGCTTAGCATGGTCGGGTGCGGGACCCATGTCAACGGACCGGGCCAGGACGTGGTGGGTAGGCTCTGGCGAGTGCCCCAGATACCGGAGAAGATCCATGAGCTGACCGTCGGCCAGCTGTCCGCCCGCAGCGGCGCCGCCGTCTCCGCCCTGCACTTCTACGAGTCCAAGGGACTGATCGCCAGCCGCCGCACACCGGGCAACCAGCGCCGCTACCAGCGCGACGCCCTGCGCCGGGTCGCCTTCGTGCGCGCCGCCCAGCGCGTCGGCATCCCGCTCGCCAACATTCGTCAGGCGCTCGCCGAACTGCCCGAGCAGCGCACCCCGACCAGAGAGGACTGGGCCCGGCTCTCGCGGGCGTGGCGGTCCGAACTCGACGAGCGCATCAGCCAGCTGAGCCGCCTCCGCGACCACCTCACCGACTGCATCGGCTGCGGCTGCCTGTCCCTGGATACCTGTGTGCTGTCCAACCCGGACGACGTCCTCGGCGAACGGCAGCCTGGCTCGCGGCTGATGGTGGAGCGCGGGCCCGGGCCCCAGGGGCGGACGCGGGAGCGGGAGGCGGCTCGGGACTGCCGCTGAGCGGGCCCCGGCCCGCGTTCACTCGTACTCCGTGCCGCCCTTCACGTCAGCAGGCACACCGAGCCGTGCAGCTTCTCCGTGAGCGCGACGGGACCGCCCGGCGGGATCGGCGGCACCCACTTGGTTATGCCGAGCGGTCCGGCGGCGTCAGTACCCTCGAAAAAGGGCTGGATCCAGTCGATTTGCGGCTGGTGTACGGGGGTGCGGCATCCCCGGCGCACCCCCGCGCCCTCGGGCATCCTCGTCACGCCGACACCAGCAGCCGTGCGCGCCGGGCGTCCGTCAGCGCCTCTGGCGTCAGCACGGGCACCGGCACCACGATGCCGCAGTCGGTGCAGACCGGACCCGACGACGGCTCATGGGCCAGGTCGTACTTCCATACGAGGCGCTCACCGGCGCACACCGGGCAGGTCGCGCCCGGCTCGCGCTCCAGTGCGGCGATGATCCGGCGCAACACCTCGGCCAGCGGTTCATGGGGGTGGACCCGGGGATCGTCGCACCAGGCGACACCGAAACCGCCCCAGGTCAACCGGTGCCAGTCGTCGACACTGCCCGGCCTGCGCAGCCCGTCGTGCTTCTCCCTCCTGCGACGCTGCGTGAAATCGGCCTCGTAGGCGAGCCAGACGGACCGGGCCTCCTCCAACTCCTCCAGCGCGGCCACGAGCCGCGCCGGATCGGGGGAGCGGTCCTCGGGACCGAACCCGGCCCGGGAGCACAGATGGTCCCAGGTCGCCCGATGCCCGTAGGGGGCGAACTTCTCCAGGCACTTGCGCAGTGAGTAACGCCGTAGCGCCAGATCACACCTGGGATCCCGTACCTGTCTCGCCAGACTCCGGAAACCGGCCATCGCCCTGCACCTCCGTCACACCTGCACCTGAACTTCGGTTACTTCGGCGTCGTCGTACGGACGTCGCCGAATAGACGTATCGACAAGCGAATCGGCTCCATCCTTTTTCGATGACATCCCCCAACCGACTGTCGGTCGCTTGGAAACTGACGTGTGTTCATCTTCAATCGCGGGGATACCGGCGGTAACGTGCGCCCGCCCCCTCCCCCACGCTCTCGGCTGCACTCGAGCAGGGGGACCCTCATTCGGGAGGAGCTGCCATGCCACAGCGCGCCCCACGCAAGGTCCTCGACAGACTGAGAACTCCCCGCAGATTTCCGAAGTTCCTCAAGACGGCCGCGATATGCGTCCTCGTGGGGGGTCTTTTGTCGCCAATCTCCCAGGCGGCCGCGGGCACCGCGGCGGACGCCGGGGCGCCGGCCGCCAACGACTACTGCGGCGGCCAGTGTTCGGACATCCTGCCGCCCGGCGAGAACGGCAACGCCACCCTCGCCCAGATCCTGCTCAACCAGGCCTTCGGCACCCAGCCCACTCACGCCGAGGACCAACTCGGCCCGTACGCCAACCTGGCCACGGGCTACCCCGCGCTCACCGACGCCAAGGTCGACACCTTCTTCAACGACGCCTCGTTCGGCGTCCCGCCCGATCAGGTCGCCTCCACCGAGAAGCCCGCGGGCCGCGGCGACGTGACCATCGTCCGGGACAGGAAGACGGGCGTCCCGCACATCACCGGTACCACCAGATACGGCACCGAGTTCGGCGCCGGGTATGCGGCGGCCGAGGACCGGCTGTGGCTGATGGACGTCTTCCGGCACGTCGGACGCGGCCGGTTGACCTCCTTCGCCGGCGGCGCGGCCGCCAACCAGGGCCTCGAACAGGAGTTCTGGCGCAACGCGCCCTACACCGAGGCCGATCTACAGGCCCAGATCGACAAGGCGGTGGCCACCGCCGGCGACCGCGGCAGGCAGGCCCTCGACGACGTCAACGCCTATCTCGCCGGTGTCAACGCCTACATCGACACCTCCGACAGCGGCCGTTACTTCCCCGGCGAGTACGTTCTGACCGGCCACAAGGACGCGATCACCAACGCCGGAACCATCGAGCACTTCAAGGTCACCGACCTCGTGGCGCTGGCCTCCGTGATCGGCGCGCTGTTCGGCTCCGGCGGTGGCGGCGAGGTCAACAACGCCGTCTCCCTGCTCGCCGCCCAGTCGAAGTACGGCGTGGCGCGGGGCACCGAGGTCTGGGAGTCCTTCCGCGAGCGCAACGACCCCGAGGCCGTCCTCACCGTCCACAACGGCGAGAGCTTCCCGTACGCGTCGAAGCCCGACAGCCCGCAGGGCGAGGCGCTGCCCGACGCCGGTTCGGTGACCCGGGAGCCGCTCGTCTACGACCGCACCGGCAGCGCCGCCGCCCCCAGCTCCACCAACGCCTCGAAGAGCGCCGCCACCAGGGCCCTGTCCTCCGCCCGGCGCGGTATGTCCAACGCCCTCGTGGTCAGCGGCAAGCACACGGCGAGCGGCCACCCGATCGCCGTCTTCGGCCCGCAGACCGGCTACTTCGCGCCCCAGTTGCTCATGCTCCAGGAAATCCAGGGCCCGGGCATCAGCGCCCGCGGCGCCTCCTTCGCGGGCCTGAGCATGTACGTCGAACTGGGCCGTGGCCAGGACTACTCGTGGAGCGCCACGACCTCCGGCCAGGACATCATCGACACCTACGCCGTCGAGCTGTGCCAGGACGACTACCACTACCTGTACCACGGCACCTGCACCGCCATGGACAAGGTCGAGCAGAAGAACTCCTGGTCCCCGACCGTCGCCGACGGGACCGCGGCCGGCTCGTACACCATGCGGGCGTGGCGGACGAAGTACGGTCCAGTCGAGTACCGCGCGACCGTCGGCGGCAAGAAGGTCGCCTACACCACCCTGCGCTCGTCCTACCTGCACGAGGCCGACTCGATCATCGGCTTCCAGATGCTGAACGACCCCGGCTACGTCAAGGGCCCCGACGACTTCCAGAGTGCCGTGCGGCATATCAACTACACGTTCAACTGGTTCTACGCCGACTCCCAGCACACCGCGTACTACAACAGCGGCGACAACCCGGTGCGCGCGAACGGGATCGACGCCGAGTTCCCGGTGTGGGCGCGGGCGGCCTACGAGTGGCGCGCATGGGACCCGGCCATGAACACGGCGGACTACACCCCGCCGTCCCAGCACCCCAGCTCCGTCGACCAGGACTACTACGTCTCCTGGAACAACAAGCAGGCCAAGGACTACACCGCCGCTCCCTGGGGCGAGGGCTCGGTCCACCGCGGCAATCTGCTGGAGGACCGGGTGAAGAAGCTGGTGGCGGCGGGCGGGGTGACCCGCTCGGCGCTGGTGAAGGCGATGGCGGACGCCGGGCTCGCCGATCTGCGGGCCGAGGACGTGCTGCCGAAACTGCTGAAGGTCGTGAACAGCTCGGCGGTCACGGACCCCACGGCCGCGGCGGCGGTGAGCAAGCTGTCCGCCTGGGTGTCGGCCGGCGCGCGGCGCACGGAGACCTCGGCCGACTCGAAGACCTACGCCGACGCCGACGCGATCCGCATCCTGGACGCCTGGTGGCCGCTGCTGGTGAAGGCGCAGTTCGAGCCCGGGCTCGGCAGCGACCTCTACACGGCCTTCGCCGGCAACCTGCCGGTCGACGAGTCCCCGTCGGCCGCGCACGGCCCGACCGGCGCGCACGCCGGAAGCTCCTTCCAGTACGGCTGGTGGAGCTATGTCGACAAGGACGTCCGGGCGGTGCTCGGGGAGTCGGTGCAGGGACCGCTGCCGCAGAAGTACTGCGGCGGCGGCAGCCTGGGCGCCTGCCGGGACATCCTGATCGGCACCCTGAAACAGGCCGCCGGACTGACCGCGTCCCAGGTGTACCCCGGAGACGACCAGTGCTCGGCGGGTGACCAGTGGTGCGCCGACTCGATCGTCCAGCGCACCCTCGGCGGCATCAAACACGGCAGGATCAGCTGGCAGAACCGGCCGACGTTCCAGCAGGTGGTGGAGTACACCTCGCACCGGTAGGCCAACGGCGGCGGGTCAGGTCACCCGGCCCGCCGCCGGCACCAGCTGTGCCGGTTCCCGGTGCACGATGTCGCCGTGCGCGCCGGAAGGCGGTCCGCCGTGGCAGACCACGGCGGACGCGTCGACGTTCACACGGCCCGTCGTCGGCAGCCCCCTCAGCGCGTCGGCGAGCGAGAGACCCGGGCGCCGTCCACCGCCTGCACGCCGTCATCCCCCATCGCGTCCCATCGCGCCCCATCGGGGCCCGAGGACGAGCCGGCCGAGCTCCTCCAGCGCGTGCGCCCTCGTCGGGGCGCCGGTCCAGCAACCGGGCGAGTTCCTCCACCACGGCGGCGCGGCCGGGGAAGACCTCCACCGGCGCCTGCCGGCGGCGCTCGTCCAGCCCCGGCCGCGGCTCATGCGTACACGAGGTACCTCCCGCGAAGGCGCCGGAAGGCGCGGAGCTCGTCCTGCCAGGCGGCCACGACCTCGTCCGCCGTCGCCCCCGCGTCGATCAGCGTGCGCACCCGGGCGGACCCGGTGAGCCGGTCGATCCAGTCGTCGGGGCGCCAGGCGAAGCCGCTCCACACCTTCCTGGCGGTCACGAGCAGGCCGATCCCGGTGCGTACGGGGTCGTACGCGGCCCGGTCGTGCACATGGATCTGCACACCGCCGACGGTCTTCCCCTGGAACTTGGAGAACGTGGGCGTGAAGTACGCCTCCCGGAAATGCACTCCGGGCAGGCCCAGGCCTTCCGCCTCGGCCGCCCACCGTCCGTCGACGCCTTCGGCGCCCAGCAGTTCGAAGGGCCGGGTGGTGCCGCGTCCCTCCGAGAGGTTGGTGCCCTCGAACAGACAGGTTCCCGAGTAGACCAGCGCGGTGTCGGGCGTCGGCATGTTCGGGCTCGGCGGCACCCAGGGGAGGCCGGAGACGTCGTAGAAGTCCGACCGCCTCCAGCCCGTCATCAGTACGGTGTCGAGCGGGACGGGCGCGTTCAGGAACTCCCCGTTGAACAGCAGTGCCAGCTCCGCCACCGTCATCCCGTGCGCCTGGGAGACCGGCTGCCGTCCCACGAAACTGGCGAACTCCTTGTGCAGGACCGGTCCTTGGGCGGACCGACCGGTCACGGGATTGGGCCGGTCCAGGAGCATGAACCGCTTCCCCGCCAGCCGTGCCGCCTCCATGCAGTCGTACAGCGTCCAGATGTAGGTGTAGAAGCGGGCGCCCACGTCCTGGATGTCGAAGACGACCGTGTCGACGCCGGAGGCCGTGAAGGCGTCCGCGAGCGCCTGGCCGCTCTTTCCGTAGGTGTCGTACACGGGAAGTCCGGTCGCCGGATCGTCGTAGCGGCCCTGGGAGCCGCCCGCCTGCGCGGTGCCGCGGAACCCGTGCTCGGGACCGAAGACCGCGACCAGGTCCACCCGGGGGTCGGCGTGCATCACATCGACGATGTGACGCAGGTCCCGGGTCACCCCGGTCGGATTGGTGACCACCCCGACCCGTCGGCCGTCCAGGCGCGCGTAGTTGTCCGCCGCCAGACGTTCGAAACCGGTGCGCAGGCGTCTGCCGCGCTCGCCGCCGGAGACAGGGGCGGGAGCGGCGGACGAGGGGGGCGCCGAGAGTGACACGGCCGTCGCCGTGGTAGTGGTGAGCAGCCCGCGTCTGGACAGCGTCATGCGGTGACCTCCGTGATCGACGGAACTGTCATGCGCACGCACTATCGGAGGAGGCCCTTCCCTCGTTACATACCGACTGGTTAGTCTGGCGTTCGCAACAGAGCCGACCGTGGCAGAGCCGAGTCGCGTCGCGTCGCGTCGAAGGAGACCGATGGTGGAAGCCGTGCAGGATGCGGGAGTGGTCGTCACCGGGGCGGGGGGCGGGATCGGGGCCGCTCTGGCCCGCCGCTTCGCCGCCGAGGGAGCGCGGGTCGTCGTGAACGACCTGGACGCCGAACGGGCGAAGGCCGTGGCCGACGAGATCGGCGGCATCGCGGTCCCCGGCGACGCCTCCTCGATCGTGGCCGAGGCGCGGGACGCCCTCGGCGGCACGGTCGACATCTACTGCGCCAACGCGGGCCTCGGTTCCGCCGGCACCGAGGCCGCCGACGAGGAGGTGTGGGAGCGGGCCTGGGACGTGAACGTCATGGCGCACGTCCGCGCCGCCCACGCCCTGCTGCCCGCCTGGCTGGAGCGCGGCGAGGGCCGGTTCGTCTCCACCGTCTCCGCCGCCGGACTGCTCACCATGATCGGCGCCGCCCCCTACAGCGTCACCAAGCACGGGGCGTACGCCTTCGCCGAGTGGCTCTCGCTGACCTACCGGCACCGCGGCCTCAAGGTCCACGCGATCTGCCCCCAGGGCGTCCGCACCGACATGCTGACCGCCTCCGGAAGCGCCGGTGAACTGGTCCTCGTACCGACCGCGATCGAACCCGCGGAGGTCGCCGACGCGCTGCTCAAGGGCATCGAGGAGGACCGCTTCCTGATCCTGCCGCACCCCGAGGTCGCCGCGTACTACCAGACGCGCGCCACCGAGCCGGACCGCTGGCTGACGAACATGAACCACCTCCAGCAGAAGTGGGAGTCCGCCCGGTGAGCACGTCCCGGTACGCGGCGAAGCCCTGGCTCGCCCTGCTCGATGACGCCCAGCGCGCCACCGTCCACCCCGCCGACTCCCTGGTGCACGCCCTGCGCACGGTGCCCGGGGACCGCACCGCCCTCGCCTACTTCGACGGGCGCATCACCTACGCGGAACTGGACGACCTCACCGACTCGGTCGCCGGCCACCTCGCCGCCCGCGGCCTCGAACGCGGCGACCGCGTCGCGGTCCTGTTGCAGAACTCCCCGCACTTCGTGATCGCCCTGCTCGGGGCCTGGAAGGCCGGCGCGACCGTCGTGCCCGTCAACCCGATGTACAAGTCGGGCGAGGTCACGCACATCCTGAAGGACGCCGAGGTCAGCGCCCTGGTGTGCGCCGACCGGGCGTGGGAGGCGTATCTGCGCGACACGGCCGCCGGCTCGCCGGTCCGCATCGTGCTCACCGCCTGCGAGCTGGACCTCCAGACCCGGGGCGACGCGCGCGTGCTGACCTTCGAGCGGGCGGAACCGGCCGCCGACGCGGACGACCTCGTGGCCGTCGCCCGGCAGGGCCACCGGGCACCCGAGGGCCGCGACCCCGCTCCCTCGGACATCGCCCTGATCAGCTACACCTCGGGCACCAGCGGCACCCCCAAGGGCGCCACCAACACCCACGGCAACATCATGTACAACGCCGAGCGGCAGCGGACCGGGCTGGGCCTGCCCGAGGTGCCGGTCTACTTCGCGCTGGCGCCCCTGTTCCACATCACCGGCATGGTGTGCGAACTGGTGTCCTGTCTCACCAGCGGGGGCACGCTCGTCCTCGCCTACCGCTTCGAGGCGGGCGTCGTCCTCGACGCCTTCGCCGAGCACCGGCCTCACTACACCGTGGGCCCGTCGACGGCCTTCATGGCACTGGCCGCCCACCCGTCCGCCACCCCCGGCCACTTCTCCTCCTTCCAGGGCATCTCCTCGGGCGGAGCCCCGCTGCCGCCCGCCCTGGTGGAGAAGTTCCGGGCCGACTTCGGGCCCTACATCCGCAACGGCTACGGCCTCACCGAGTGCACCGCCCCCTGCGCCTCCGTGCCGCCCGCCCGCGAGGCCCCCGTGGACCCCGTCTCCGGGACGCTGGCCGTCGGCGTGCCGGGCCCCGACACGGTCGTCCGCATCGTCGACGACCAGGGGCTGGAGGTACCGTTCGGTGAGCAGGGCGAGATCGTCGTCCGGGGTCCGCAGGTCGTGCCCGGCTACTGGGGGCGGCCCGACGCCACCGCCGAGACCTTCCCGGACGGGGAACTGCGCACCGGGGACATCGGATTCATGGACGAGCAGGGCTGGCTGTACGTCGTCGACCGCAAGAAGGACATGATCAACGCGTCCGGCTTCAAGGTGTGGCCGCGCGAGGTCGAGGACGTCCTCTACACCCATCCGGCGGTGCGCGAGGCGGCCGTCGTCGGGGTGCCCGACGGCTACCGCGGGGAGACGGTCAAGGCGTACATCAGCCTCCGGCCCGGCGCCGAGACGGATCCGGAGGCGCTGGCCGCGTACTGCAAGGAGAGACTGGCGGCTTATAAGTACCCCCGCCAGGTGGAGATCCTGACCGACCTGCCGAAAACGGCGAGTGGGAAGATCCTCCGTCGGGAACTGCGTTCCCGCTCGCAGATCAGCCAGTAGAGCATCACGGAAAGGCAGGTGGCGGCAGTGCCCAGAACGACGGAGGGGGACGGTACACCCGTTCCGCAGCGGCTGCTGGCCGCCGCCACCCGGCTCTTCGCCGACCAGGGGTACGACCGCACGTCCGTGCAGGAGATCGTCGAGGCGGCCGGTGTCACCAAGGGCGCGCTGTACCACTACTTCGGCTCCAAGGACGATCTGCTGCACGAGGTGTACGCGCGCGTGCTGCGCGTCCAGCAGGAACGCCTCGACGCTTTCGCGGACGCCGACGAGCCGGTCGAGAAGCGGCTGCGGGACGCGGCCGCCGACGTCGTCGTCACCACGATCGAGAACCTCGACGACGCGATGATCTTCTTCCGGTCCATGCACCACCTGAGCCCGGAGAAGAACAAGCAGGTACGCGCCGAGCGGCGCCGCTACCACGAACGGTTCCGCGCGCTGATCGAGGAGGGCCAGAAGGAGGGCGTGTTCTCCACCGCCACGCCCGCCGACCTGGTGGTCGACTATCACTTCGGCTCGGTGCACCACCTGTCGACCTGGTACCGCCCCGACGGGCCGCTCAGCCCCCAGCAGGTCGCCGATCACCTCGCGGACCTGTTGCTGCGGGCGTTGCGCCCCTGAGCCCACGCGTGTGCGGGGCGGCCGTGCCCACGGCCGCCCCGCACCCGTGTCTCACAGGTACTTCTTCAGCTCCCGGCGCGCCAGGGACCGCTGGTGCACCTCGTCCGGGCCGTCCGCGAGCCGCAGGGTCCGGGCCGCCGCCCACAGTTCGGCCAGCGGGAAGTCCTGGCTGACCCCGCCCGCGCCGTGCAGCTGGACCGCCTTGTCGATGATGTCGACGACCGTGCGCGGGGTGGCGATCTTGATGGCCTGGATCTCGGTGTGCGCGCCCCTGTTGCCGACCGTGTCCATCATCCACGCGGTCTTCAGGACCAGCAGCCGCAGCTGCTCCACGGCCACGCGTGCGTCGGCGATCCAGTTGTGCACGACGCCCTGCTGGGCGAGCGCCTTGCCGAAGGCGGTGCGGGAGACGGCCCGCTCGCACATCAGCTCGATCGCCCGCTCGGCCATGCCGATCAGCCGCATGCAGTGGTGGATACGGCCCGGACCGAGCCGGGCCTGGGCGATGGCGAAGCCGCCGCCCTCCTCGCCGATCAGGTTCGACACCGGCACGCGTGCATGGTCGAAGACGACCTCGGCGTGACCGCCGTGGTAGTGGTCCTCGTAGCCGTACACCTGCATCGCGCGCTTGACGTGCACGCCGGGCGTGTCGCGCGGGACCAGCACCATCGACTGCTGACGGCGGATGTCGGGCCCGTCCGGGTCCGTCTTGCCCATGACGATGAAGATCTTGCAGTCCGGGTTCATCGCCCCGGAGATGTACCACTTGCGGCCGGTGATGACGTACTCTCCGCCGCTCTCGGCGGTGCCCCCCTCGTCGCGCTCGATGAGCGTGGTGATGTTGGTGGCGTCGGAGGAGGCCACCTCCGGCTCGGTCATCGCGAACGCCGACCGGATCTCCCCGGCGAGCAGCGGCTCCAGCCACTGCTTCCGCTGCCGCTCGTCACCGAACTGGGCGAGCACCTCCATGTTGCCCGTGTCGGGCGCCGCGCAGTTCAGCGCGGTGGGCGCGAGCTGCGGGGAGCGGCCGGTGATCTCGGCGAGCGGGGCGTACTGGAGGTTGGTGAGCCCGGCGCCGTACTCCGCGTCCGGCAGGAAGAGATTCCACAGGCCCTGCCGGCGGGCCTCCGCCTTCAGCTCCTCGACGATCGCGGGGGTGTCCCACGGGGAGGCCAGCCCCGCCCGCTGCTCGTGGGCGACGGCCTCGGCCGGGTAGACATGCTCGTCCATGAAGGCGAGCAACTTGGCGCGCAGCTCCTCGGTGCGCGCGTCGAACGCGAAGTCCATGGCGGATCAGCCTTCCTGGAGGGTGGTCAGGCCGTGCTCGATGAAGACGGGCACCAGTTCGCCGATGCGGTCGAAGCCCCGTCCGACCGTCTGGCCGAGGGTGTAGCGGTAGTGGATGCCTTCGAGGATGACGGCGAGCTTGAACCAGGCGAACGCCGTGTACCAGGAGACGCCGGTGAGGTCGCGCCCCGAGCGGGCGGCGTACCGCTCGATCAGCTCGGCCGGGTCCGGGTGTCCCGCGGCCGAGGCGGTGGTGGAGATGGGGGAGTCCGGCAGCTGGAGCGGCACGCTGTACATCGCCAGCAGGCCGACGTCGGTGAGGGGGTCGCCGAGCGTGGACATCTCCCAGTCCAGGATGGCGGCGATCCGGTCGTCCTCGCCGAGCAGCACGTTGTCCAGGCGGTAGTCGCCGTGGATCACGGTGGCCGGGGGCGAGACGGGCAGCGCGCGGCCGAGTGCGGCGTGCAGCTCGTCGATGCCGGGCAGCTCACGGTTGCGGGAGGCGTCCAGCTGCTTGCCCCAGCGGCGCAGCTGCCGGTCCAGGAAGCCATCGGGGCGGCCGAAGTCCGCGAGCCCCACCGCGTCGGGGTCCACCGCGTGCAGCTCGACCAGGGTGTCCACCAGGCCGAGGACCGCGTCCCTGGTCCGCTGCGGGCCGAGCGGGGCCAGTTGCCCGGCCGTGCGGTAGGGGGTGCCCTCGACGAAGTCCATCACGTAGAAGGGGGCGCCCAGGACCGAGTCGTCCTCGCACAGCAGGACCGGGCGCGGCACCGGGACCGCCGTCGGGTGCAGCGCGCTGATCACCCGGTGCTCGCGCTTCATGTCGTGCGCGGTGGCCAGGACGTGCCCGAGCGGGGGCCGCCGTACGACCCACTTGGCCGTGCCGTCCGAGACGGCGTAGGTGAGGTTGGACCGCCCGCCCTCGATCAGCCGGCCCGTCAGAGGACCGTTCACCAGGCCGGGCCGCTCGGTGTCGAGCAGGCCGCGCAGCCGGTCGAGATCGAGACCCGGCGGGTGGTCTGGGCTCATCATTGCTCCTCCTGGCGCGGAAAAGGGATCTGCATCATGATGCCGACCGGTCGGTATGCCGTCCAGTGGGTGGGGCGAACGTGATCGGCGCCACGAGCTCTTCGTGGCGCCCGGCTGCCGGGTGTCGTCACGGCGGCGGCGCGCCGCCGCGCTCTCATGCGTGGCTGGCGACCATCTCCCCGCCGTTCACGACGGCCATGTCGTGGAAGGCGGGCAGCGGATCCATGGGGGCGCCCTCCGGCCGTCCGTCCAGCTCGGCGTAGGCACGGTGCAGATTGGCCACCAGCCGCTCGCTCTCGCGCCACTCGGCGAACTCGCCCAGGTCGGTGGCGCGGGCGGCCTCCAGCGGCGTACGTCCCGCCGCGTGGTTCTGCTGCGCCACCTCCGCGACGAACCGCAGATAGCGTTCGGTGCGGTCGAACTCCGATGGATCGGTGATCGCGCCATGGCCGGGTACGACCGTCTCGGCGCCCAGGCCGCGCAGCACGTCCAGGGCGCGCAGCGAGCCGCTGAGCGAACCCATCAGGAAGAACGGCGTACCGCCCTCGAAGACGAGGTCGCCGGCGAACACCACCCGCCGGTGCGGGAGCCACACCACGGAGTCCCCGACGGTGTGGGCGACGCCGGGATGGATGATCTCCGCGTCGATCCCGCCGACATGCAGCGTCGTGCGGTCGGTGTACGTCAGGTCGGCGCCCTGGATGCGGATGTCCCCGTAGTCGGTCGCGGGCCACACCAGCGGCAGGTTGTGCCCGCTCGCCAGTGCCTCCCGGCGGCAGTCGGCGTGCGAGACGATCACCGCGGACGGCGCGAAGAGGCCGTTGCCATAGGTGTGGTCGCCATGGTGGTGGGTATTGACGACGAACCGCGGCGCGGGCACCCCCGTGGCCGCGAGCGCGGCGGCCAGGGCGCGTGTGCGGCGCTCGGTCGCCGCGGTGTCGACGAGCAGGGTCGTGCCGCCGTCGCTCACGAGCCCGGCGTTGTTCAGACACCACCCGCCGTCCGGCTGCACATAGGCGTGTACGTCGTCGGCCAGTGCGACCGTGTACGGCTCCGCCGCGGCCATGGGACCCCCTCAGTCGTCGTCAACCGGTGATCAGCCTGCCAGTCGACAACGAGACCGCGGCGGCAGGGGTTCCCTGGCGCTGCCGGCCGTGGAGCCCTCAGTGGTCGTCCCAGTGTCCCTCGTGCTCGGCGTGCCGGTGGCCGTCGTGCAGATAGTCGACATGGTCGCCGTGCCGCACCTGGCGGTGGCCGCAGCCCTCTCCGTGCTGGTGCTCGTGTCCCTCGTGGGTGACGTGCCCGCCGGCCTCGCACTCGTCCCAGTGACCGCCGTGCTCGCGGTGCAGATGGCCGTCGTGCGCGTAGTCGACGTGGTCCCCGTGCGGTACGGCGTCGTGCCCGCAGGCGGGGCCGTGGCTGTGGGTGTGTGCTGTGTGTTCCGCATGCTGAGTGCTCATGGCGCTCACCTCGGAGGTGTCGTGCGAATGGCGTGGACCGGCGGGATGAAATGGTGCAATCCCGACTCATTCGTCAAGTGTGCCGTGCGAACGCCCAGGACGCGCTCAGAACACCAGTGCGGCCGCGCACAGCGCGAGGGCGGCCGTGCAGAGGGTCGCGGCGGCGGCGTGACGGGGCTTCAGGCGCGGGGGGTGGCCGGTTTCCGTGGTGGCCAGGGCACGGATGCGCCGGTGGGCGAGCGCCAGGAGGCCGAGCCAGAGCAGGCCGCACAGGGTGACCGTGACCAAGCCGGCCGCCGTCCCGTCGTGCAGCGCCGCCTTCACGGCCAGAACGGCCACCACGGTGCTCGACAGGGTCGTGCGGCGCCAGGCGAGCCGGGTGCGTTCCGGCTGGAGCCCCGGGTCGCGCTCCGGGGCCGGGCCGCTCATCCTTCCCAGCCGGCGAGAACGATCACGACCATCGCGACCGCCACCACGGCGACGGCGATGCTCAGCAGCGCGGGGAAACGCGAGGCGGGAAGGTCCTCGCCGCGCCGCATCGCCCGCTCGCAGCGCACCCAGTGGTTGATGGCGCGCAGCGAGCACAGCACTCCCGCGCCCAGCAACCCCAGGGCGAGCCCGGCCCGCCAGGCCCAGCGCAGGTCCGGCAGGAACTGGTCCACGGCGAAGCCCCCGCCGATCAGCGCCAGCGCGGTGCGCAGCCAGGCCAGAAAGGTGCGCTCGTTGGCCAGCGAGAAGCGGTAGTCGGGCGTACGGCCTTCCTGCCGGACCTCCTGGGGCACGAACCACAGCCGGACGTTCCGCACGAATTCGCTCACCCGATGGACCCTACCGGTCCGCTCCGGGACTCCGGCGTGGCGGTGGCGGGCACGACCCAAGGGGAGGCCGCCCGAGGCGGGGCCGGCCCTGGCGGGCAGGTCAGGCCGTGGCCCGGCGGTGCTCCTCGAGGCGTCGGTACGCGGCCAGACCGTCCGGGACCCACTCCCAGTCGGACAGCCGGCGTTCCACCTCCTCCTCCGGAAGGAACGCGTGCCAGGCGACCTCCTCGGCCTGGGGGCTGACGGGCAGGTCGCAGCGGACCTGGTAGACCGAGGACCACCAGGTCCGGCCGGCGCCGTCGTCGTACAGGAACTTGAACAGCGGCTCGGGCCGGGGCAGCCCGCTGATGCCGAGTTCCTCCTCCGCCTCCCGCAGGGCCGCCTCGTCGTATGTCTCGCCCGCGCCCACGACCCCGCCGACGAACATGTCGTACAGGGACGGGAAGACCAGCTTGGTGGGGGTGCGGCGGTGGACGAAGAGCCGGCCCTCGCCGTCCCGCGCCTGGATGAACACACACCGGTGGCGCAGCCCACGCGCGTAGGCCTCACCGCGGGGCGACTGCCCGACGACCCTGTCGTTCTCGTCCACGATGTCGAGGAGTTCGTCAGCGGCACTCATGGACCCATCCAAGCAGCCGGAACCGCCACCGTGGGCGCCGCCCGTGCGGTAGGGACCCCGCACCGTGGGCGCCGCCCGTGCGGTACGGACCCGTCCGCCCCGCCGTCTGCTTCACCCTGCCTGTAGATCCCGTTCCCGTTCCGGCGCCGACGTACCCCGGGGCATGGCCGGGTGCAGGCCCAGCAGCACGATGCCGAAGACGATCCCCGCGAGGCCCGCCGCCTCCCAGGCCAGTGCGCCGGTGTCGGTGCGCAGCCGGTCGCCGAGGAAGCCCACCCCGCACGCGATCCCAGCCAGCGGCTGGGCGGCGGTCAGCGCCGGCAGGGACATCCGCAGCGGCGCCGTCTCGAACGCGCTCTGCACCAGGATCAGCCCCGCCACCCCGAGCACCAGCACGGCGTAGGGCTGCCAGCCCGTGATGAACTCCTTCCAGCCGCCTTCCGTGATCCGCTGCCCGCTGACCCGGGTGAGCGCGTCCTGCACGCCGTAGAGCAGCCCCGCGGCCAGGCCGAGAAGCACCGGCCCGATGATCAGCCGGGACTTCTTCGCGTACGTCGTCAGCAGCAGCGCCAGCCCGACCATCACACCGAGGATCAGCCAGTGCCGTACGGGATCCGTGACCGCGACGCCCGCTCTGGGCCGCCCCGCCACGATGAACGCCGTGACGCCACCGGCGAGCAGCGCGAGCCCCAGCCATCCCTGGCGGCCCAGTGGCTGCCTGGTCTGCCGGCGGGACTCGGCCAGCGCGAACAGCAGGTTGGTGGCGACCAGCGGTTCCACCAGGGAGATCTCGCCGTGGGCCAGCGCGACCGCGCTGAGGCCCATGCCGACCGCCATCAGGCCGAGGCCCCCGAGCCAGCGCGGTATCTTCATCAGGTCCAGCAGCAGCCGGGGGGAGAGGAAGTCGCTGAGCGGCGCGTGCTGTGCGGCGTTCTGCTGCAACACGAAGCCGGTGCCCAGGCAGAAGGCCGCGCTCACGGCAAGGGCCAGAACCAGTACCGACACGCTGTACCTCGATGATTCAGCGGGGTCACGGGAGGCGTATGACGCCGACTGTAACGCCCCGGGCTGCGGGCCGCCCGTGGTTGACCGCTCCCAGGCAGGCCCCCCGCCCGCACATGACGACCGGCGCGGTGTGTGCAGAGGACGGCGAGTACCCGGAAACAGGCGGTTGACGCCGTGACTCCTCCTGCCGAAGGATCTGACCCGTCGGTAGCGACATACCGACCGGTAGCCACGGCGAGAGGAACGGGCCCATGGCCTACGACGCTGATGTCATCGTGATCGGGGCGGGCCTCGCCGGGCTCACCGCGACCGCGGAACTCGTGGACGCCGGCCGGAAGGTGATCCTCCTGGACCAGGAGCCCGAGCAGTCGATGGGCGGCCAGGCGTTCTGGTCCTTCGGGGGCCTGTTCTTCGTCGACTCGCCGGAGCAGCGCCGGCTGCGCATCAAGGACAGCCACGCCCTGGCCCTCCAGGACTGGATGGGTACCGCCGCCTTCGACCGGCCCGAGGACCACTGGCCCCGCATGTGGGCGGAGGCGTACATCGACTTCGCGGCCGATGAGAAGCGGGCCTGGCT
Source organism: Streptomyces sp. NPDC047079 (assembly GCF_040643755.1). Classification (NCBI taxonomy): domain Bacteria; kingdom Bacillati; phylum Actinomycetota; class Actinomycetes; order Kitasatosporales; family Streptomycetaceae; genus Streptomyces; species Streptomyces sp. NPDC047079. Next base: position 92,833 of record NZ_JBEYUZ010000004.1, read on the forward strand.
GCACCGGCAGGGCGTCCGCTTCTTCCCGGTGGTCGGCTGGGCCGAGCGCGGCGGATACGACGCCACCGGCCACGGCAACTCCGTCCCCCGTTTCCACATCACCTGGGGGACCGGCCCCGGGGTGATCGCACCGTTCGTACGGCGGGTACGGGCCGGGGCGGCACGCGGTCTCGTCCAGCTGAAGTTCCGCCACCGGGTGACCGGGCTCTCGCGCAGCGCGGGCACCGTCGACACCGTCACGGGAGAGGTCCTGGAGCCCTCGGACGTCCAGCGGGGCAGGGCCAGCAGCCGCACCGTCACCGGCGCCTTCGAGTTCCGGGCCCAGGCGGTCGTCGTCACCAGCGGCGGCATCGGCGGCAATCACGACCTGGTGCGCGCCAACTGGCCGAAGCGCCTCGGCGAGCCGCCGCGGCGGATGGTCTCCGGCGTGCCCGCGCACGTCGACGGAAAGATGCTCGGCATCGTGGAGGAGAGCGGCGGCCGACTGATCAACCGTGACCGCATGTGGCACTACACAGAGGGGCTCCACAACTGGGACCCCGTCTGGGAGAACCACGGCATCCGCATCCTGCCGGGCCCGTCGTCCCTCTGGCTCGACGCCCGCGGCCGGCGACTGCCCGTCCCGCTCTTCCCCGGCTTCGACACCCTCGGCACGCTCGAGCACATCATGAGGACCGGATACGACCACACCTGGTTCGTGCTCGACCGGAAGATCATCGGCAAGGAGTTCGCGCTGTCCGGCTCCGAGCAGAACCCGGACCTCACCGGCAAGTCGGTCCGGGACGTGATCGGGCGGGCCCGGGCGGACGTGCCCGGACCGGTCAGGGCGTTCATGGACCACGGTGTGGACTTCGTCGTCGAGGAGGACCTGGGCGCGCTGGTGCGCGGGATGAACGCGCTCACCAAGGAGCCGCTCATCGACGAGACCGAACTGCGCCGCGAGATCGTCGCACGGGACCGGGAGATCCTGAACCCCTTCACCAAGGACCTTCAGGTGACGGCGATCCGCGGGGCCCGCCGCTTCCTGGGCGACCGGCTGATCCGCACGGCCGCCCCACACCGCATCCTCGACCCCAAGGCGGGTCCGCTGATCGCGGTGCGTCTGAACGTCCTCACCCGCAAGACCCTGGGCGGCCTGGAGACCGATCTGTCCTCGCGGGTGCTGACCGAGGGCGGCGGCCCGCTCGCGGGGGTGTACGCGGCCGGGGAGGCGGCGGGCTTCGGCGGGGGAGGGGTGCATGGCTACCGCTCCCTCGAGGGCACCTTCCTCGGCGGCTGCCTGTTCTCGGGGCGTACGGCCGGACGTGCGGCGGCGAAGGCGCTCGGGTAGGTGGTGGCGGGGCGCCTGAGAATGCGGTGTGAAGTGGTTACGGAAGCCTGACGGGTATCCGTACCCCCTGGCCTCGAGGGGCTGCCGGGTGTTCGAATCGATCCGTGAACCCTGAACGACCCGAAGACCGGGACGCACCGGAGCCCGCGGACCGCGAGAGGGCGGACCGGGAGACACCGGGGCGGCAGACACCGGGCCGGCAGACAGCGGAGCCCGCCGCGACGGGCACCCCGATCGGCCGCCGGGTCCTGCTGGGGACCTGGGGCTCGGCGCCCTCGGCGTCGTCGCGGCACCCACGCTCCAGCGCGGCCTGGAAGCCTTCCTCGGCGCCGTCTCCGGCAAGGACCCGACGGGCCTGACCGGTCTGCTGCCCAACGGCGGCGGCTTCCGCTACTACTCCGTGACGGCGTCCGTCCCCCACCGCGGCGAGACCGACTACCGCCTCACCGTCGACGGCCTGGTCGACCACCCGAAGACCTATACGCTCGCCGATCTGCGGGCCCTGCCCCAGACCCGGCTCGTGCACGACGTCCAGTGCGTCACCGGCTGGCGGGTGCCGAAGACGCCGTTCGAAGGGGTACGGCTCGCCACGCTGCTGGAGGCCGCGGGCGTCCGCTCTTCCGCCGGCGCCGTCCGCTTCACCTGCTTCGACGGGGCGTACACCGAGAGCCTCAGCCTCGACCAGGCGCGACGCGACGACATCCTGGTCGCCCTCCGGATGCAGGACAAGCCGCTCACCCACGACCACGGCGGACCGGTGCGCCTGTATGTGGCGCCCATGTATTTCTACAAGTCCGCCAAATGGCTCTCCGGCATCACCGTCACCCGGGACGTGCGTCCCGGCTACTGGGAGGACCGGGGTTACGACGTCGACGCCTGGGTCGGCCGGTCGAACGGACGGGACGATGCCCCCACGAACTGACACCGCACAACCCGTCTCCGCTCCGGCCCTGGTACGGCGCTTCACCCGTGCGGAGCGCTGGGTGCACCGCCTGACGGCCGTGCTGATGGGCGTGTGCGTGGCAACCGCAGCCTGCCTGTACATCCCGGCACTCGCCGCACTGGTGGGCCGCCGTGAGCTGGTGGTCCGGGTCCACGAGTGGGCCGGGCTGATGCTCCCGGCGCCCGTCCTGGCGGGCCTGGCCTCCCGTGCCCTGCGCCGGGACCTCGGCCACCTCAACCGCTGGGGGCCGCACGACCGGCTCTGGCTGCGCGCGGCGCTGCGCCGGGACCGGCGGCGCGCGTCCCGTCCCGCCGGAAAGTTCAACGCGGGTCAGAAGACGTACGCGGCCTGGATCGCGGGCGCCACACTGGTGATGCTCGGCACGGGAGTGACGATGTGGTTCACCCACCTCACCCCGCTGGTGTGGCGCACCTCGGCGACGTTCGTCCACGACTGGCTCGCCCTGACGATCGGCGTGGTCCTCGCCGGCCATATCGGCATGGCACTCGGGGATCCGGAGGCCCGCCGCGGGCTGCGAAGCGGGCTGGTCAGCCGCACCTGGGCGGAGCGGGAGCATCCGTTGTGGCGGCCGTAGCGGCAAGGCCCGGGTCCGGGTGCCCGCCGCAGCGGGCCCTCCCGGTCAGGCTCCGAAGCCCAGCGGCACCTCAGGCCCCGAAGTCCAGCAGCACCTTGCAGGACCGGCTCCGGTCCCCGGCCAGGGCGAACGCCGACTCGGCCTCCCGGACCGGCACCACCGCTGTGACCAGCGCGTCGAACGCCGGCTCCGCAGCGAGCAGGCGGAGCGCGTCGTCGAACTCGGCGCCGAAGCGGAACGCCCCGCGCAGTTCGATCTCCCGGCTGACCACCAGGTTCCCCGCGAAGGGGCTCCGCCCCGGCGGCAGCATGCCGAGTTGGACCACGACCCCGCCCCGCCGCACCAGCCGCAGACAGGTGTCCAGTCCGGCGGCTACGCCGGACGCCTCGACGGCCACGTCGACGTCCGCGGGCCACCCGGCGTCGTCCGGGTCGTCCGCCCGTACGAGCGTGTCGGCGCCCGCCGCGGCGGCGAACTCCAGGGCCCGGGGCAGCAGGTCGGTGACCGTCACCGAGGCCGCGCCCGCCGCCTTGGCGGCCGCCACCACCAGACAGCCGATCGGTCCGGCCCCGGTCACGAGCACCCGCCGTCCGGCCACCGCGCCGGCCCGCCGCACCGCGTGCATCGCCACCGCCAGCGGTTCGGCCAGCGCCGCGCGGCGCGGCGCGAGGCCGGCCGGGAGCGGTCGCAGTTGTCCGGCGGGGACGGCCACACGGGCCGCGAAGGCACCCTGAACGTGCGGGTGGCGGGCCGCACTGCCGAGATAGCGGGTGTCCCGGCACACATTGGGCCGCCCGTCCGTGCACTCCGGGCACACCCCGCACGGGGTGGCCGGGTGCACGGCGACCGCGGTACCCGCGGCGGGACCTGAAGCGCCCTCACCGTAGGACACGACCGTGCCGACCACCTCGTGCCCGAGCACCATCGGCTCCCGGAGCCGGAAGTCGCCGACCCCGCCGTGTCGCCAGTAGTGCAGGTCCGAGCCGCACACCCCGCCGTAGCGGACGGCGACCAGCGCCTCGCCGGGCCCGGGCTCCGGGACGGGCAGTTCGTCGACGCGCAGGTCTCCCCGGCCGTGGATCACACAGCCCAGCATCGAGGAAGCCTCTCTCACAGCACGCTCGTCATACCGCCGTCGACGTACAGCACCTGTCCGCCGACGAAGTCCGCCGCGGGGGAGGCGAGGAACAGCACCCCGCCCACCAGATCCTCGGTGCGTCCCCAGCGGCCCGCCGGGGTGCGTCGCCGCACCCAGGCGCTGAACTCCTCGTCCTCGACGAGCGGGCGGGTCAGCTCGGTCTCGATGTAGCCGGGTCCGAGCCCGTTGACCTGTACCCCGTGCGGACCCCAGTCCGCGCACATGCCCTTGGTGAGCATCTTCAGCGCGCCCTTGGTGGCCGCGTACGGCGCGATACCGGGGCGGACCACCTCGCTCTGGAGGGAGCAGATGTTGATGATCTTCCCGTGACCGCGCTCGGTCATCCGCCGGGCCGCCTCACGGCCGACCAGGAACGCACTGGTGAGGTTGGTGTCCAGAATCCGGTGCCAGTCGGCGTCGGAGAACTCCAGGAGCGGGGCGCGCAGTTGCATGCCCGCGTTGTTGACCAGAATGTCGAGCGGCCCCACCCGCTCCTCGACGTCCGCGATTCCGGCGGCGACCGAGGGGCCGTCGGTCACGTCGAAGGCGGCCGTGTGCACGTCACCGGGCAGTTGCGCCGCGGCCTTCGTGAGCCGTTCGCCGTCGCGTCCGTTGAGGACCACCGTGCAGCCGGCCTCCAGCAGACCGCGGGCGAGGGCGAACCCGATGCCGCGGCTGGAGCCGGTCACCAGGGCCCGGCGGCCGCCGATGTCGAAGAGCGGGTGAGCCGTCATCGCCGTACTCCTAGATCACGAGGGACAGCAGGAGGACCAGGGCTCCGGCGACCACCGAGATGATGGTCTCCATGACGGACCAGGTCTTGACGGTCTGTCCGACGCTCAGCCCGAAGTACTCCTTCACCAGCCAGAAGCCGGCGTCGTTGACATGGCTGAAGAACAGCGAGCCGGCGCCGATGGCCAGGACCAGCAGGGCGGCGTGGGTGGTCGACATGTCGGCCGCCAGCGGCGCGACCAGACCGGCCGCCGAGACGGTCGCCACGGTCGCGGAACCCGTCGCGAGCCGGATCGCCACCGCGATCAGCCAGGCCAGCAGCAGGGCGGGGATCGACCAGTCCTTGGATATGTCCAGGACCATCTGGCCCACGCCGGAGTCGATCAGCGTCTGCTTGAAGCCGCCGCCGGCACCCACGATGAGCAGGATGCCCGCGATGGGCGCAAGCCCCTTCTCGACGGTCCCCGTGATGCGTTCCTTGGTGAACCCGGCCGGGCGGCCCAGCGTGAACATGCCGACGATCACGGCGGCGAGCAGCGCGATCAGCGGGGAGCCGATCACGTCGAAGACGCGCTGGACCATCTTCGCCGGGTCGTCCACGACGATGTCGACCAGCGCCTTGGACAGCATCAGGACGACCGGGAGCAGCACGGTGGCCAGCGTGGCGCCGAAGCCGGGGCGCGCCTCGAGCTCCTCGGAGGCCCGCGGCGGGAGCATGCGCTCCGGGACCGGGGCGTCGACCCAGCGGGCCGCGACCTTCGAGAACAGCGGACCGGCGATGATCACCGTCGGGACGGCGACCAGCACACCGAGTGCCAGCGTCACGCCGAGGTTGGCCTTGACGGCGTCGATCGCGACCAGCGGCCCGGGGTGGGGCGGGATCAGACCGTGCATCACGGACAGGCCCGCGAGCGCCGGAATGCCGATCCGCATCAGCGAGTAGTTGCCCCGTTTGGCGACCATCAGCACGACGGGGATCAGCAGCACGATGCCGACCTCGAAGAACAGTGGCAGACCGATCACCGAGGCGATCAGCACCATCGCCCACGGCATCGCGCGGCCCTTCGCCCGGGCGAGGATCGTGTCGACGATCTGGTCCGCGCCGCCGGAGTCGGCGAGCAGCTTGCCGAGGATCGCGCCCAGCGCGATCAGAACGCCCACACCGGCGACGGTCGATCCGAGCCCGGTGGTGAAACTGGTGATGGCCTTGTCGAGCGGTGCCCCGGCGAACGCGCCGAGCGCGAGCGAGCCGATGGTCAGGGCCAGGAAGGCGTGGAGCTTGAACTTGGTGATGAGCAGCACGATGACGGCGATACCTGCCGCCACCGCGATGCCCAGTTGAGCGTGGCCCGCCGACGTGATCGGCTCGACGGTGTCCGCTGCCAGCATCTCGACGCTGAGTCTGGTCACGGGGGTCCCTTGGGTGAGGAGAGGAACTCTCGGTTTCGGTTGGGGAAGGCCTTCGCACGGCGCCCCTCGGGGGAGGCGGCGGCGCGGCGGCCGGGTGTTACTGGGAGGGCTGGGCGGAGGACCGCTCGAGGTCCCGCAGGGCGTTCGCGGCGCGGGCGGTGATCTCCTCGGGGCTGCCCGAGACGTCCACCGCGACTCCCGTCTCGTCCGGCTCCAGCGGCTGGAGCGTGGCGAACTGGGAGTCCAGCAGCGCGGTGGGCATGAAGTGCCCCTGCCGGTGCGCCATCCGGTCCTCGATGAGCGGGCGGTCGCCCGTGAGGTGCACGAAGACGATGCCGGGAGCCGAGGCCCGCAGCCGGTCGCGGTACGCCCGCTTGAGCGCCGAGCTGCTCACCACCCCGCCGAGTCCCGCCCGTCCCTGGGCCCAGGCGCCGATGGCGTCCAGCCAGGGCCACCGGTCCTCGTCCGTGAGCGGGACGCCCGCCGACATCTTCGCGATGTTGGCCGGGGGGTGGAAGTCGTCGCCCTCGGCGTACGGAACGCCGAGCCGAGCCGCAAGCAGCGGACCGATGGTGGTCTTGCCGGTGCCTGCGACGCCCATGACCACGACGACGTGGGGGGTACTCATCGCTTCCTCGCTGTCTTCGTCGACATCTGATGTCGACGTCACTGAAACCGATTAGGTACGACTAATTCAAGAGTCTGTGACAAATAAGTCTGACTTTTTCTTCCTGTGATCCACCTCGTACGCTGAGTGCATGACCACTCCGGGCCGGGGGCTGCACGGCCGTGTACTCGACACCCTCGGCCCCGCGATCACTGCGGGCGAGTATCCGCCGGGCAGCGTCCTGCGTACCGACGAACTCGCCCACCACTTCGAGGTCTCCAGGTCCGTGATGCGTGAGGCGGTCCGGGTCCTGGAGTCGATGCACCTGGTAGAGTCCCGCCGCCGGGTGGGGGTGACCGTCCGCCCCAAGGCCGAGTGGAACGTCTACGATCCCCAGGTCATCCGATGGCGCCTGGCCGGCGCCGACCGTCCGCACCAGCTGCGCTCGCTGACCGTGCTGCGCTCGGCGGTCGAACCGGTGGCCGCGGGCCTGGCAGCACGCAACGCCACGTCCGAGCAGTGCGCCCGGCTCACCGAGTGCGCACTGGGCATGGTCGCCAACTCACGCGGTCACCAGCTGGAGGGCTACCTGGTCCACGACATGGCCTTCCACCGGACGATCCTGGACGCGTCCGGCAACGAGATGTTCGCCCGCCTGGCGGATGTCGTCGCGGAGGTCCTCTCGGGCCGCACCCACCACGACGTGATGTTCGAGGACCCCGATCCGGCCGCGGTCACCCTGCACGTCCAGGTCGCGGAGGCGGTACGGGAGCGTGACGCGGCCCGCGCGGAGCAACTGACCCGCGAGATCACGGTCGGCGCGCTTCAGGAGCTGGACATTCTCGCGCCCTGAGGGGTGCTGTCCGGACAGCACACCTGGCGGCGGCCGTCCCCGTCAGTCGACGAAGTCCCCGTCCACGTACACCCATGCCCCCTCCACCCGTTCGAACCTGCTGCGTTCGTGGAGGGTGCCGCCCCGGTAGGAGGCGCGGAAGGTCACCGTTCCCGTGGAATGGAACGCGGATCCACCCGTCGTCTCCAGGACCTCCAGCCCCGTCCAGCGCATCCCGGGATCCAGATCGAGCCGCCCGGGCCGGGTGCGCGGATGCCAGGTGCGCATCAGATAGCCCGTGTCCCCCCGGACGAACGCGCTGTACCGCGACCGCATCAGCGCCTCGGCGGTCGGAGCGGCCGCGGCACCCGAGTGGAAACGGCCGCAGCACTTCTCGTACGCCTCGGGCAGCCCGCACGGGCAGGAACGCGTGGTCATGACCGCCATTGTGCCGGGTCGGGCCCGGGCCTCACGGGGCGGCCGGAAGGCCAGGGAGGCGGGGCGGGGTTTCGGCATCCCTTGCGTGCGCACCCGCCCCGACGGAGTCACAGTGGAAGAAGGCCGTGCGTGCCCGTGCGGCTCGCGCTGCACCGGCGTGAGGAGGGACGGAAGATGACGATGACCCGAGCCGCCCGCAGCCGGCCTCCCACCGCCAAGGAGTGGAGCCTGCGCCTCTACCTCTCCGAACACGACCCCGCCACCACGGCCCGGGCCGTCCTCGATACCGGTGACAACCTGCTGGAGAGCTGCGCCGCGGCACACCGCAACCCCTACGACCCGGCGGTGCCCGAGATCGGCGACGAACTCGCCGCCGGGCGCGCGCTGATCGCCCTGGGCCAGAAGCTGCTGCGTGCCGCCGCGGGCGACATCGAAGAGGTCGGAGCCCCGGAGGAGGCCCCGCCCGCCCCGCTGTGGCTTCCCCGGGAGTGAGGAGGCCGAGCCGTGATCTTCATGGACCGCCAGGAAGCGGGCCGGCAACTGGGCGCACGCCTCGAGCACCTCAGGGACCGGGACGCGGTCGTGCTCGGCCTGCCCAGGGGAGGGGTTCCGGTGGCGTTCGAGGTCGCACAGGCGATCGGCGCGCCGCTCGACGTCTGCCTGGTGCGCAAACTCGGTGTGCCGTTCCAGCCCGAGCTGGGGATGGGAGCGATCGGCGAGGACGGCGTACGCGTGATCAACGACGCGGTGGTGCGCGAGGCCCGCGTCACCCCGGAGGACATCGCCGCGGTCGAGGAGCACGAACGTGAGGTCCTCGAACACCGGGCCCGGCGCTACCGCGGTGAGCGCGAGCCCGTCACCCTGGAGGGCCGGACCGTGGTCGTGGTCGACGACGGTGTGGCCACCGGGTCCACCGCACGGGTGGCCTGCCGGATCGCCCGGGCCCGCGGTGCCGCGCGGATCGTGTTGGCGGTCCCCGTCGCCCCGCGCGACTGGACCGAGCGACTCGGTGGGGAGGCCGACGAACTGGTGTCCGTGGCGACGCCGCGGGACTTCTTCGCGATCGGCCAGTTCTACGCCGACTTCGCCCAGACCGACGACGAGGAGGTCGCCGACTGCCTGAGGCGCGCCGCGGGCCGCCCCTGGGGGACCCCCTCCGACGACGGGCCCCCCGGGACGGAGGTGGAGATCACCGTCGGCGCCGTCCGCCTCACAGGGCAGCTGACCGTGCCGCAGGAAGCGCCCGGGACCGTGGTGTTCGCACACGGCAGCGGCAGCAGCCGGCACAGCCCGCGCAACCAGTTCGTGGCCGCGGGCCTGAACCGGGCCGGACTCGGCACCCTGCTGTTCGACCTGCTCACCGAGGAGGAGGAGCAGGACCGGGCCAATGTGTTCGACACCGGCCTGCTGGCCGGACGGCTCACCGACGCCACCGACTGGCTGCGCGCACAGCCCGGACACGAGGGCCTCGCCATCGGCTACTTCGGCGCCAGCACCGGAGCCGCCGCCGCCCTGTGGTCCGCCGCGGAGCCGGACGCCCGGATCGCGGCGGTGGTCTCCCGCGGCGGCCGCCCCGACCTCGCCGGGCCCCGGCTGGCCGCGGTGACCGCGCCCACGCTGCTCATCGTCGGCGGCGCCGACCCGGTCGTGATCGACCTCAACCGGCAGGCACAGGCCCGCTTGCGCTGCGAGAACCACCTCGCCGTCGTCCCCGGCGCCACTCACCTGTTCGAGGAGCCCGGCACCCTGGAGGTGGTGACCGACCTGGCCCGAGACTGGTTCACCGACCACATGGCCCCCGCTCACGTCTGACCGGTGCCCCCGCTCTCGTATCGCCGTGCGCAGCCCCTCGCACCGCGCCTACGACCGCCTTAGCGTGGGAGGGTGCACGAGGGCCTGGTCACGCTGTTCCTCTGCGGTGACGTCATGCTCGGCCGGGGCGTCGATCAGATCCTTCCGCACCCCGGCGACCCGGAGCTGCGGGAGGGATACGTCCGCGACGCCCGGGACTACGTCGGCCTTGCCGAGGCGGTGAACGGGCCGGTTCCCCGGCAGGCCGGCTTCCGCAGGCCCTGGGGCGAGGCCCTGCCGGTCCTGGAGGCCGCCGCGCCCGACGTCCGGGTGATCAATCTGGAGACCTCCGTCACCCGCCACGACGACTTCGCACCCGGCAAGGGCGTCCACTACCGGATGACCCCGGCCAACCTTCCCTGTCTGGCGGCGGCCCGCCCCGACGTCTGCGCCCTCGCCAACAACCACGTGCTCGACTTCGGCCGCCGCGGCCTCGCCGAGACCCTCGCCGCCCTCGCGGGCGCGGGGCTGCGCGCGGCCGGGGCGGGCCCCGACGCTGCGTCGGCCCGCCGTCCGGCGGTCGTGCCCCTGCGCGGCGGCGGCCGGGTCCTGGTCTTCTCCTTCGGCATGCCCTCCAGCGGGATCCCCGAGCACTGGGCCGCCACCGAGGAGCGCTCCGGTGTCGACCTCCTCCCGGGGCCCTCGATGGCCTCAGCGGCCGCGTTCGCCGACCGGCTGCGTCAGGTCAAACGCCCGGGAGACCTCGCCGTCGCCTCCGTCCACTGGGGCACCAACTGGGGCTACGACATCTCGCGCGCCCAGGTCCGCTTCGCGCACGCGCTCGTCGACGCGGGCGTGGACATCGTGCACGGGCACTCCTCGCACCACCCCCGCCCCCTGGAGGCGTACCGGGACAGGCTCGTCCTCTACGGCTGCGGCGACCTGGTCGACGACTACGAGGGCATCGGCGGCTACGAGCGGTACCGGGACGACCTGCGGCTGCTGTACCTGGTCTCCCTCGAGCCGGACACCGGCACGCTGGCCGGTGTCCGGATGGTGCCCCTTCAGACGCGCAGGATGCGGCTTGAGCATGCCTCGTCCGAGGACACCGCATGGCTGCGGGCCACCCTCGACGCATGCAGCCGCCCTCTCGGCACCCGCATCGCCCTCGACCCCGACGGGAGCCTCAGATTCCGCTCTCCGCCCGCCCGGAAGTGAGGAGTTCCCGCCCGCAGGCGAGGGATCCGATCCTCCGCTCGCGGCGGCCCGGTGTCCGCCTCGGGGGAGCGGGGGACTTCCGGGCGGGGTGGTCCGGTGTCCGCCCCGGGAGAGCGGGTGGACTTCCCACCCGCCCGGAGGCGACGACCCCTAGCGGGCCGCCTCCTCGTCGTCCTCGGGGATCACATGGACCGCCGCCTCCTCGGCCCCCCGGGCGCCCCCGTCGATCCCGGCGTCGTCCCCGACGAGCACGCTCTCCGTGTCGGGGCGGGCGCCCTCGTCCGGGGCGACCAGCCGTCCCGCATCGGGCCCGCCGACCTCGTCGTCGATCGGTTCGCCCTCGCCGCCCGGCAGGTCCCCGATCCCGTCGCCCTCCGGCCCCCTGCCCTCGGGCACCTCCCGCGCCAGCCGCTGGTCCAGCGACTCGCCCTCGTGCTGCTCGGCCGCCGTGGTACCCGGCTCGTCCACCGCGAGCGGCCTCTCCGGCGGTGAGTACCCCTCCTCCATCGGATCGGTGCCACGGTCGTCCAGGGTGTCCTCGGACTCCTCCGGGCGGATGTCCTCGATCACGTCCTCGTCGCCCTGCGGCTGGTAGACCTCGTCCCCCATGCCGTTCTCCGTCACTTCCGCACCGCCTTACGTACTGCGTCCCTCGGGTACCCGGTCCCCTGACGGGTCTCCGGACCGCCGTACGGCAAACGCGACACTCCTCACGCGCCCCTGCCCTTGGCCAGGAACCGGCGCAGCCGGCGCAGCGGCCAGGTGTTGATGACGTCGTCCGGGGTGAGCCAGCCCCGCTGAGCGGTGCCGATGCCGTAGCGCAGCTGGGCGAGGTGCGGGACGGAGTGGGCGTCGGTGTTCACGGCGAACTTCGCGCCGTGTTCCCGGGCCCGCAGGATCTCCTCGTCGCACAGATCGAGCCGGTCGGGCTGGGCGTTGACCTCCAGCGCGGTGCCGGTGCGCGCGCACACCGCGAAGATCTCGTCCCAGTCGGCGTCGACCCCCGGCCGCTTTCCGATCAGACGGGTCGTCGGATGGCCGAGCACATTCACATACGGGTTCTCGCACGCCCGCACGAGCCGCCTGGTCATCGCCTTGCGGTCCAGGTCGAAGTGGGAGTGCAGGGATGCCACGCAGAGGTCGAAGCCCGCGAGGAACTCGTCGGACCAGTCCACCTCCCCCTCGGGACCGATGTTCAATTCGGTGCCGTGCAGCAGCCGCATCCCGTGGTGGGCCCCGTCCAGCGCCCGCACCCGCTCCCGCTGGGCGAGCATCTTCTCGTCCGTCATGCGCTGCATGTACAGGTTGGGCGCGTGGTCGGTGACCGCGTAGTACGCGTAGCCGCGCGCGGCGGCGGCCTCCACCATCGCCTCCAGTGACGCGAGGCCGTCGGTGAGGTCGGTGTGGGTGTGCAGATCGCCGCGGACGCTCCGCTCGGTCACCACCTCGGGCAGCTCGCCGCGCTGCGCCGCCTCGATCTCCCCGCGGTCCTCACGCAGCGTCGGGGGGATCCACGGCAGGCCGAGCCGGGCGTAGACCTCCTCCTCCGAACGGGAGGCGAGCGACTGGCCGCTGTCCGCGTCGAACAGGCCGTATTCGGACAGTTTCAGCCCCTGCCGGACGGCGAGGGTGCGGGTGCGGATGTTGTGCGCCTTCGACCCGGTGAAGTACTGAAGCCCGGCCCCCCACGAGTCCGGCGGCAGGACCCGCAGGTCGACCTGGACGCCCCTGGTGGTGCGGATCGATGTCTTCTTCGCGCCGTGGGCGATCACCTCGGCGGTGGACGGCAGCGCGCGCAGGGCGTCCATGAAGGGGGCGGACCGCTTCGCCGCGACCAGGATGTCGATGTCCCCGACGGTCTCCCTCATGCGGCGCAGGGACCCTGCGTAGGTGCAGCGCTTGCAGCCGGTCACGCCGGACAGTTCGGCGACGATCTCCTCGGCGGTGTCGGCGGCCAGGTGCAGGGGGATGCGGGAGCCCGCCTGCTGGAGCAGGGCGATGCCGTGCAGGATGTTCTCCTGGGTCTTCGCGCCGAAGCCCTTCAGATCGCGCAGGGCGTCCGCCTCGATCGCGGCGGCCAGTTCGTTCACCGACGCGATGTGCAGGTCCTCGTAGAGCCGCAGCGCCTTCTTCGGGCCGAGGGTGGGGATGGTGATGAGCTCCCGTACCCCTGCGGGGATCCGCGCCCGGCGCTCCTCGACCGCGGAGACGGTGCCGGTGCGCAGGTATTCGAGCACCTTCTCGGCGATCGACCGGCCCACGTTCGGTATGTCGCGCAGCCGGTCGGCGTCCAGCCGGGAGATGTCGTCGGGGTGCCCGCCGATGGAACGCGCGGCCTTCTCGTAGGCGCGCACCTTGAACGCGTCGCCTCCCGTGATCGCGATGAGGTCCGCGTACTCCTGGAGGAGCGCCTCGACCTCGTCGTTGGGCCGGGTCACATCTCAGAGTCTAGGCACGTAGAAGCGGACGGTGCCCATCGGCACCGTCCGCTGCATGTGTCCGAGGGGGGACTTGAACCCCCACGCCCGATAAAGGGCACTAGCACCTCAAGCTAGCGCGTCTGCCATTCCGCCACCCGGACAAGGTGTCTGTCGTGCGGGGTTGCCCCCGCGGCGACGAAGGAAACATTACCAGGCTTTCGGGGGCGTTCGATCACGGCCCGTCCCGGCGTGAACGGTGCGTGACGGGCCGGGCAGCGCCTTGGGGAGCGGCGGGGGTCGGAGGGAGGATGAGGGAAACCAGCAGCAGTGTGACAGCGGGAGGAAACAGCGTGACCGAGACGGGCACGGCCAGGAGCGTCACCGGCGAGGACGAGGTTGTGGACCTCTGCCGTGAGCTGATCCAGATCGACACCAGCAACTATGGCGACCACTCCGGCCCCGGTGAGCGCAGGGCCGCCGAGTACGTCGCCGAGAAGCTGGCCGAGGTGGGGCTCGAACCGCAGATCTTCGAGTCCCACAAGGGCCGTGCCTCCACGGTGGCCCGTATCGAGGGTGAGGACCCCTCGCGGCCCGCGCTGCTGATCCACGGCCACACCGACGTGGTACCGGCGAACGCGCAGGACTGGACGCACCATCCGTTCTCCGGGGAGATCGCCGACGGCTGCGTGTGGGGGCGCGGCGCGGTCGACATGAAGGACATGGACGCGATGACGCTGGCCGTCGTCCGGGACCGCTTGCGCAGCGGGCGCAGGCCGCCGCGCGACATCGTCCTCGCCTTCCTCGCGGACGAGGAGGCCGGCGGCACGTACGGCGCCCGGTACCTCGTCGACAACCACCCCGGTCTCTTCGAGGGCGTCACCGAGGCGATCAGCGAGGTGGGCGGTTTCTCGTTCACCGTGAACGAGCGGCGGCGGTTGTATCTGATCCAGACGGCCGAGAAGGGCATGCACTGGATGAAGCTGACTGTGGCCGGCACGGCGGGGCACGGGTCGATGATCCACCGGGACAACGCGATCACCGAGCTCTCGGAGGCCGTCGCGCGGCTCGGGCGGCACACGTTCCCGGTACGGGTCACCAAGACCACACGGGCCTTCCTCGACGAACTCGGTGACGCGCTCGGCACCGAACTCGACCCGGAGGACATGCAGTCCACCCTCGCCAGGCTCGGGGGCATCGCCAAGCTCATCGGCGCGACCCTGAGCAACACGGCCAATCCCACGCAGCTCAACGCCGGTTACAAGGTGAACGTCATCCCGGGTGAGGCCACGGCCCACGTCGACGGGCGGTTCCTGCCCGGTTTCGAGGAGGAGTTCCTCGCCGACCTCGACCGGATCCTCGGGCCCAACGTGCGGCGGCAGGACGTGCACTCCGACAAGGCCGTCGAGACGACCTTCGACGGGGCGCTCGTGGAGGCGATGCAGTCCGCGCTGCAAGCCGAGGACCCGGGGGCGAAGGCGGTCCCGTACATGCTCTCCGGGGGGACGGACGCCAAGTCCTTCGACGAACTGGGCATCCGCGGCTTCGGGTTCGCCCCCCTGAAGCTGCCGCCGGAGCTGGACTTCGCGGGCATGTTCCACGGCGTCGACGAGAGGGTCCCGGTGGATGCCCTGAAGTTCGGTGTGCGGGTCCTGGACCGGTTCATCGACGCCTCCTGACCCCCCGCCCAACTCCCTTGGTTCCGTCCCGGTTTGCGTGCTGAAACGAGACTGCACTAATCGCCAGCATGTACGAGCGCCGACCGGGACGAGTGAATGCGACCATAAGCTCGTAGCTCCATTACTCCCTCCTCGTTACATGGGGTGCGGTCCGAGGCTTGGATCGCTTTTGCCAACAAGGAGGAAGAATGATCAAGAAGGTCGTCGCTGCTGCGGCCGCCACCGGTGGTCTGGTTCTCGCGAGCGCGGGTCTGGCTGCCGCCGACTCGGGCGCCCAGGGTGCCGCCGTGCACTCCCCGGGCGTTGTGTCCGGCAACGTCATCCAGGTCCCGGTGCACGTCCCGGTGAACGTCTGCGGCAACACGATCTCGGTGATCGGGCTGCTGAACCCCGCCTTCGGCAACACCTGCATCAACAAGTGACGTTGCGCCTCACCCCGTGAGGGGCCTCACCCCGCGAGGGGCTGAGCCCGTCGGCCCCGGAGTGCGTGCCATGCGCTCCGGGGCCGACCGGTTACTCCGCGTCCCCGCTTGTCCGCGCGGTCGCGCTTTTGAAGGTTCACGACAAGGTCGAAGGCAGGGAAATCAGCAATGCGACAGGTCACCCGCAAGGGCCTGATGACCGTGGCGGCGGCGACCGGCGTCCTCGCCGTCACCGGCGGCTATGCGCACGCCGACTCCGGTGCGAACGGATCGGCCGCCGGCTCGCCCGGCGTGCTGTCCGGCAACACCGTGCAGGTGCCCGTGCACATCCCGGTGAACGTCTGCGGAAACACCGTGAACGTGATCGGGCTGCTCAACCCGGCGGTAGGCAACGCGTGCGCCAACATCGGCGGCGCGCACTCCGGCGGCGGCTCCCACGCGGGCGGTCACACCGGTGGTTCGCCCGGCGTCGGCTCCGGCAACACCGTCCAGGTGCCGGTGGATGTTCCGGTGAACGTCTGCGGCAACAGCGTGAACGTGGTCGGGGTCGGCAACGGCGCCCTGGGCAACCACTGCGCCAACACCGGCGACGACCACCCGACGACTCCGCCCGGCGGTGGCCACCAGCCTCCCGGCGGCGGCCACCAGCCTCCCGGCGGCGGTACGACGCCTCCCGGCGGCAGCACGCCCGGCACGCCGGGTCACCCCGGTCACCCCGGTCACCCCGGTCACCCCGGGAACCCCAGCCACCCCGGCACGCCCCAGCAGCCGGGCGGCGGTGGCTCCCAGCAGGTCGGCCACCCCGGCGGTTCGTCCCTCACCCGGCCCGCGGGGAACGCGCAGCTCGCCCACACCGGCAGTGACCTGCCGCTCGGCCTGCTGGCACCGGCGAGCGCGGGTGCCCTGCTCGGCGGTGCGCTGCTCTACCGCAGGGCGCGCTCGAGGGCGTAAGGAGCCGGGTGCAGGGGGGAGGACGCCGACTGTCGCCGAGTGTGTACAGGGAGCGACCGTGCGCCCCGCGGCCATTGAAGCGGGACACGGTGCATCGAAACGCCGCATTCTCCCCCCGGGCGCCCCTGAATCGGATCGGGCCCCGCGTCTCCGGGGCCCGATCCGATTCGGCCCCCTTCACCTCACCACGTAGCGCGCACCTGGCGGATGATCCGCCGGCGCAACCGCACCTTGCGGCTGCCGTCCCGCAGCAGGCTCAGGCGGTCCAGCTCCCAGTGTCCGTACTCGGCATGGTCCGTCAGCAGGCGTGTGGCGTCCTTACGGGAGACCCCGCGCGGTACGTACACGTCGACAAATTCGTATTCCGGCATCGCATCTATTGTGCGGGCTGGGGCCAGGTACGGATAGCGTCTGCACTATGTCTGATGCTGCGCAGCCCACCGCTGCCGAGGTACGTGCCGCCGCCGAGGCGGTCAAGACCGCGCTCGACCGCCACCTGGCCGCGGTCGAGCGCAGGACGGGTGAGGACGACCCGGCCGTCTACGAGGCGTTCAACGAGCTGGCCGCGGCGGCCGAGGAGTACGACGAACTGCTCTACGACCGCTACGACGAGGTCACTCCTTTTGAGATCCCCGGTGCGGAAGACGCACTTCCGCCGTATGCGGGCCCCGAGGAACCCAACGCGCTGAGCGTGCTGATCCGCCGGGACTACGCGGTGGCGGAGCCGCAGCGGCTGCTGGCGCAGGCGCAGCGCGTGGAGGACGCGGACGAGGACGGACCGTTGGAGTCGTCGTCCGGCACCGTCCACGGCGCGCTCGGCGTGCTCTTCGGGGAATTCGAGCCGGACGAGATCGCCTCCCGGCACAAGGAGTTCGGCCTGGAAGAGGGCGACTCAACCCTGTGGGTGACGGCCACCGACGAACCGGCGGAGCCTGGGGAATGGCTGGAGGCGCCTTTCGAGCAGGTCGATCCCCAGCGGGTCGTCTGCCGCTTCGACGTCAGCGCGGTCTTCGACGACGAGTCGGACGAGGACGATCTGGAGGACGAGCTCGGACTCGATCCGGAACTGCACGGCCGACTGGACGACGACGAGGACCTGGAGCCACTGGACGCCGAACGCTAGGCCGTCGCACGTAAGCGCGCGCCCGGCCGGACCGCCCCCGGCCGGGCGCGTCCGCCTCGCGGGGCAGTACCGCATCCGGTGCGCGCGTCCGCTTCGCGGGGCAGTACGGCATCCAGTCTGCGCGTCCGCCCGGCTGGGCTGTCCGGGTGCGCCGCCCAGGCTGTCTGTCCTCGGTGCGGGCGCGGGCTTCGGCTGTCTGCCCCGGCCCGGGTCCCCGTCCCGGCGCGGGCCCAGGCCGGCTGCCCCGTCCCGGCGTGGGTGCCGGGACGGCCGTCGCGTTCCCGGTGCGTGCCTCGGACACGCCACGGCCGACGGTGAGTGGCGGTGCCGGGCGGCCCGAGGCCCCGTGGCGCCGCCACCCCGGCACTCACCCCTCGGCCGTCGGCACCTGAGGCCTCAACAGTGCGGGCAGGCGGGTGGTCCGCGGCTTGGCGGGGACCTCGGCCACGGCGCGCGGTAGTGCCTGCTCCACCCCGTGTACCACGGACAGATGGCGGACCGCCCGGCCGAAGGCCGTGTACACCCAGGGCCGGGTGAGGGCCTGAGCGGCGTCGCCGGGCAGCACCACGACCACCGCGGGCCAACGCTGTCCCACCGCCTGGTGCGCGGTCAGCGCCCAACCGTGCCGCACGGACTGCTCCACCCGCTCCCTGGGCACTACCAGGGCGGCGCCCGCGCACTCCAGGTGCAGGCCCTCCGCGTCCGCCGTCACCACGCGGCCCGGGAGCGCACGGCCGGGGACGGGGCAGTAGACGATCCTGTCCCCCGGGTCGAAGCCGCCGAAGCGGCCCGGACCGGGGTTCAGCCGCTCCTTGAGCGCCGCGTTCAGCGCACGGGTGCCGGCCGCGCCACCGTGCCCCGGCGTGATCACCTGAGTCTCCTCGGGCGGAACGCCGATCGCCCGCGGCACCGAGTCCGCGACCAGCTGCACGGTCCGGTGCACCGCCTCCCCGGCGTCCCGGACCGGCACGATCACCACCTCCTTGCCGGGCGCGTCGACCTGAGGGAGCTCACCGACGCCGACCGCGGAGACCAACTCGCCGAGCGGCCCCGGATCGGGGGTCCGCGAGGCGATCTGCGGGCACACACGGGCGGCGAGCAGATCCGCGAACACCCGTCCAGGACCCGCCGACCACAGCACGCCCGGGTCACCGCTGAGCACCAGGCGTGCTCCGTCCGGCAGCGACTCGATGAGCAGCGCCGCCGTCTCGACGTCCAGCTGGGGCGCGTCCAGGACGATGAGCAGGTCCAGGTCCAGGGCACCGTCCGCGTCCCGCCCGGGGCCTTCGGCGCCGGACAGCAGACCCGCGACCGTGGTGAGCGCCGCCTGCTCCGGCTCCTCGGGAGCGTCCGTCGGACCGAGCCGTGCGAGCAGCGCGGCCAACAGCTCCCGTCCGGCCGGGCCGTGCGTGGCGGCCCAGGCGCGCGCACCGAGCCGGCGTGCCTCGCGCAGCAGCGTGGCCGGTTCGATGCGGGATGCCTCCCCGCCGGTGTGGAGCACCAGGCCGTGACGCGCGACCGCGCGGATCAGCTCCGCCGCCGAGCCGTGCGCCGAGTCGGCCGCCCGCTCCCAGTCCTCTGCCGAGCCGCCCTCCTTCGGCGCGGAGTCGGCCAGCCGGGCCAGTCCGTCGGCGAGGCTCTCCTCCGCGAGCGCGTACCTCTCCACGCCGACCAGGGCGCGCACCGGCTGTTCCTCGCCGTCCTCGTCGTCGCCCCGGGCGGGTGTTTCCAGGGCGTCCTGGAAGACGAGGGCCTCACCCTCGGCGATCGTCCTCCGCACGGCCGTCTCCGGATCCGGCACCGAGCGCTGCGCGAGCGCGGCCTGAAGGGCCGGGAGTTCCAGGGCCGTGTGCCCGGCCAGGGCCGCCTGCTCCAGCAGCCAGACCGTCATCGCACGCGCCCGTCGCTCGTCGTCCGGCCGGCACTCGGCGCCGAGCAGGGCCCTGGCGAACCCGTCCGCCTGCTCGGGCCGCACCCCGGGAACGCGCAACAGCAGCCAGGGGTCCGCACGCAGACGCGCGTCCACGCCCTCACCGAGGGCCGTGGCGGCCTGGAGCGCCAGGGCTTCGGGCGCACCGCCCTCGGTCAGCACGGCGCGCACGGCCGCGACGGTCTCCGCGGCGGGCCCTGCCGCGGCCGCCGGGGGTGCCACCGGCTGAGCGCGCCGCACCGGCTCGGGGGTGGGCCTGCGCGGGGCGGGCGCCGGCTCGCTGAAGGCGCTCGTCACCGGCTTCGCGCCGCTCTCCACGGCCCGCACGGCCGCCAGCAGGTCGGCGGCCTTCCCGCTGAGCTTCCCGCCCGCCTCGACCGGCCCCTTCCTCTCCGCCTTCCGCCGCTCGATCCGCTCCCGCTCGACCTGCTGAGCGGCCAACTCCGCCTCGGCCTCCGACCTCTGAGGCGACGCTCCGTCGCCGTCGCCCGCGTGGGCGGTACCACGGTCACGGTCGCCCGCGCCGGCCGTACCGCCGCCACCGACACCGCCTTCTGCCGTGGCGCCCTCGCCGGCCGCCTGGGCTGCGCCGTCCCCGCTGTCCCCGCCGCTCCCGGCGTTCTCTTCGGTCGCGGGCTCCTCGTCCACCGGGCCGCCCGCGGCCCTGGCTGCGCCCGTCCCGGTCCCGGCCTCGTCGGCCGGTTCCCCCGGGTGGGAGGCCGTCTCCGTGGTTTCCGGGTCCGTGCTCACAGCGTGCTCCAGTCGTGATCGGGATAGCGGTGCACCGGGGCCGACACATCGTCCAGCGCCCGGCAGATCTCGTCAGGAAGACTAAGCGCCTCCACTGACAACGCCGCCGTGAGCTGCTGTGCGTTGCGCGCGCCGACGATCGGCGCCACCACCCCCGGCCGGTCACGGACCCAGGCCAGCGCCACCTGGAGCGGTGACGCGGCGAGCCCGTCGGCGGCCGTCTGCACCGCGTCCACGATGCTGCTCGCCGTGTCGTCGAGGTAGGGCGCGACGAACGGGGCCATGTGCTCCGACGCCCCCCGCGAGTCCGGCGGCGTCGCATGCCGGTACTTGCCGGTGAGCACCCCCCGGCCCAGGGGAGAGGACGGCAGCAGCCCCACCCCCAGATCCAGGGCGGCCGGCAGGACTTCGCGCTCAACGCCCCGCTGGAGCAGCGAGTACTCCATCTGGGCGCTGGCGATCCGGGTCCGGACACCCGGGGCCGCCAGCTGCCACGTCGCCGCCTTCGCGAGTTGCCAGCCGCAGAAGTTGGACACCCCCGCATACCGCGCCCGGCCACTGCTGACCGCCAGGTCGAGCGCCTGAAGGGTCTCCTCCAGCGGGGTGTACGGGTCGAAGGCATGGAGGTGCCACACATCGACATGGTCCGTGCCGAGGCGGGCGAGCGAGGCGTCCAGCGCGGCGAGCAGATGGCCGCGCGAGCCGTCGAAACGGCGGTCGGGGTCGGGCACGCTCCCCGCTTTCGTCGAGATGACGAGGTCCCGCCGTGGCACGAGCCCGTCCATCAGCTGCCCGAGCAGATACTCGGCCTCCCCGCCCCCGTAGACGTCGGCCGTGTCCACGAGGGTCCCGCCCGCCTCCCAGAACACCTTCAACTGCTCCGCGGCGTCGTGCTCGTCCGTGTCACGCCCCCACGTCAGGGTGCCG
Source organism: Streptomyces sp. NPDC047079 (assembly GCF_040643755.1). Lineage (NCBI taxonomy): Bacteria > Bacillati > Actinomycetota > Actinomycetes > Kitasatosporales > Streptomycetaceae > Streptomyces > Streptomyces sp. NPDC047079. Next base: position 114,066 of record NZ_JBEYUZ010000004.1, read on the forward strand.
AGTCCGATGCGGGACACACGAAGGCCGGTACGGCCGAGATGCCTCTGCTCCATGAACGCCGACACTACTGGCCGGAACTGGCCGCGTGGGTTGCCTGTGGACAACCGATTTCCCCGGTGGCCACGGCGATTTCCGTTCCCCCGGCACCGGCGGCGACGACCGGCGCCCCGCAGCCGGCAGCGTCGCCCCTCGCCCTCCGCTCTTTGGGCACCCGCGCCACCGCCCGGGCACCGCTCTCCCCTCCGGGCGCGCCCCGCGCTAAGGTCTGCGCACAAGGGACGTTACTGATCGGTAAGGGGAATCGGCCATGCAGCTCGGGATCAACCTCGGCTACTGGGGCGCCGGAATGGACGCGGACAACCTCGCCGTGGCCCAGGAGGCCGACCGGCTCGGCTACGCGGTGTGCTGGGCCGCGGAGGCCTACGGCTCCGACGCGGCCACCGTGCTCTCCTGGGTCGCCGCCCAGACCGAGCGCATCGACGTCGGCTCCGCGATCTTCCAGATCCCGGCCCGTCAGCCCGCGATGACCGCGATGACGGCCGCCACCCTCGACTCGCTCTCCGGCGGCCGCTTCCGCCTCGGCCTCGGCGTGTCCGGGCCGCAGGTCTCCGAGGGGTGGTACGGCGTCAAGTTCGACAAGCCGCTGTCCCGCACCCGGGAGTACGTGGAGATCGTACGCAAGGCGATGACGCGGGAGCGGCTGTCGTACGAGGGCGAGCACTGGACCCTTCCGCTGCCCGGCGGCCCCGGCAAGCCGATCAAGCTGACCGTGCACCCGCAGCGCGAGCACATCCCGCTCTACATCGCCGCGATCGGCCCCAAGAACCTGGAGCAGACGGGCGAGATCGCCGATGGGGCCCTGCTCATCTTCCCCTCGGCCGACCACCTCGAGGACACCGCGATCAAGCACCTGCGTGCCGGGCGCGCGAAGGCCGGCAAGACCCTCGAGGGCTTCGACGTGTGCCCCACCCTCCCCCTCGCGGTCGGCGACGACAAGGACGTGGCCGCGCTCGCCGACACCTTCCGCCCCTACACCGCTCTGTATGTCGGCGGCATGGGCAGCCCCAAGCAGAACTTCTACAATCAGCTCGCCCGGCGCATGGGCTATGAGCAGGCGGCCGCCGAGATCCAGGACAAGTACCTGTCCGGCGACAAGCAGGGTGCCGCGGCCGCCGTCCCGCACGAGCTGATCGACCGGACCACCCTGCTCGGTTCCGTGGACCGCATCGCCGACCGGATGAAGGCCTACGCCGCGGCCGGTGTCACCACGCTCTCGCTGGCTCCCGCGGGCTTCACGCTGGAAGAGCGGATCACCTCGCTCCGGGCGGGAGCCGACGCCCTGGAGCGGGCCGGGCTCGCGTAACCCGCCGGAAAGTCCCCGCGGCCGTGGTGGGGGCTCGGGGGTCTTCCCCGCCACGGCCGTCACGGGGAACAACGCTTCGGCGGGCCCCGGGTTACGCGCCCACCCGTGCCCGCGTGTCCTTCGTTCGGCGCAGTTCTCCGGCACCCGTGTTGCCGCACCCCTGGCATCCCACTTGACTCGTTCTTTGCAGACCCCTGCAGAGAGGCGCCCGTGATGGTTTCGGTCAAGAGCCTGTTCCAGGAGATCTTCGACAACGACGAGTCGTTCCGGCTCTTCTGCTCCATCGCGGCCAGCGGTGAGTCGCAGGGCGGCTGGGAGAACGGGCGCATCGCCGCACTCGTGCCGGCCGGAGAGCGCCGGCTCGCGCCCAGGATCAGCAGGCACGGCGCCGACGAGGACAAACACGGGCGCATCTTCCGCGCGCTGCTGAAGAAGCGCGGACTCGAACCCGTCCGGGTCCCTCCCGAGACGGACTACACGATGCTCCTGGAGAGGCACGGCATCGGACTCGCCCACGACAAGCTGAGGGGAGACCGGCCGCTGACCGTGCAGGACATCGTCGTCTACCTCGCCCACAGCAGGGTCACCGAGCAGCGTGCCTCCGAGCAGATGGAGCTGCTGTGCAAGCACTTCGGCGACCACCCCGACATGGGCCGCGCGATCCGGATGATCTCGAACGACGAGGACAACCACCTCGCCTACTGCCACGAGGAGCTGCTGCGTCTCGCGGACGCCGGACACGCCCACCCGATCCGGCGGGCGCTGCGCGAGTGCGCACTGACCGAGATCCGGGTCCACCGGGACGTCAGCCTCGCCGTGATGGCCCACATGGCCCGGATCCTGCGCTGGCCGAAGGCCAAGTCGGCGCTGCTCGCGGCCTGCATCCACGCGATGTACGGCTACGAACGCGCGGGCGGCTGGCGTCGCATGGTGTCGCTCAGGATGCCCGAACGCCGCGACGCCCTGGGCGGGCCCGCGACCACGGCTCCCGAGTACGCCTGAGCCCGCGCCGCCGGCCCTGTGCCACATGCCGCCGGCCGCGCCGCTACAGCCAGCCCCGCCGCTTGAACAGCCGGTACAGCAGAACCTCCAGCGCCGCCATCGCCAGGATCACCGCCGGGTACGAGGCCACCCAGTGCAGCTCCGGCATGTGGTCGAAGTTCATGCCGTAGATCCCCGCGATCATCGTCGGCACCGCGGCCATCGCCGCCCACCCCGAGATCTTCCGCATGTCGTCGTTCTGCCGGACGCTCATCTGCGCCAGATGCGCCGACAGTACGTCGGACACCAGCCGGTCCAGGGCCTCCACGGACTCGTTCACGCGGGTCAGATGGTCGTGCACGTCCCGGAAGAATGGGCGTGACTTCTCCTGCACGAACGGCACCGTCGCCCCGGACGCCATCTGCCCCGCCAGCCGGGCCAGCGGCGGCGCCAGCGGGACCGTCGCCCGCCGGAACTCCAGGACCTGCCGTTTGAAGGTGTAGATCCGCGACGCCGTGTGCCGCGAGCCTCCGGCCGAGGGCGAGAAGACCTCCGTCTCCAGCTCCTCCAGGTCGGTGCCCAGTTCGGTCGCCACGTCCAGGTACTGGTCGACGATCGAGTCCGCGATGGAGTACAGCACCCCCGTCGGACCGAGCCGCAGCATCTCCGGTTGCTGCTCCAGGTGCCGGCGGATGGAGCCCAGTGGCCTGTCCTTGCCGTGGCGCACGGTGACCACGAAGGAGTCGCCGAGGAAGACCATCAGCTCGCCGGAGTGGACGGTGTCGCTGCGCGGCTCGTACGACACCGGTTTGAACACCATGAACAGCGAGTCCTCGTACACCTCCAGCTTGGGTCGCTGGTGCGCCTTCAGGGCGTCCTCGACGGCCAGCGGATGCAGCCCGAACTCCTCGGTCACCAGGTCGAACTCCTTCTCCGTCGGCTCGTACAGGCCGATCCACAAGAAGGCGTCCCCCGAGGCGCGAGCCTCCTGAAGCGCATCGGAGAGATCCTCGGGCCCCTCCGTCCGGCGCCCGTCACGGTATATGGCGCAGTCGACGATCACGGAGCGCACTCTCCCGTCAGCCGATCCCACCCGCATTCCCGGTCCTGGCCCCCCGGGCGCCCGGGTGACGGGCACCCGCCGTTCCCCGGGCCCCGGTCGGGAGGCGTCCCCGTACGCTGGACGGCATGCCCACGTTGATCCTCGTCCGGCACGGACGCTCCACCGCCAACACCGCGGGACTTCTCGCCGGCTGGACGCCCGGCGTCGCCCTCGACGAGCGCGGCGCCGCGCAGGCCGCGGCCCTGCCCGGCCGGCTCGCCGAGGTGCCGATCGCCGAGGTCGTCACAAGTCCCCTGCAACGCTGTCAGGAGACCCTCCAGCCGCTGCTCGACGCCCGTCCCGGGCTGCGCGCGCAGACCGACGAACGCATCGGCGAGTGCCATTACGGCGACTGGTCCGGCCGCAAGCTCGCCGAGCTGAAGGACGAGTCGCTGATGGAGGTGGTCCAGGCGCACCCGTCGGCGGCGGCCTTTCCGGGGGGCGAGTCGATGCGGGCCATGCAGAGCCGGGCCGCGGAAGCGGTACGGGAGTGGAACGCGCGCGTGGAGCGCGACCACGGCGCCGACGCCGTATACCTCATGTGCTCGCACGGTGACATCATCAAATCGCTTGTCGCGGACGCACTCGGACTTCATCTCGACCTCTTCCAGCGGATCTCCGTGGAACCGTGTTCCATCACCGCGATCCGTTACACCCGGCTGCGGCCATTTCTCGTTCGCCTCGGGGACACCGGGGATTTCGCCTCTCTCGTACCCCGTGCGGAACCCTCCGGTGCGGACGCCACGGTCGGGGGTGGTGCGGGCGCACCGTGATCGTCGGCCGCAGTAGGGTGAAGCGGTCGCACCAGCGCAGTAGTTGTCAGCAACCGGAACGGGCCGACGCGATCAGCCGGTCCCGGTCCCGATCCAATGGAGACAGGACGTGTCCCGTCAGGTGTTCCTCTACGACCCCCCGGACCGTTTCGTGGCCGGTACGGTCGGGCTGCCCGGGCGCCGTACTTTCTTCCTGCAGGCCACTGCCGGCCCCCGGGTGACCAGCGTGGCCCTGGAGAAGACCCAGGTGGCGGCGCTTGCCGAGCGCATGGACGAGCTGCTCGACGAGGTCGTGCGGCGCAGCGGCGGCAGTGCCGCCGTCCCCGCGGTGGCCCCCGCGGAGATCGCCGACACGGATCCGCTGGAGACCCCGATCGAGGAGGAGTTCCGCGTCGGCACCATGGCCCTGGCCTGGGACGGCGAGGAACAGCGCATGATCGTCGAGGCTCAGGCACTCGTGGAACTGGACGCCGATTCCGAGGAGGACCTCGCCGAGGCCGAGGAGCGGCTGCTCCAGGACGAGGAGAACGGTCCGCCGATGCTCCGGGTCCGGCTCAGCGGCGCACAGGCCCGGGCCTTCGCCAAACGCGCCCTCGACGTCGTCAACGCCGGGCGGCCGCCGTGCCCGCTGTGCAGCCTCCCGCTCGACCCGGAAGGACATGTATGTCCGCGCCAGAACGGATACCGCCGCGGAGCGTGACCACGGCCCAGCTGCTCGCCGAGGGCGAGCTGACCGTGCGCGGACGTATCCGTGACGCCTCCAACGCGGCGCTGTACTGCACGGTCTCCTACGACGGCCGGGAGGCCGCCTGCATCTACAAGCCCGTAGCCGGGGAGCGACCCTTGTGGGACTTCCCCGACGGCACGCTCGCCGGGCGCGAGGTCGCCGCCTACGAGGTGTCCGAGGCGACCGGCTGGGGGCTCGTGCCTCCCACCGTGCTGCGTGAGGGGCCCTACGGCGAGGGCATGTGCCAGCTGTGGGTGGAGGTCGTGCCCGACGGCGAGCTGCTCGCGCTGGTGGATGCCCAGGAGCCGGAGCCCGGCTGGAAGGAGATCGGGCTGGCGGACATCGGCGAGGGGAGGACGGCGCTGCTGGTGCATGTCGACGACGACCGGCTGCGGCGACTGGCCGTCCTGGACGCGGTCATCAACAACGCCGACCGCAAGGGCGGCCATCTGCTGCCCGCGGCCGGTGGGCGCCTGTACGGCATCGACCACGGGGTCACGTTCAACACCGAGAACAAGCTGCGTACTTTGCTCTGGGGGTGGGCGGGGGAGCCGCTGACAGGGGAGGCCGTCGAGGCGCTCAAGGGGCTGAAGGAGGGCCTGGAGGAGGGCGCGGCACTGGCCGTACGCCTGGCCGGGCTGATCACCCCGGCGGAGATCGAGGCCACGCGCGCGCGGGTGGAGGCGCTGCTGGTCTCGGGAAGGCATCCGGAGCCGAGCGGGGAGTGGCCGGCGATTCCCTGGCCGCCGGTGTGACGGGAACCGGAGTGTGCCGACCCCCGGGGGGGCCGACTGACGTGCACGGGACCTTGAGGCGTGGCGTACGGCGCCCGCCCCGGGCGAGGCGGCACCGGCCGCCTGGCGCGAGGCGGCGCACATCGGCCGTCCGGGGTGAGGCGGCACCGGCCGCCCGGCGCGAGGCGGCGCACATCGGCCGTCCGGGGTGAGGCGGCACCGGCCGCCCGGCGCGAGGCGGCGCACATCGGCCGTCCGGGGTGAGGCGGCGTACGCCGGCCACGGGGGCGAGCCACGGGGCCTGCACATCGCCGGGTTTCCCGCAAGAGGGCCTTCCCGGCCATCCGGCCCGGTCCGGTTCGTATGGCGAACTTCGGGCCGGTTACGCTCATGACATGCATGCCTGGCCCGCTTCCGAGGTCCCCGCCCTGCCTGGTCAGGGCCGCGACCTGAGGATCCACGACACCGCGACCGGCGGCCTCGTCACCCTCGACCCCGGTCCCGTCGCCCGTATCTACGTCTGCGGCATCACCCCGTACGACGCGACCCACATGGGTCATGCGGCGACCTACAACGCGTTCGACCTCGTCCAGCGCGTGTGGCTGGACACCAAGCGGCAGGTTCACTACGTCCAGAACGTCACCGACGTCGACGACCCCCTCCTGGAGCGCGCCGAGCGCGACGGCGTCGACTGGGCCGCCCTCGCCGAGCGGGAGACCGCACTGTTCCGCGAGGACATGACCGCGCTGCGGATGCTTCCCCCGCAGCACTACATAGGCGCGGTCGAGGCGATACCCGGGATCGTGCCGCTCGTCGAACGGCTGCGCGACCTCGGCGCCGCCTACGAACTCGAGGGGGACATCTACTTCTCCGTCGAGTCCGACCCCCACTTCGGCGAGGTGTCCCGGCTGGACGCCGCCGCCATGCGCCTGCTGTCCGCGGAGCGCGGCGGCGACCCGGACCGTCAGGGCAAGAAGAACCCGCTCGACCCGATGCTGTGGATGGCCGCCCGTGACGGCGAGCCCAGCTGGGACGGCGGATCGCTCGGGCGGGGGCGCCCCGGCTGGCACATCGAGTGCGTGGCCATCGCGCTGGACCACCTGGGCATGGGCTTCGACGTGCAGGGCGGCGGCTCCGACCTCGCCTTCCCGCACCACGAGATGGGTGCCTCGCACGCCCAGGTGCTGACCGGCGAGTTCCCGATGGCCAAGGCGTACGTCCACGCCGGCATGGTGGCGCTGGACGGCGAGAAGATGTCCAAGTCCAAGGGCAACCTGGTCTTCGTATCCCGGCTCCGCCGGGACGGCGTCGATCCGGGGGCCATCCGGCTCGCGCTGCACTCCCACCACTACCGGGCCGACTGGGAGTGGACCGACCAGGTGCTCCAGGATGCCGTGGCACGGCTCGACCGCTGGCGCGCCGCCGTCTCCCGGCCCGACGGACCGCCCGCCGAGGCCCTCGTCGAGGAGATCCGCGACGCCCTCGCGAACGACCTGGACGCCCCGGCCGCGCTCGCCGCGGTCGACCGCTGGACCGCCCTCCAGGAGGAGACCGGGGGCACGGACCCGGGCGCGCCCGGCGTGGTCTCGCGTGCCGTGGACGCGCTGCTCGGCGTGGCCCTCTGACCACGCCCCGGACACAAGGAGCGGCGCCGGTCCGGTCGTCACGACCGGACCGGCGCCGCTCCTCGTCTTTGTGCAGGCCGACGGACTCAACCGCCACCACGCCTGCCCGGCGACCGCCCGTCAGTCCTCCGTGGAGTCCTCGTCCTCGCCGCCGCCCGTCCGCGGCGGCTTCGGCGGGCGGGGACGGCCGCCGGGGGTGTCCCGCCGGTAGGAGCCGTCGCCGCCCTCCGCCGTGGCGTGCCCGCCGGGCGGGCTGACGTCCCGTCGGCGCAGATACCGCTCGAACTCCCGGGCGATCGCCTCGCCCGAGGCCTCCGGCAACTCGGCGGTGTCCCGGGCCTCCTCCAGCGTCTGGACGTACTCGGCGACCTCGCTGTCCTCCGCCGCCAGCTGGTCCACGCCGAGCTGCCAGGCTCGCGCGTCCTCCGGCAGCTCGCCCAGCGGGATGCGCAGGTCGAGCAGGTCCTCCAGACGGTTGAGCAGGGCCAGCGTGGCCTTCGGGTTCGGCGGCTGGGAGACGTAGTGCGGGACCGCCGCCCACAGCGAGACGGCCGGGACGCCCGCGTGCGCGCACGCCTCCTGGAGGACACCCACGATGCCCGTGGGGCCCTCGTACTTGGTCTCCTCCAGGTCCATCCGGCGGGCCAGGTCCGAGTCGGACGTGGTGCCGCTGATGGGGACCGGACGCGTGTGCGGGGTGTCGCCGAGCAGGGCGCCCAGGATGACCACCAGCTCCACGCCCAGTTCGTGGGCGAAGCCCAACAGCTCGTTGCAGAACGAGCGCCAGCGCATCGACGGCTCGATGCCGCGGACCAGGACCAGGTCGCGGGGTTTCTCGCCGCCGACGCGGACCACCGACAGACGGGTCGTGGGCCAGGTGATCTTGCGAACCCCGGACTCCATGAACACGGTGGGGCGGTTCACCTGGAAGTCGTAGTAGTCCTCGGCGTCCAGCGCCGCGAACACCTCGCCCTTCCACTCCCTGTCCAGATGCGCGACCGCGGTGGAAGCGGCGTCGCCGGCATCGTTCCAGCCCTCGAACGCGGCCACCATGACCGGGTCGATCAGCTCGGGAACCCCCTCGAGCTCGATCACCCAGCGCCTCCTTCCGACGTGCCCTCGCGTACGTCCCAACCTTACGGCGTGCGGCAGGGACGGCCGCAGCCCCCTTGCACGGGGGAGTGAACGGATGACTGCCCCGTAAGGAGCCCTCGGACACCCATGATCGTCATCCCGGCCGAGTCGCCCCTGGCTGATCCGCACCCGGAGGGATCACAGCGTCGAGCGCAGCCACTGCTCGACGGACGCGATATGCACGGTCGCCCAGGAGCGGGCCGCCTCCGCGTCCCGGTCGCTCAGGGCGCCCAGGATCGCCCGGTGTTCGTGCAGCGTCCGGCTGACCGCGTCCTCCTGGGTGAGGCCGCGCCAGATCCGGGCCCGCGTGGTGGGCCCGGACAGCCCGTCGAGCAGCGAACACAGCACCGAGTTGCCGGAGCTCTGCACGATGCCCCGGTGGAACTCCAGGTCGCAGGCGACCAGTTCCTCCACAGACGGCTCGGGGCCCAGCTTGTCCAACTGGGCGGTGAGCGCGTCCAGTTGCTGCTCACTGATCAGGGAGGCCGCCATGGCCGTCGCGGCCGGCTCCAGGATGCGGCGCACCGCGAGGAACTCCAGCACGGTGTCGTGGCGGTGGAAGTCCACCACGAAGCTCAGCGCCTCCAGCAGCAGCTGGGGGTCGAGACTCGTCACATACGTGCCGTCGCCCTGCCGCACGTCCAGGATGCGGATCAGCGACAGGGCCCGCACGGCCTCCCGCAGGGAGTTGCGGGACAGTCCGAGTTCGGCGGCCAGCTCGCTCTCCTTGGGCAGGCGGTCGCCGGGGCGCAGTGCGCCGGAGACGATCATTCCCTTGATTTTCTCGATCGCCTCATCGGTGACTGCCATGACGGGCCCCTGTCGCTGAGACATCCGATGTATCGGCTCATTATGGGGGGCCAGTGGGCTGAACGGGGGAGGGAGCGATGCCGCAGCGGGAGACAGTGCGCCCACGAGCAGGGACCGCGTCGCGCCGGGGACACGTATGCGGCCGTGGAGGCCGCCGCAGGGTCCCGGGGCCGGCCAGGTCGGCGGGGTGCGCGAGCAGGGACGCCGCCGTGCACCGGCGGACCGACGCGCTCACTCATGCCGTGGGCTCCCCGGCCAGGCAGCCGCAGCACCTCCAGGGAGACGACCGCGCCGCACTCCACACCCCGGGCCACCGCCGCGCGGTGCGGGTCGTAGCCGCCCGTGGGGAACGACGCGTCCTCGTCGACCAGTTCCTCGGCGTCGAACCCGTCCACCACGAGCACGCCGCCCGCCACGAGCCCGCGCAGCGACGCGGTCACCACCAGCGCGGACCGTTCCATCTCGATCGCAGGTGCGGCGGCGCACACCAAAGGGGCGGCTCCGTGCGGGAAGCCGCCCCTTGTCGTGGCGGACCTACTTCTTGTCGAGGAGGTCCTGCACCTTGCCGCGCACCTCGTCCGTGGCCAGGCCGCGGATCGTCAGGGTGGTGCGGCGGCGCAGCACGTCGTCCGCCGTCTCGGCCCACTCGTGGTCCCGGGCGTAGACGACCTGCGCCCAGATCTCCGGCGCGTCCGGGTGGACGCGCTCGCCCAGCTCCGGGTTGTCGTTGGCGAGCCGCGCGATGTCGAAGGCCAGCGAGCCGTAGTGGGTCGCCAGGTGCTTGGCGGTGTCCGGCGCCATCCGGGGGCCGGGCGCGGGACCGTCGACGACCAGCCGGTGGGCGACCGCCCGCGGGTTGGCGATGCCCGGCAGGGGCAGCTTCTTCGGCAGCGTCGAGATCGGCTCGAAGTCGTCGCCGAGCGGACGGCCCGGCAGGGACTCCAGCTTCTGCATGACCGTACGGCCGATGTGCCGGAAGGTGGTCCACTTGCCGCCCGCGACGGACAGCATGCCGCCCTTGCCCTCCGTGACGACGGTCTCTCGCTTGGCCTTGGCGGTGTCGCCGGGGCCGCCGGGCAGTACCCGCAGACCGGCGAAGGAATAGGTGATCAGCTCACGCCGCAGCTGCTGGTCGCGGACCGAGAAGGCGGCCTCGTCGAGGATCTGGGCGATGTCCTTCTCGTTCACCCCGACCTCGGCCGGATCGCCCTCGTACTCCTCGTCCGTGGTGCCGAGCAGCAGCATGTCCTCCCACGGGAGGGCGAAGGTGATGCGGTACTTGTCGATCGGCGTCGCGAGCGCCGCCTTCCAGGGGGAGGTGCGCTTGAGGACCAGGTGCACACCCTTGGACAGGCGTATGGAGGGCGCCGCCTTCGGGTCCTCCATACGGCGCAGGTGGTCGACCCACGGGCCCGTCGCGTTCAGCACCAGGCGCGCGTCGACACCGAAATCGTCCCCGGAGAGCCGGTCCCTCAGCTCGGCACCGGTGACCCGGCCCCGGGTGAAGCGCAGGCCGGTGACCTCCGCGTGGTTCAGCACGACGGCGCCCGCCTCGACGGCCGCGCGGACCGTCATCATCGCCATGCGCGCGTCGTTCATCTGGTCGTCGCCGTACACGGCCACGGCCTTGAGGTTCTCGGTGCGAAGCTCCGGAACGTCCTGGTGCGCCTTGGCCGGCGACAGCAGGTGGCCCACGCCGTCACCGAAGGCCGACAGCGCGGAGTAGGCGAAGACGCCCGCCCCGAGCTTCGCCGCGCCGTGCGGCCCGCCCTTGTACACGGGCAGGTAGAACGTGAGCGGGTTCGCCAGGTGAGGGGCCACCTGACGGGAGACCGCACGGCGCTCGAAGTGGTTCTCCGCCACGAGCTTCACCGCACCGGTCTGCAGGTAGCGCAGTCCGCCGTGGAGCAGCTTGGAGGAGGCCGAGGAGGTGGCGCCGGCGAAGTCGCCGGCGTCCACCAGTGCCACCCGCAGGCCCGACTGTGCGGCATGCCAGGCCGTGGAGATGCCCAGGATTCCGCCGCCGATCACCAGGAGGTCGTAGGTCGCCTTGGACAGCTGCTCCCGGGTCTCGGCGCGGCTCGGGTTGGAGCCGTAGGCCGGGTGGGTGCCCAGAGCCGGGACACTCTGCAGGGTGGTCATCGCGAATTACTCCTCGTGTTCGATCCAGCCCATGGTCCGCTCGACGGCCTTGAGCCAGTTCTTGTACTCACGGTCGCGGGTCTCCGCGTCCATGTGGGGCGTCCACTCGGCGGCCCGGCGCCAGTTGGCGCGCAGGTCGTCGGTGTTGGTCCAGAAGCCGACGGCGAGACCGGCGGCGTAGGCGGCGCCGAGGCAGGTGGTCTCGGCGACCATCGGGCGCACCACCGGCGCGTCCAGGACGTCCGAGAGCGTCTGCATCAGCAGGTTGTTGGAGGTCATGCCGCCGTCGACCTTCAGGGTCGACAGCTCGACGCCCGAGTCCTTGGTCATGGCGTCGGCGATCTCGCGGGTCTGCCAGGCGGTGGCCTCCAGGACCGCGCGCGCCAGGTGCGCCTTGGTGACGTACCGGGTCAGGCCGGCGATCACACCGCGGGCGTCGGAGCGCCAGTACGGGGCGAACAGACCGGAGAAGGCCGGTACGAAGTAGGCGCCGCCGTTGTCCTCGACCGTCAGCGCGAGGGTCTCGATCTCGGCGGCGGTGGAGATCAGGCCCATCTGGTCGCGCATCCACTGCACCAGGGAGCCGGTGACGGCGATCGAGCCCTCCAGGGCGTAGACCGGCTTCTGCTCGCCGATCTGGTATCCGACGGTCGTCAGCAGGCCCGAGTAGGAGTTGATGATCTTGTCACCGGTGTTCATCACCATGAAGGTGCCGGTGCCGTAGGTGGACTTGGTCTCGCCCTCGGAGAAGCAGGTCTGGCCGAACAGGGCCGCCTGCTGGTCGCCGAGCGCGGAGGCCACGGGGATGCCGCCGAGCAGCTCGCCGAGGCGCCCGCCGGTGATCTCGCCGTAGACCTCGGCGGAGGAGCGGATCTCCGGCAGCATCGCGAGCGGGACGCCGATCGAGTCGGCGATCTTCTCGTCCCACTGCATGGTGTGCAGGTTCATCAGCAGGGTGCGGGAGGCGTTGGTGACGTCGGTGACGTGGCGCCCGCCGTTGACACCGCCGGTCAGGTTCCAGATGACCCAGGTGTCCATGGTGCCGAAGAGGATGTCCCCGGCCTCGGCGCGCTCGCGCAGCCCCTCGACGTTGTCGAGCAGCCAGCGGGCCTTGGGGCCGGCGAAGTACGAGGCGAGCGGAAGGCCGGTCTGGCGGCGGAAGCGGTCCTGGCCGACGTTGCGGCCGAGCTCCTTGCAGAGCGCGTCGGTGCGGGTGTCCTGCCAGACGATCGCGTTGTGGACGGGCTCGCCCGTGTTCTTGTCCCACAGCACGGTGGTCTCGCGCTGGTTGGTGATGCCGATGGCCTTGATGTCGTCACGGGTGATGCCGGCCTTCTCGATGGCTCCGGCGACGACGTCCTGGACGTTGGTCCAGATCTCGGTGGCGTTGTGCTCGACCCAGCCCGGCTTCGGGAAGATCTGGTCGTGCTCCTTCTGGTCGACGGAGACGATGCGGCCGTCCCGGTCGAAGACGATGCAGCGCGAAGAGGTCGTGCCCTGGTCGATTGCGGCGATGAACGGGCCGGCGGTGTGTGCGTCGGTCACGGTGTGCTCCTGGGATTCCACGGATATGAGGGGCGGTCTTTACGGCGCGGTGCTGAGAGGCGAGGCGAGATGTCCGGAAAGGCGAGATGTCCGGAGAGGCTCAGTCTTCTCAGGCGAAGGCGACGTTGTATATGCCTGCTGCGATCGCGCCGCCGATCAGTGGACCGACGACCGGGATCCAGGCGTAGCCCCAGTCGGAGCCGCCCTTGTTGGGCAGAGGGAGCAAGGCGTGCACGATGCGCGGACCGAGGTCACGGGCCGGGTTGATCGCGTAGCCGGTGGGGCCGCCCAGGGAGAGACCGATCGAGACCACCACCAGCGCGGTGATCAGGGCGCCCAGGGTGCCGAGGCCGTTGCCCTTGTCGTTGAGGCCCTGGGTGAGGACCGCGAGCACCAGCACGACCGTGCCGATGATCTCCGTGGCGAGGTTCATCACCGCGTTCCGGATCTCGGGACCGGTGGAGAAGACGCCGAGCACGGGGCCGGCCTGGGCTTCCTGCGCCTCCACGGCCTTGGTGTCCTGCGCCCCCGGACCGCCGACGATCTCTCTGTCGGTGAGGTGGGCGTGGAACTGGCCGTAGTAGGCGACCCAGACCAGGGCGGCGCCGATCATCGCGCCGAGCAACTGGCCGGCCCAGTAGACCGGGACGTTGCTCCAGTCGCCGTCCTTGATGGCGAGCGCGAGCGTCACGGCCGGGTTGAGGTGGGCGCCGGAGAGGGGCGCCGAGGTGTAGACCGCCGTCAGAACGGCGAAGCCCCACCCGAAGGTGATGGCAAGCCAGCCGGCGTTGCGGGCCTTGGAGGCCTTCAGCGAGACGGCGGCGACCACGCCGCCTCCGAGCAGGATGAGTATGGCGGTACCGATGGTCTCGCCGATGAAGATGTCGGAGCTGGACACCCGCGACTCCTTTGTCCTTCGTCCAGGGGGGAAGGCGAACCCCGGGTCCCTCCGGTGGTCCGCGCCCTCAGGGGTGAGAGCGATGTCGGCCCGTGGCGTTGTCACACTCTAACGCTTATTGCCGGTAGTTGTTCGACAATGCCGACCGATGGACGGGAGTCTCGCTTCCGGTTCGCCGCACGTCAAGGGTCCTGTTATCGAATGCACGATCGTTATTGATCGCGGTGAGTTATCGATCTTGGGAGAGGTGCGCCTAGCGTGCGACCAGGTGCGTGTCGCGGTCGCGGCGAGTGGCGAAGCGATGCCGGGAGGGGTCGTCGCACGCTTGACGGCCATGCGTCACCCGTCGCTGGAGTGGGGCGCGCGTCCCCCGGGCGCGCGAAAGGGCCGGTACGTCCTGGACTGGCCTCGGGATCCTCGGTCAGAGGGAGGCGGCCGAGGACTCAGAACCGCCCGGCGCCCAGGTCCCGCGACACCGCGCGGGCACAGTCGCGGACTGCCGCGATCAGCTCGGGACGCAGCTCGCCGCCCTGGCACACCCGTTCCACGGCGCCGGTGATCCCCACCGCGCCCACCGGCATCCGCCGCCGGTCGTGGATGGGCGCCGCCACCGAGGCCACCCCGGTCCATGTCTCCTCGACGTCGGCCGCGTACCCCCGGGCCCGGGTCAGGTCCAACAGGTGCTCGAAGTCGTCCAGCTCGCACACCGTGCGGTCGGTGAACGCCTTCCGGTCGTTGTCCAGCACCTCGCTGTGCGCCACCGGGTCGTACGCCGACAGCACCTTGCCGAGGGCCGTGGAGTGCAGGGGCTGCATGGCCCCGATCTCCAGGACCTGCCGGCTGTCGTCGGGACGGAAGACGTGGTGCACGATGAGCACACCCTGCTGGTGCAGCACCCCCAGATAGACGCTCTCCCCGCTGGCCCGGGCCAGGTCGTCCGTCCACACAAGGGCGCGCGCCCGCAACTCGTGCACATCGAGATAGGTGGTCCCGAGGCGCAGCAGCTCGGCCCCCAGCTGATAGCGGCCAGAGGCCGCGTCCTGCTCGACGAAACCCTCCTGCTGCAATGTGCGGAGTATGCCGTGGGCCGTGCCCTTGGCGAGGCCCAGTGACGAGGCGATGTCCGACAGGCCGAGCCGTCGCTCGCCGCCCCCCAGCAGCCGCAGCATCGCGGCCGCCCGTTCGAGCGACTGGATGTTCCGTGCCATCGCCGTCCTGCCTCCGTCCTTGGACCGTCGCCGACCGTCGTATACCACCGTTCGGCAATGCCGAACACTACCGGTCGTTACCGACCTCTCGCCAATGGGTGGTCGCCATCCGTTCCACGGGAGTCCCCACGGGGGTCACACGGAGCACGCCCGTCCGCCCCGTGGACGCCTCTGACCGTACGGCCCGCCGGGGGCTACCCTTGCCGCGTGCGCCTTCCATGGGAAGCGCAAAGCCGACAGCCGTCGCACTCCAGGGAGCATCTTCCATGGCCTCGTTGCCGAATCCGTCCCTTTCGTCCGCCTCCGCCGACCGCCGGACCCGAACCGAAGCCCTCCGGGAAGCCCTTGCCACCCGAGTCGTGGTGGCCGACGGGGCGATGGGCACGATGCTTCAGGCCCAGGACCCGACCCTGGAGGACTTCGAGGGCCTCGAAGGCTGCAACGAGATCCTCAACCTCACCCGCGCCGACATCGTCCGCTCCGTCCACGAGGCGTACTTCGCGGTGGGCGTCGACTGCGTCGAGACCAACACCTTCGGGGCCAACCACGCGGCCATGGCCGAGTACGAGATCGCAGACCGCGTGTACGAGCTGTCCGAGGCGGGTGCCGGGATCGCCCGCGAGGTCGCCGACACGTTCACCGCGGACGACGGCCGGCAGCGGTGGGTGCTGGGCTCTATCGGTCCCGGCACCAAACTGCCCACTCTCGGCCACGTCCCCTACACCACGATCCGCGACGGTTTCCAGGCCAATGCGGAGGGCCTGCTCGCCGGCGGTGCCGACGCGCTGATCGTCGAGACCACGCAGGATCTGCTTCAGACCAAGGCGTCGGTGCTGGGTGCCCGACGTGCCATGGAGGCCACCGGCATCGAGGTGCCGCTGTTGTGTTCGATGGCCTTCGAGACCACCGGGACGATGTTGCTCGGTTCCGAGATCGGTGCGGCGCTGACCGCGCTGGAACCCCTCGGTATCGACATGATCGGTCTGAACTGCTCCACCGGCCCCGCGGAGATGAGCGAGCACCTGCGCTATCTCACGCGGCACTCACGCATCCCGCTGCTGTGCATGCCGAACGCCGGTCTGCCGGTGCTCACCAAGGACGGCGCGCACTTCCCGCTCGGCCCCGAGGGCCTGGCCGACGCCCAGGAGAACTTCGTCCGCGATTACGGACTCTCCCTGGTCGGCGGCTGCTGCGGTACGACGCCGGAGCATCTGCGCCAGGTTGTCGAGCGGGTCCGCGGGCTCGCCCCCGTCGAGCGCAGCCCGCGTCCCGAGCCGGGCGCCGCGTCCCTGTACCAGTCGGTGCCGTTCCGTCAGGACACCTCCTATCTGGCCATCGGGGAGCGCACCAACGCCAACGGCTCCAGGAAGTTCCGTGAGGCCATGCTTCAGGGCCGCTGGGACGACTGTGTGGAGATGGCCCGGGAGCAGATCCGCGAGGGCGCCCACATGCTCGACCTGTGCGTGGACTACGTGGGCCGGGACGGTGTCGCCGACATGGAGGAGCTGGCCGGCCGTTTCGCCACCGCCTCCACCCTGCCGATCGTGCTGGACTCCACCGAGGTCGACGTCATCCGGGCGGGCCTGGAGAAGCTCGGCGGCCGGGCCGTCATCAACTCGGTCAACTACGAGGACGGCGACGGCCCCGAGTCCCGCTTCGCGAAGGTCACCCGGCTCGCCAAGGAGCACGGCGCCGCCCTCATCGCGTTGACCATCGACGAGGAGGGCCAGGCCCGCACCCCTCAGAAGAAGGTCGAGATCGCCGAGCGGCTGATCGCCGACCTGAGCGGCAACTGGGGCATCCGGGAGGAGGACATCCTCATCGACACCCTGACCTTCACCATCTGTACCGGTCAGGAGGAGTCCCGTAAGGACGGCATCGCCACCATCGAGGCGATCCGTGAGCTGAAGAGGCGCCACCCCGACGTGCAGACCACGCTGGGTCTGTCGAACATCTCCTTCGGCCTCAACCCGGCCGCCCGCATCCTGCTCAACTCGGTCTTCCTGCACGAGTGCGTCAAGGCGGGCCTGGACTCGGCCATCGTGCACGCCTCGAAGATCCTGCCGATCGCGCGCTTCGACGAGGAGCAGGTCACCACGGCCCTGGACCTGATCTACGACCGCCGCACCGAGGACTACGACCCGCTGCAGAAGCTGATGGCGCTGTTCGAGGGCGCCACCGCCAAGTCCCTGAAGGCTGGCAAGGTCGAGGAACTGGCCGCGCTGCCGCTGGAGGAACGCCTCAAGCGGCGCATCATCGACGGCGAGAAGAACGGCCTGGAAGCCGACCTCGACGAGGCCCTCACCACCCGCACGGCCCTCGACATCGTCAACGAGACGCTCCTGGACGGGATGAAGGTCGTCGGTGAGCTCTTCGGCTCCGGCCAGATGCAGCTGCCGTTCGTGCTCCAGTCCGCCGAGGTCATGAAGTCCGCCGTCGCCTACCTCGAACCGCACATGGAGAAGTCGGACGCCGAGGGCAAGGGCACGATCGTGCTGGCGACCGTGCGCGGCGACGTCCACGACATCGGCAAGAACCTCGTCGACATCATCCTGTCCAACAACGGCTACAACGTCGTCAACCTCGGTATCAAGCAGCCGGTTTCGGCGATCCTGGAGGCCGCCGAGGAGCACCGGGCCGACGTCATCGGCATGTCCGGGCTGCTGGTCAAGTCCACGGTGATCATGAAGGAGAACCTGGAGGAGCTCAACCAGCGGGGACTGGCCGCCGCCTACCCGGTCATCCTCGGCGGTGCGGCACTCACCCGAGCCTATGTGGAACAGGACCTTCACGAGCTGTACGAGGGTGAGGTCCGCTACGCCCGCGACGCCTTCGAGGGCCTGCGCCTGATGGACGCGCTCATCGGGGTCAAGCGGGGCGTGCCCGGTGCCAGGCTGCCCGAGCTGAGGCAGCGCCGGGTGCGGGCCGCCACCGCGGAGATCGAGGAGCGGCCCGAGGAGGGGCATGTCCGCTCCGACGTCGCCACCGACAACCCCGTGCCCGCCCCGCCGTTCTGGGGCACCCGGATCGTCAAGGGCATCCCGCTCAAGGAGTACGCGTCCTGGCTGGACGAGGGCGCGCTCTTCAAGGGCCAGTGGGGCCTGAAGCAGGCCCGCACCGGTGAGGGACCGACGTACGACGAACTCGTCGAGACCGAGGGCCGGCCCCGGCTGCGCGGACTGCTCGACCGGCTCCAGACGGAGAACCTGCTGGAAGCCGCCGTCGTCTACGGCTACTTCCCGTGCGTGTCCAAGGACGACGACCTGATCGTCCTCGACGAGGCGGGCAACGAGCGCACCCGGTTCACCTTCCCGCGCCAGCGCCGCGGCCGCCGGCTGTGCCTGGCCGACTTCTTCCGCCCCGAGGAGTCCGGCGAACAGGACGTGGTGGGCTTCCAGGTCGTCACCGTCGGCTCCCGGATCGGCGAGGAGACCGGGCGCCTGTTCGAGTCGAACTCCTACCGCGACTACCTGGAACTGCACGGCCTGTCCGTGCAGTTGGCGGAGGCGCTCGCGGAGTACTGGCACGCGCGGGTGCGCGCCGAACTCGGCTTCGCCGGCGAGGACCCGGCCGACATCGAAGACATGTTCGCCCTCAAGTACCGCGGCGCCCGCTTCTCGCTCGGTTACGGTGCCTGCCCCGACCTGGAGGACCGCGCCAAGATCGCCCAGCTCCTCGAGCCGGAGCGGATCGGCGTCCACCTCTCCGAGGAGTTCCAGCTGCACCCGGAGCAGTCCACGGACGCGATCGTGATCCACCACCCGGAGGCCAAGTACTTCAACGCCCGATAGCACCCTCGGGCCGGACCGACCCCGCGAGCGCCCGCCCCGCGGGACCGGTCCCGCCGTACAGCCCCGCGCCCCGCCGCCCCCGAGCGGCAGGGTGCGGGGCTGCGGCGTTCCAGACCACCGGCGCCCGCGTGGGCGCGGCGGCCCGGCCCTGCCACGCGTTTTCCCCGCGGGCGTCGTACACTGGTCGGTCCACCGCAGGCCGGTTCCCCGTCCGGGAACCGGCCTGGTCGTCCCTTGAAGGAGGTACGCCGGATGACCACAACGGTCCCCGCGCTCGGAACCCGTACGGCCGAAGGCTCAGCCCTCCAGGCCGTGCTTCTCGACATGGATGGCACCCTGGTGGACACCGAGGGATTCTGGTGGGACGTCGAGGTGGAGGTCTTCGCCTCCCTCGGCCACGCCCTCGACGATTCCTGGCGCCATGTCGTGGTCGGAGGTCCCATGACACGCAGCGCGGGCTTCCTGATCGAGGCCACCGGCGCCGACATCACCCTCGACGAGCTCAGCGTGCTGCTCAACGACGGGTTCGAGAACCGTATCGACCGCAGACTGCCCCTGATGCCCGGCGCCGCCCGGCTGCTGGCCGAACTGGCGGCGCACGAGATCCCCACCGCCCTGGTCTCCGCTTCGCACCGGCGCATCATCGACCGGGTCCTGGCCTCGATCGGCCCCCAGTACTTCACCCTCACCGTCGCCGGGGACGAGGTGCCGCGCACCAAGCCGTTCCCGGACCCGTACCTGCTGGCGGCCTCCGGCCTCGACGCGGACCCCGCCCGGTGCGCGGTCATCGAGGACACCGCCACCGGTGTCGCCGCCGCCGAGGCAGCCGGCTGCCGGGTGGTCGCCGTGCCGTCGGTCGCGCCCATCGCCCCCGCCGCCGGCCGGACCGTAGTGACCTCTCTCGAAGAGGTCGACCTGCCATTTCTCCGGCGTTTGATGACGGAAATGCGCTGAGCGTTCACCCAGCGTGCATCCCGAATGGATGAAATACCGTCGGCTGTCCCGGCGAATGAATTAATACTCGCTGCCCCGTGGAATTCCGGTGTACGCAACGGGACTTGCGGCTGTGACGTTCGCCACGCATAAGGGGGTCGACAGTGCGGGCGGAGTGTGCTGAGCCCCCCCGGTCGGGGGGTTCAGGCGCGACCTTGTGTCCCGATTGGTGGAACGCTGCACGAATCCTTCCCTGAGCGGTTTTTCGGTGCGTCCGCAAGCGGTTTCACAGCGTGATGGGAACTCAACTCCGCTGGCGGTGAGCCCTCGTGCGGGCGCGGACTAATCTCATCGCGAGAACATCGCCACATCCCGTGATCCCTCGCACCACCCATTCTTGACGGGTACACGGATCCAACAGCCTGGAGAAACTCGAGCATGAACCGCAAGACTTTGGTGCTGCCGGCCGTCGTCGGCCTGCTCGCCCCCGTCCTCGCTGCCTGCGGCGGGTCCGACAGCGGGGGCAAGAGCGGTGACGCCATCGTCGTCGGGACCACCGACGGGTTCACCGCCTCCAGTGACGCGCCCGCGCCCGTCGACCCGGCGTACGCGTACGACGTCGGCAGCTGGAACATCCTCCGTCAGACCGTGCAGACCCTGATGGTCCAGCCCCGCGGCGACGGCGAGCCCGAGCCCGAGGCCGCCGAGAGCTGCGGCTTCACCGACACCGGCAACGAGCGCTACGCCTGCAAGCTGCGCAGCGGCCTGAAGTTCGCCAACGGGGACAAGGTGACCGCGGCCGACGTCAAGTTCTCCATCGACCGGGCCCTCTCGCTCGAGGCCGACAGCGGTGTCTTCGCGCTGCTGTCCACCATCGACACCGTCGAGACGCAGGGCGAAAACGAAGTCATCTTCCATCTGAAGACCGCGGACGCCACCTTCCCGTTCAAGCTGTCGACGCCGGTCGCCGGCATCGTCAGTCCCAAGAACTACGAGAAGGGCAAGCTCCGCGACGGCTTCCAGATCGACGGCTCCGGCCCGTACACCATGCAGGCCGAGGTCCAGAACAACCAGCTGGTCAAGGCCACGTTCACCAAGAACCCCACGTACAAGGGCCTGCTGAAGCCCAAGAACGACAAGGTGGTTCTGGAGTCCTTCAAGGACGCCGACAGCATGGGCACCGCCCTCGACAAGGGCGACATCGACGTCATGACCCGCACGATGTCCCCGGAGCAGATCCGCAAGCTCCAGAACGACGCCACCGGCAACATCAACCTCGTGGAGATGCCGGGCCTCGAAATCCGCTACCTGGGCTTCAACACCGACGCCACCACGGTCAAGTCCAAGGCCGTCCGCCAGGCCATGGCCCAGGTCATCGACCGCAGCGCCCTCGTCTCCAAGGTGTACGGCACCCAGGCCCAGGCCCTGTACTCGCTGGTCCCGGCCACCATCACCGGCCACACCAACGCGTTCTTCAACAAGTACAGCGACCCGAGTGTGGCCAAGGCCCGCACGGTGCTGAACAAGGCGAACATCACCACCCCGGTGAAGCTGACGCTGCACTACACGACCGACCACTACGGTTCGGCCACCGCCAAGGAATTCGAGGTGCTCAAGGAGCAGCTCAACGCCAGCGGGCTGTTCGACGTCAGCGTCCAGGGCACCCCCTGGGACAAGTTCCGCCCGGCCGAGAAGAAGGGCCAGTACGACGTCTACGGCATGGGCTGGTTCCCGGACTTCCCGGACGCCGACAACTACCTCGCGCCGTTCCTCGACAAGGACAACACCCTCGGCTCGCCGTACGACAACTCCCAGATCCGCAACGACCTGATCCCGCAGTCCCGGCGTGAGGCCGACCGTCTCACCGCGTCGAGGAGCCTCACCGACATCCAGGACATCGTCGCCGACGACGTGCCGATCCTGCCGCTGTGGCAGGGCAAGCAGTACGTCGCCACCCGGGACGACATCACGGGCAGCGAGTACGCGATGAACTCCTCCTCCACGCTCCAGCTGTGGGAGCTCGGCCGAGGTGTGGGCGGCTGACCCCACCCGTCCCAGCGAACCCCCGGGCCGCCCGGCCCGGGGGCCGTTGGCATGCCCGCGATACCATCCGGAGGCTCCCGCATGGCCGGGCCCCACCATGAGCCGGCCCACAAGAACCGAAGGCAAGGCACATACACGTGAACCTGCGCAATCAGTGGCCGGTCCTGACCGTGGCAACGGGGCTGGCCGTCGGCCTGCTCGCCGGATGCGGCTCCCCGACCGGCGACTCCTCGGGCACCGGCTCCTCCGTCACCATGGGGATGTCCGACGACGTCCTGGCCACGGACCCGGCCTCCGGCTACGACCCGGGCTCCTGGCTGCTGTTCAACAACGTCTTCCAGTCCCTGCTGAGCTTTCCCAAGGGGGGTACCGAACCGGAGCCGGAGGCGGCCCAGCAGTGCTCGTTCACCGACACGGAGACCAAGGTCTACTCGTGCACGCTCAAGGACGGACTGAAGTTCAGCAACGGTGACCCGCTCACCTCCAAGGACGTCAAGTTCTCCTTCGACCGCATGCTGAGGATCAACGACTCCGCCGGCCCGGCCATCATGTTCCCGATGCTCGGCTCGGTGGAGGCCCCGGACGCGAAGACGGTCGTCTTCCGGCTCAAGTACGCCGACGCGACCTTCCCCAGCAAGATAGCCTCCGGCGCCGGCGCGATCGTGGACCACACGGCCTACCCCGCGGACGCCCTGCGCAAGGACGGCAAGGCGGTCGGCTCCGGCCCCTACACGCTCGACTCCTTCGACAAGGACAAGGCCGTCCTGTCCGTCAACGCCGCCTACCGGGGCAGCGCGAAGGTGCGCAACTCCGGTGTCACCGTGCGGTTCTTCCACGGCGACCAGTCGGCCCTGAAGAACGCCCTGCTGAACCGCGGGATCGACCTCGCCTACCGCGGTCTGGCCGCGGACGACATCGCCGACATCGACAACGACACATCGACCGGCAAGGGCATCGAGGTCGTCGAAGGCTCCAGCGCGGAGGTCCAGCACCTCGTCTTCAACATGGACGACCCGGTGGCCGGCAGGCTCGCCGTCCGCAAGGCCATCGCCTACCTCCTCGACCGGGACGCCCTCGTCAGCAAGGTCTACAACGACACCGCGAGCCCGCTCTACTCGATCATCCCGGCCGGTATCACCGGCCACCAGACGTCCTTCTTCGACGCCTACGGCGCCCGTCCCTCAAGGCCCCGGGCGGCGGCCGCGCTGCGCGCCGAAGGCATCACCGGCAAGGTACGGCTCACCCTCTGGTCGACCCCGTCGCGCTACGGCCCCGCCACCGACGAGGAGCTGAAGATCATCGCCCAACAACTCAGCGCCAGCGGGTTGTTCGAGGCGACCGTCAAGTCCGTCCCCTTCGGTCAGTACGAGAAGGACATCGCCGCCGGCAAGTACGGCGTGTACGTCAAGGGCTGGGTGCCGGACTACCCCGACCCCGACAACTTCACCGCCCCGTTCTTCGGCACGGGCAACGTCCTGGACAACCACTACGTCAATCACACGATCACCGGCGACCTCATCCCCAAGACGGCCGCCGAGAGCGACCGTTCGGCGACCGACGACGCCTACGGCAGGCTCCAGGACATCGTCGCCAAGGACGTCCCCGTCATCCCCGTGTGGCAGGCCAAGCAGTACGCCGTCGCACGGGACGACGTCTACGGCCTCGAATACTGCCTCGACGCCTCGACCGTCTTCCGGTTCTGGGAGATCAGCAAGGGCTGAGCCGGACCGTACGAGCGCGGGCCCGTGCCGCCATGGCCGCGACTACTGCGCGCCCGGGCGCACCAGCCCGCTCTCGTACGCGTACACCGCGGCCTGTACCCGGTCCCGCAGCCCCAGTTTCGTCAGCACATGACCGACGTGCGTCTTGACCGTGGTCTCGCTGACGAAGAGGTCCGCGGCGATCTCGGCGTTGGACAGACCGCGCGCCACCAGCTTCAGCACCTCCACCTCGCGCTCGGTCAGGGTGTGCAGCGTGTCCGGAACCGGCTCGTCCCCGGACGGCAGATGTCCCGCGTACTTGTCGAGGAGGCGGCGCGTGATGCTCGGAGCGAGCATCGCCTCACCCGCCGCGACCACGCGGATCGCCTGCACCAGCTCGTCGGCGGGAGCGTCCTTGAGGAGGAAGCCGCTTGCACCGGCGCGCAACGCCTCCACCACGTACTCGTCCAGATCGAAGGTGGTCAGCACCAGCACCTTCGCCGGGCCGTCCCGGCCGGGCCCGGTGATCTGCCGGGTCGCCTCCACCCCGTCCATCCGCGGCATGCGGATGTCCATCAGCACCACATCGGGCTGGAGGGCACGCACCTGGTCGAGCGCCTGGAGGCCGTCTCCGGCCTCGCCGACGACCGCGATGTCCGGCTCGGCCTCCAGGATCATCCGGAAGCCCGTGCGCAGCAACGGCTGGTCGTCGACCAGTAGGACGCGGATGGCCACGTAAGTCTCCTTCGCTAGTCCGGCCCCATTCTGCCCTGCTCGACGCCACCCGCCTCCGGCACCCGGCCCGCCGGCGACGGCACTTGCGCGGCGGAGCCCCCGCCGCCGGCTCGCACCGGCAGCGGGTACGGCGGGGGAGTACCGCCGAACTCCGGGCAGACGGTCTGGTGGTCGCACCAGCCGCACAGCTTGGTGCGGCGCGGCCGCCAGTCGCCCGTCTCCGTCGCCAGCCGGATCGCCTCCCACAGGGCGAGGAGCTTGCGCTCGACACGCTCCAGATCGGCGAGCACCGGGTCGTACGTCAACACGTCGCCACTGCCGAGATAGACGAGCTGCAACCGCCGGGGGACCATCCCCTTCAGCCGCCACACCACCAGGGCGTAGAACTTCATCTGGAACAGCGCGCCCTCGGCATACTCGGGGCGGGGTGCCTTGCCCGTCTTGTAGTCGACGATCCGCACCTCGCCCGTCGGCGCGACGTCGACGCGGTCGATGATCCCGCGCAGCCTCAGCCCGGAATCCAGCTCCGCCTCCACGAACAGCTCCCGCTCCGCGGGCTCCAGGCGGGTCGGGTCCTCCAGCGTGAACCAGCGCTCGACCAGCTGCTCCGCCTCGCCCAGCCAGCGCGCCAGCCGCTCACCGTCCGGATCGTCCGCGAACAGCTCCGTGACCTCCGGCCTGGTCTCCCGCAGCCGGTCCCACTGCCCCGGGATGAGGGACTTGGCCCGCGGCGCGGTCCGCTCCACCGCCGGCGCGTCGAACAGCCGCTCGAGCACCGCATGCACCAGCGTGCCCCGGGTCGCGGCCTCGCTCGGCTTCTCGGGCAGTTTGTCGATCACCCGGAAGCGGTAGAGAAGCGGACACTGCATGAAGTCGCCGGCGCGCGAGGGCGACAGCGACTCCGGAGGCGCGGCGGCCACGGCGGACGGCCGGGCGGAGCCGTCGGTGCTGGTATCCATGCCCACAGACGATACGGCCCGCCACTGACAGTGACCCAGCCGCGCCCGGGCGAACCCGGTGCGTTCCGGCACCGGCGTACCCGAGCGGTCCGTGCTGCCGAGGGGCAAACAGAGGGGGTGCCGGGGCGGAACACGACGCGACGGCCGAATACCATCGACCCAGACCCTCCCACCCGGCACGACCGGGGCCGGGGAGACGCTTCGATCGAGGGGACATCGTGGACGAGAGCGGCGGGAGCGGACAGCCGCGCCCCGGCAACGGCGGGGCCACCGGCCGCGAGGCAGCCCCCGCGGCACGGCCCGCCGACGCCGCACACCCCGAAGAGGGCCGCGCCCCCTCGGCGGCCGAGCCGGCCCCGCCGGAGGAGGCGACCCGCGAGCAGGCCGCGCAGACCCCGGCCGACGGCGAACCACCGACGGCCGCGGACCACGGGGCCACCCGCTCCGCCCAGGCGGAGGGCGACCACACCGAACCCGTTTCCGCGGGGCACCCCGCGCCGCAGTCGGCACCGGACCACTCCGACGGCCGAACGGCCCCCCGGCCGGCCTCCCCCGACACCCCCGAGCCGGCCTCCCCCGACACCCCCGAGCCTGCCTCCCCGGACACCCCGGGGCCCGCCTCCCCGGACACCGAGGACTCCACGGCCACACCGCCCCCCGCCCCCGGCTTCGCCCTGTCCCGCCCCGGCGACGACCCGGACGCCCGCAGCCACGCCCACACCGCAAGCGACGGCAAGGGGCGCCCCCCACGACGCCCCAGGGAATCCGGCGGCGGCATCCTCATGGGGCGGCCGTTCGGCGTTCCCGTCTACGTCGCCCCCAGCTGGTTCCTCGTCGCCGCCCTGATCACCTGGGTGTTCGGCGGCCAGCTCGACCGCGTGCTGCCCCAGCTCGGCGCCGCCCGCTACCTCGTCTCCCTCTTCTTCGCCGTCGCCTTCTACGCCTCCGTCCTCGTCCACGAACTCGCCCACACGGTCGCCGCCCTCCGCTTCGGACTGCCGGTGCGCCGCATCCAGCTCCAGTTCTTCGGAGGCGTCTCCGAGATCGAGAAGGAGGCCGAGACCCCGGGCCGGGAATTCGTCCTGGCGTTCGTGGGCCCCCTGCTCTCCCTCGTCCTCGCCGGGATCTTCTACCTCGCCATGCAGCCCGTCCAGCCCGGCACCGTCCCCGGCGTCCTGCTGGCCGGCCTGATGATCTCCAACCTCATCGTGGCCGCCTTCAACCTGCTCCCCGGCCTCCCCCTCGACGGCGGCCGCATGCTGCGCGCCGTCGTCTGGAAGATCACCGGCAGGCCGATGAGCGGCACCGTCGCCGCCGCATGGGTCGGCCGCGCCCTCGCCATCTCGGTCCTGATCGGCCTGCCACTGCTCACCCAGTCCGGCGCCCTCGGCACCACCGCCGAGGACAACGTCGGCATGGACACCGTCACCGACGCCCTGCTCGCCGCCATCCTCGCGGCCATCATCTGGACCGGTGCCGGCAACAGCCTCCGCGTGGCCCGACTGCGCGAACACCTGCCTGAGCTGCGCGCCCGCACCCTCACCCGCCGCGCGGTCCCCGTCGAGACCGACACCTCGCTGTCCGAGGCCCTGCGCCGCGCCAACGCCGCCGGCGCCCGCGCCCTGGTCGTCGTCGACGGCCACGGCCGACCCCTCTCGCTCGTCCGCGAGTCCGCCATCGTCGGCGTACCCGAACACCGCCGTCCCTGGGTGTCCGCCAGCGAACTCGCCCAGGAGCTGACCGACGGCATGCGCGTCTCCGCGGAACTCGCAGGCGAAGACCTGCTGGACACCCTGCGCGCCAACCCCGCCACCGAGTACCTCGTCGTCGAGGAGAACGGCGAGATCTACGGCGTCCTGTCCGCCGCCGACGTCGAGCGCGCCTTCGTGAAGGCCATGGCCCGCCCCAGCTGAGGCCCGGCCCCCGGCGTGGTCGGCGGCCCCCGTGACGACCGGTAGGCTGGTCACATGTCCGAACCGACCGGTGCCGCCCGCCGTCGCGGGCCCTTCAAGGTCGGGGACCAGGTACAGCTGACCGACCCCAAGGGCCGCCACTACACGTTCACGCTCGAAGCCGGGAAGAACTTCCACACCCACAAGGGTTCCTTCCCGCACGACGAACTGATCGGCGCACCCGAGGGCAGCGTTGTCCGCACCACCGGGAACGTCGCCTACCTCGCGCTGCGCCCCCTGCTCCCCGACTACGTCCTGTCCATGCCCCGCGGGGCAGCCGTCGTCTACCCCAAGGACGCGGGGCAGATCCTCGCCTTCGCCGACATCTTCCCCGGCGCCCGCGTCGTGGAGGCCGGCGTCGGCTCCGGCTCGCTCAGCAGCTTCCTGCTGCGCGCCATCGGCGACCAGGGCACGCTTCACAGCTACGAGCGCCGCGCCGACTTCGCCGAGATCGCGCAGGCCAACGTCGAACGCTACTTCGGCGGCCCCCACCCCGCCTGGCAGCTCACCGTCGGCGACCTCCAGGACAACCTGAGCGACACCGACGTAGACCGCGTCATCCTCGACATGCTCGCCCCCTGGGAGTGCCTGGAGGCCGTCTCCAAGGCACTCGTCCCCGGTGGCATCCTGTGCTGCTACGTCGCCACCACCACCCAGCTGGCCCGGACCGTCGAGTCCATCCGCGAGATCGGCTGCTTCAACGAGCCGACCGCCTGGGAGACGATGATCCGCAACTGGCACATCGAAGGCCTGGCCGTCCGCCCCGACCACCGGATGATCGGCCACACCGGCTTCCTTCTCACCGCCCGCCGCCTCGCCGATGGCGTCGAGCCGCCCATGCGGCGCCGCCGCCCCGCCAAGGGCGCCTACGGCGAGGACTACGCCGGCCCCAACGCGGACGGCGGCGCCGGCCGCTGAGCCGACTCCGCACCCAGCCAACGCACGAGCGCCGTGGCCGAGTTCCCGCACCCCCGCGGAACTCGACCACGGCGCTCGCCCGTTGAGGCCTCCGCGCGTCCCGGAACCTGACGCACCACCAGAACTACGCACCCGCCGTTCCCCCGCACTGTGACGTGTGGCACGATGCGGGGCACCCCACCGGCACAGCCCTCACAGGAGACACTTCTCTCGTGCAGCACCCCGCCGTTCCGGAACTCGCACACACCACCGCCCGGCCGATCCACTGGGTCGCCACCGCCACGGCCGTCTCCGGCGTGATCGCCCTGACCTCCCTGCTCCAGCCCGGCTCGGCGACCGCGGCCCAGCCCCAGGCCCCGACCAAGGCAGCCCCCGCCACGGTCGCGCCCCCCGACCCCGCCAGGGCCCACTTCCCCCTCGACTGCGGGCCCACCGAAGCCCTCGTCGAGAAGAAGGCCGCCGGCGACCTCGACGGCGACGGGCACCCCGAGACCGTGGCCGTCGTCCACTGCGACGCGAGCATGGGCACCCCGCCCGACGGCCTCTACGTGCTGACCCAGGCCGCCGGCCGCACCGAACCCCGCGTCGTCGCCACGCTCGTCGACCCCAAGGACCGCCTCACGGTCACCGGCTTCGCCGTCCGTGACGCCGCCGTCACCGCGACCCTGCTCGGCTACTCCTCGACCGACGTACCGAGTTGCTGCCCCGACGTGAAGAGCCCCGCCGAATGGCAGTGGAAGGGCGGCGCGTTCATCCGCTCCACCCCCTCCGGGACCCGGACCGTGTGACCCGCGTCACCGCCCCCGGGACCCGCGGTTCATGACCGCCCGGGGGCATCCGGCCGTCGACGGGGCGAACCCGGTGTGAGGAAACAGACATGAGTGACAGTCCGTGGTCGTACGATCACTCGGCGTCCGGGCCGTAGACCTCCACCCTGTCCGAAACCCGACGCACGTGGATGCACTCACCGGGACACTCCCGCGCCGAGTCGACCACATCCGTGAGAAGCGGCAGCGGCACGGGGGTTGTGGCCCCTGTGGCCTGCAGAAGCTCGTCGTCCGGACCCTTCACGTAGGCAAGACCGTCGATGTCCAGCTCGAAGACCTCGGGCGCGTACTGGGCGCAGATGCCGTCACCGGTACACAGATCCTGGTCGATCCAGACCTCCAGTGCCTCGCCCTCGACTGCGGCCTGCTGCACGGTCATCTCTCCTGCCGTTTCCTGCGCGGAGCCGCCCCGGGAATCCGGCCAGCCCTGACGGGTGTTGAACACCCCGACCCTACCTTCGGCGGCTTTCCAATCATGTTCGGTGGGTATTCCCCTGGCGTGAGGGAGAGCGCAAGGGTGAAGATCGGACACACCCCGACAGTCTTTGTGATCTAGGGGTTTCAATCGGCACCCACCCAGGTAGGGTCTGGAAGCGTCCAGCTCCCCTTGGAGGAGGTGAGGACCGTGGCAGCCCACGACGACGACATTAACCGCGGCATCCGCCCGGGACGAGGGTCCGAGGACCCGGCCGGGCAGATCGCCTACCTTGAGCAGGAGATCGCCGTCCTGCGACGCAAGCTCGCCGACTCTCCGCGACACACGAGGATTCTCGAAGAGCGGATCGTCGAGCTGCAGACCAACCTGGCCGGCGTGTCCGCGCAGAACGAGCGGCTCGCCAACACGCTCCGAGAGGCCCGCGACCAGATCGTGGCCCTCAAGGAAGAGGTCGACCGGCTCGCCCAGCCGCCGGCCGGCTTCGGTGTCTTCCTTCAGGCGAACGAGGACGGCACGGCCGACATCTTCACCGGAGGCCGCAAGCTCCGGGTGAACGTCAGCCCCAGCGTGGAACTCGACGAGCTCCGCCGCGGCCAGGAAGTAATGCTCAACGAAGCGCTCAACGTGGTCGAGGCCATGGAGTACGAGCGCGTCGGGGACATCGTCACCCTCAAGGAGATCCTCGAGGACGGCGAGCGCGCCCTGGTGCTCGGGCACACCGACGAGGAACGGGTGGTACGGCTCGCCGAGCCGCTGCTGGACGTCACCATCCGCCCCGGCGACGCCCTCCTGCTCGAACCCCGCTCCGGCTATGTCTACGAGGTCGTGCCGAAGAGCGAGGTCGAGGAACTCGTCCTCGAAGAGGTCCCCGACATCGGCTACGAGCAGATCGGTGGCCTCTCCGGCCAGATCGAGGCGATTCGCGACGCGGTCGAGCTGCCGTACCTGTACCCCGACCTCTTCAAGGAGCACGAACTGCGGCCGCCCAAGGGCGTCCTGCTGTACGGGCCCCCCGGATGCGGCAAAACCCTCATCGCCAAGGCCGTGGCCAACTCCCTCGCCAAGAAGGTCGCCGAAGTGACCGGTCAGGCCGCGGGCAAGAGCTTCTTCCTCAACATCAAGGGCCCCGAGCTCCTGAACAAGTACGTCGGCGAGACCGAGCGGCAGATCCGCCTCGTCTTCCAGCGGGCCCGGGAGAAGGCCGGCGAGGGCACCCCCGTCATCGTCTTCTTCGACGAGATGGAGTCCCTCTTCCGCACCCGCGGCTCCGGCGTCAGCTCGGACGTGGAGAACACCATCGTCCCCCAGCTGCTCGCCGAGATCGACGGCGTGGAGGGCCTTCAGAACGTGGTCGTCATCGGCGCCTCCAACCGCGAGGACATGATCGACCCCGCGATCCTGCGCCCCGGCCGCCTCGACGTCAAGATCAAGATCGAGCGTCCGGACGCCGAAGCGGCCAAGGACATCTTCGGGAAGTACCTGACCGAGAGGCTCCCCCTGCACGCCGACGACGTCAGCGAGCACGGAAACGACAAGGCCGCCACCGTCCAGGGCATGATCCAGACCGCCGTGGAACAGATGTACGCCGAGTCCGACGAGAACCGCTTCCTGGAGGTCACCTACGCCAATGGCGACAAGGAAGTCCTCTACTTCAAGGACTTCAACTCCGGCGCCATGATCGAAAACATTGTCGGCCGCGCCAAGAAAATGGCGATCAAGGACTTCCTCGAGCACAACCAGAAAGGCCTCCGGGTCTCCCACCTCCTCCAGGCATGCGTGGACGAGTTCAAGGAGAATGAGGACCTGCCCAACACCACCAACCCCGACGACTGGGCCCGCATCTCCGGAAAGAAGGGCGAGCGGATCGTCTACATCCGTACCCTGATCACCGGAAAGCAGGGCGCGGACACAGGGCGCTCCATCGACACGGTGGCAAACACCGGTCAGTACCTGTAAAAGACAGGGCGGCTGCGGGTGCCCTCTCCGGGTACCCGCAGCCGACGCTTTTCCGGACACGGCCGGAGCAAGGCAATGACGCAAATGATCTCCCCACCAGCGCAAAGGCGTTCTAGGCTCTTTCGTACCGCCGCGTCGCGCCGTGCGGGGACGGGCACCGCACGCGCACCGGAGCACCAGCGGTACTTGAGCGCCGCCCCCGACCGAGGGCGCCGCCTGGCAAGGAGGGCCGCATGACCGTACGGCGAGTAATGGGCATCGAGACGGAGTACGGGATCTCCGTCCCCGGCCACCCCAACGCCAATGCCATGCTCACCTCGTCCCAGATCGTCAACGCCTACGCGGCGGCGATGCACCGGGCCCGCCGGGCCCGCTGGGACTTCGAGGAGGAGAACCCGCTGCGGGACGCGCGAGGCTTCGACCTCGCCCGCGAGGCCGCCGACGCCAGCCAGCTGACCGACGAGGACATCGGCCTGGCCAATGTCATCCTCACCAACGGCGCACGACTGTACGTCGACCACGCACACCCCGAATACAGCGCCCCCGAGGTGACCAACCCCCGCGACGCCGTCCTCTGGGACAAGGCCGGCGAGCGGATCATGGCAGAGGCCGCGGAGCGGGCCGCCCAGCTCCCGGGAGCCCAGCCGATCCACCTCTACAAGAACAACACCGACAACAAGGGCGCCTCCTACGGCACGCACGAGAACTACCTGATGAAGCGGGAAACCCCCTTCTCGGACATCGTGCGCCACCTCACGCCCTTCTTCGTCTCCCGCCCGGTCTTCGCCGGCGCCGGACGCGTCGGCATCGGCCAGGACGGCCACGAACACGGCTTCCAGCTCAGTCAGCGCGCCGACTACTTCGAAGTCGAGGTCGGCCTCGAGACGACACTCAAGCGCCCCATCATCAACACACGGGACGAGCCCCACGCGGACGCGGAGAAGTACCGCCGCCTCCACGTGATCATCGGCGACGCGAACCTGTCGGAGATCTCGACCTATCTGAAGCTGGGCACGACCGCCCTGGTCCTGTCGATGATCGAGGACGGCTTCATCGCCGTCGACCTCGCCGTCGACCAGCCCGTACGCACCCTCCACCAGGTCTCCCACGACCCCGGCCTCAAGCGACTCGTCACGCTGCGCAGCGGCCGGACGCTCACCGCCGTACAGCTCCAGATGGAGTACTACGAGCTGTCGCGCAAATACGTGGAGGAGCGCTACGGGGCGGACGCCGACGACCAGACCAAGGACGTGCTGTCCCGCTGGGAGGACACGCTCAACCGCCTGGAGCGGGACCCCATGAGCCTGGCCGGCGAACTGGACTGGGTCGCCAAGCGGGAGCTCATGGAGGGATACCGGCGCCGCGACGGTCTCGACTGGGACGCCGCCCGGCTCCATCTGGTGGACCTCCAGTACGCCGACGTACGCCCCGAGAAGGGCCTCTACAACCGTCTGGCGGCCCGCGGCCGCATGAAGCGGCTCCTGAGTGAGGACGAGGTCGAGCGGGCCCGCACAAAGCCTCCTGAGGACACGCGCGCGTACTTCCGCGGGCGCTGCCTGGAGCAGTACGCGGACGACGTCGCGGCGGCCTCCTGGGACTCGGTGATCTTCGACCTTCCGGGCCGGGACTCCCTGCAACGCGTCCCAACCCTGGAACCGCTTCGCGGAACGCGTAATCACGTCAAGGAGCTCCTGGACCGCTGCCGAACGGCGGAGGACCTGGTCAGGGTGCTCTCGGGCGGCTGAACGGGTGCCCGGACGGCTCCGCCGGGCAGGGTAGTAAAACCCGGCGCCCGGGAATCATCGAGGCGGTCCCCGTACGTTGGAGCAACTACGGGGCCGATGTCAGACCGGGCTTGTAGGGTCTGATCATCACCGATCGGCAGGAATGCCGACCATGTCGGGCGAACTGAGCGGGGTGAGGGTTATGGCGACCAAGGACACCGGCGGCGGACAGCAGAAGGCCACACGTTCCACGGAGGAGGTCGAGGAGCAGGCGCAGGACGCGCAGGCCTCCGAAGACCTCAAGGAGCGGCACGAGAAGCTGAGCGACGACGTGGACTCCGTGCTGGACGAAATCGACGACGTACTCGAGGAGAACGCCGAGGACTTCGTGCGCTCCTTCGTGCAAAAGGGTGGGCAGTAAAGGAGCGTGGGCCACTTTTCCTTCGGATTGAAGGTGGGGGATGGGAGCGGCCTGGGAGTCGTCTGCGATGCGGTGCACGCGCCGCCAGAGGGAATTGCCCCTCACTGCCTTCGTGCGAGACAAGAGCCGGCGTGACGGCCCTCAGCGGCGATGCCGGGAGTGCGTAGCGGAGGACAGCGCTGCGCACTACCGGCGCCGTCTGGAGGCCGTGGGCGGGCCCGTGCGGGAAAAGGCGGACGTTCCACCGGGCCTAGGGCATCACAGAAGCCGAGCGTGACGAGTTGACCGCATCCCAAGGGGGCGTCTGCTGCATATGTTTGTCGGCCTCTGCTGTGCATGTGGATCACTGCCACTGGACGGGTAGGGTCCGTGGCGTACTGTGCTTCAGCTGCAATGCCGCACTGGGGCAGTTCAAGGATCGGCCCGACGTGACAAAGCGGGCTGCGACCTATGTGGAAGGAAACGCGTGGAAGCCAACCCTCGTAGCACCGGGCGTCTACCGGCTGCCTTCCTGACGCCGGGCTCGTCCTCCTTCATGGACTTCCTCGCCGAGCATCAGCCCGAGCTACTGCCCGGCAAACGGCAGCTGCCGCCCACCCAGGGCGTGATCGAGGCTCCGCACGGCACCACGATCGTGGCCACGACGTTCCCGGGGGGCGTCGTGCTCGCAGGCGACCGCCGGGCGACCATGGGTAATGTCATCGCCCAGCGGGACATCGAAAAGGTGTTCCCGGCGGATGAGTACTCCGCGGTGGGCATCGCCGGCACGGCGGGTCTCGCCGTGGAGATGGTGAAGCTGTTCCAGCTGGAGCTGGAGCACTTCGAGAAGGTCGAGGGCGCGCAGCTCTCCCTGGAGGGCAAGGCGAACCGCCTGTCGACCATGATCCGTTCCAACCTCGGCATGGCGATGCAGGGCCTGGCCGTGGTCCCGCTCTTCGCCGGTTACGACGTGGACCGGGAGAAGGGCCGCATCTTCTCGTACGACGTGACGGGCGGCCGTTCCGAGGAGTCCGGCTACGCGGCGACGGGCTCCGGCTCGATCTTCGCGCGGGGTGCCATGAAGAAGCTCTTCCGTGAGGACCTGACCGAGGAGCAGGCCACGACCCTGGTGGTCCAGGCCCTGTACGACGCGGCGGACGACGACTCCGCGACGGGCGGTCCCGACGTCGCCCGCCGGATCTATCCGGTCATCACCGTGATCACCGAGGACGGTTTCCGCAGGCTCACCGAGGACGAGGCGGGTGAGGTCGCCCGGGCGGTCCTCCAGCGCCGTCTCGAGGAGCCGGACGGCCCGAGGGCCGCCCTGCTCTGACGCCGGCCCCGGCTGTTATCAAGGTGATCGAGTGACTTCGACAGAAAGGGACGGATAACCGGTGTCGACGCCGTTCTATGTCTCCCCCCAGCAGGCCATGGCCGACCGGGCGGAGTACGCCCGCAAGGGCATCGCGCGCGGCCGCAGCCTGGTCGTGATGCAGTATGCCGACGGCATCGTGTTCGTCGGTGAGAACCCGTCCCGTGCGCTCCACAAGTTCAGCGAGATCTACGACCGGATCGGCTTCGCGGCGGCCGGCAAGTACAACGAGTACGAGAATCTCCGCATCGGCGGGGTCCGCTATGCCGACCTGCGGGGTTACACCTACGACCGGGACGATGTCACCGCTCGTGGTCTGGCGAACGTGTACGCCCAGACCCTGGGCACGATCTTCTCGAGTGCGGCGGAGAAGCCGTACGAGGTGGAGCTGGTGGTCGCCGAGGTGGGGGAGACCCCGGAGGGCGACCAGATCTACCGTCTGCCGCACGACGGGTCGATCGTCGACGAGCACGGTTCGGTGGCGGTCGGTGGCAACGCGGAGCAGATCAGCAGTTTCCTGGATCAGCGCCACCGGGACGGGATGACCCTTGCGGAGGCGCTGAAGCTGGCGGTGCAGGCGTTGTCCCGGGACACGAACGGCGGTGAGCGGGAGATTCCCGCGGAGCGCCTGGAGGTCGCGGTACTGGACCGTACGCGTCCGCAGGCGCGGAAGTTCAGGCGGATCGGGGGCCGTCAGCTGTCGCGGTTGCTTCAGGCGGACGGCGCGTCGACCGTTGCGGAGGCGGAGGGCGAGGCTCCGGAGGACGAGGAGTGATCTGACGTCCCGCTCCGCGAGGCGCGTGACGTCGTAGTCCGTGTGTTGCCGCGCGCCCCGGCCCTTTCCGGTCGGGGCGCGCGGCGTTGTGTGTGGAGAGTGTGGGTCGTGGTGTCGTTTCAGGGGCTGGGCGGTGCCGTGGAGCCCCGTACGACGAGTTCGACGGGGATGTCGCCCTGTTCCGGGGTTCGGCCCTCCAGGACGGCGAGGAGGGCTTGCATGCCCCGTTCGCCGAAGAGCTCCGCGTCCAGGCGCACGGTGGTCAGCTCGGGGTCGAGGGCGGTGGCGAGGGCGAGGTCGTCGAGACCGGTGACGGAGAGGTCCTCGGGGATGCGCAGGCCGAGTCGGCGGGCGGCCTTGTAGGCGCCGGCGGCGAGTTTGTCGTCGTCGCAGACGAGGGCGGTGGGGCGGGGACCGGGTGCGGCGAGGGCGGCCTCTGCGGCGGCGAGGGCGTCCTCGATGGTGATGGGTGCGCACGTGGTGTGCAGGGTGGTGCCGGGTACCGCGCTGAGTCGTGCGGCCAGTTCTCGCGCTCGTATGCGGAAGGTCCACGAGGGGATGTCCGCGGCGAGGTGGAGGAAGCGGCGGTGGCCGAGGGCGAGCAGGTGGTCGGCCACTTGGCGTACGCCGTCGGCGATGTCCAGGTTGACGGTCGCGGCGCCGAGGCTGCCGTGGGGGTCGCTGTCGAGCATCACGAGGGGCAGTTGGTCGCCGCGGATGGCGGTGAGGGCGTCGGCGGCCATGGAGGAGGCGATCACGCCGTCGAGGGCCGCCTGTGCGGAGTGGAAGGGGTCTCTGGCGGGGCCCACGCCCTCGGGGGAGGGGTAGAGGACGACGCCGAAGCCGTGCCGGGCGGCGACGCGGGCCGCGCCGGTGTAGACACCGGCGAAGAACTCGGTGGTCAGGGCGGGGACGACGAGGAGGACGGTGCGGGTGCGGCCGAGGCGGAGGTTGCGTGCGGCGAGGTTGGGCCGGTAGCCGAGTTCGCGCGCGGCCTGGCGCACCCGTTCGGCGGTGGCCGCGGAGACGCGTCCGCGCCATTTGTCGCCGAGGACGAGGGAGACGGCCGCCTGGGAGACTCCGGCGGCCTGGGCGACATCGCGGCTGGTGGGTCGCGTGCTACCTGGTGCCACCGTGGGCCTGCTCTTTCGTCTGGACTCGTGGACAGCGCACATGGTACGTATGGCAGGCGACGTTATACGTAAAACGCTAGACGAGGGCGTGGAGAGAGGACGGGATGGCCGCGGGTTACCTGGAGATCCTGAGGGCGAGGCATGCCGCGCGTCTGCTCGTCGGGACGCTGGTGGGCCGGCTGCCGAACGCCACCGCGGCGATCGCGGTGGTCCTCTTCGTGCGCGCCGAGGGCGGTACGTACAGCCTCGCGGGCGCGCTCGCGGCGGTCTACGGGGTCGCCAACGCCGCGGGTCAGCCGCTGCTCGGGCGGCTGGTCGATCTGCACGGCCAGCCGCGGGTCCAGTTGCCCGCCGCGCTCGTCTCGGCCCTCGCCATGACGGTCTTCGCACTGACGGGTCTGGAGCCGCCGGCGGTGGCGTACGCCGCCATGGCGGTCGCCGGGCTGTCCACGCCGCCCCTGGAGGGCGGTCTGAGGGCTCTGTGGCCGGTGGTGCTGCACCGGGAGGAGCAGGTGCACACCGCGTACGCGATGGACGCGGTCGCCCAGGAGGTGATGTTCACCGTCGGGCCGCTGCTGGTCACGCTGTGCGCGTCGCTGTGGTCGGCCCGGGCCGCGCTCGTGGTGCTCAGTGCCGTCGGGGTGCTGGGCGCGCTGTCGGTGGTGGTCTCGCCTCCGTCCCGCGCGTGGCGGTCGGCGCCGCGTGCGGCGCACTGGCTGGGCGCCCTGCGCTCGCCAGGGCTGCTGGCGCTCCTCGGCGCGTTCCTGTTCGTGGGGATCGCGCTCGGATCGATCACGGTGGCGGCGGTGGCGTACGCCGACGGTCACGGTGGGGACACGGAGTACGGATGGCTGATGGCCGGGCTGGGGCTCGGTGCGCTCGTGGGCGGCACGCTGTACGGGGCGCGGCAGTGGCGCGACGCGCCGGAGCGGCGACTGCGTGTGCTGGTGGCTCTTCTGGCGGTGTGTTATCTGCCGCTGACGCTGGTGCCGGGTGCGGTGGCCATGGTCCTGCTGACCGCGCTGGCGGGTGTCTTTCTCGCGCCGTGCATCGCCTGCGCGTTCATCATCGTGGACCGGCATGCGCCGAGGGGTACGGTCACCGAGGCGTTCTCCTGGCTGGTGACGACGTTCACGGTGGGTGCGTCGGTCGGTACGGGGGTGGCGGGGCCGGTGGTGCAGGCGGGCGGTGCCGTGTGGGGGTTCGCGGTGCCGGGCGCCGCCGGGGCGGTGTCG
Source organism: Streptomyces sp. NPDC047079 (assembly GCF_040643755.1). Lineage (NCBI taxonomy): Bacteria > Bacillati > Actinomycetota > Actinomycetes > Kitasatosporales > Streptomycetaceae > Streptomyces > Streptomyces sp. NPDC047079. The sequence goes on from NZ_JBEYUZ010000004.1 coordinate 151,997, forward strand.
TTGGTGGTCCTGCTGGCCACCGGACGGGTTCTCGCAGCTCCCGCGGAGAGCGCGGTGGTTGCGGCTTCATCGGAAAATGATCCAAACCGTGCTGTCGAACCCCGTTTCAGCTCGGGGGATCGGGCGTAATGTTCACTCATGGACCGCCGCATTTTCGGGCTGGAGAACGAGTACGGCGTCACGTGCACGTTCAGGGGACAGCGCCGCCTGTCGCCTGACGAGGTGGCGCGGTACCTCTTCCGCCGTGTCGTGTCATGGGGCCGGAGCAGCAATGTCTTTCTGCGCAACGGTGCCCGTCTCTATCTCGACGTGGGATCACATCCGGAATACGCGACACCCGAGTGTGACAATGTGATCGAACTGGTCACCCACGACAAGGCCGGCGAGCGCATTCTCGAGGGACTGCTGGTCGACGCCGAACGCCGCCTGCACGAGGAGGGAATCGCGGGCGACGTCTACCTCTTCAAGAACAACACGGACTCGGCGGGCAACTCCTACGGTTGCCACGAGAACTACCTGGTGGCGCGGCACGGGGAGTTCTCCCGGCTCGCGGACATCCTGATCCCGTTCCTGGTCACGCGGCAGCTGCTGTGCGGTGCCGGCAAGGTGCTCCAGACCCCGCGGGGGGCGGTCTACTGCGTGAGCCAGCGCGCCGAGCACATCTGGGAGGGTGTCAGCTCGGCGACCACGCGTTCCCGGCCGATCATCAACACGCGGGACGAGCCGCACGCCGACGCCGAGCGCTACCGCCGGCTGCATGTGATCGTCGGCGATTCGAACATGTCCGAGACGACGATGCTGCTGAAGGTCGGTGCCACCGACCTGGTGCTGCGCATGATCGAGGCGGGCACGGTGATGCGCGACCTCACCCTGGAGAACCCGATCCGGGCCATCCGTGAGGTCAGCCATGACATCACGGGCCGCCGCAAGGTGCGCCTGGCGAGCGGCCGTGAGGCCTCCGCCCTGGAGGTCCAGCGCGAGTACTACGAGAAGGCCGTGGACTTCTGCGAGCGCCGCGGCATCCGTACGGGCACCGTCGAGCAGGTCCTGGAGCTGTGGGGCCGTACGCTGGACGCGATCGAGTCGGAGGACCTGGACCGGATCGGTACCGAAATCGACTGGGTGATGAAGTACAAGCTCATCGAGCGGTACCGCGCCAAGCACAACATGACGATGTCGCATCCGCGGGTCGCGCAGATAGACCTCGCCTATCACGACATCCACCGTCGTCGCGGCCTGTACTACCTGCTGGAGAAGAAGGGCCAAGCCGCCCGCATCTGCAACGACTTGAAGATCTTCGAAGGCAAGTCGGTCCCCCCGCAGACCACTCGGGCACGGCTGCGCGGCGACTTCATCCGGCGGGCGCAGGAACAGCGCCGCGACTTCACGGTCGACTGGGTGCATCTCAAGCTGAACGACCAGGCACAGCGCACCGTCTTGTGCAAGGACCCGTTCCGTTCGGTGGACGACCGGGTGGAGAAGCTGATCGCCGGAATGTGAGCGGTGCGTTCCCCCGGCGACGGCCGGATCGCAACGCGGGGCGCCGTACGTTTGCCGTACGGCGCCCTTCGCACGCCGTAGAGTTGCGCGCACGCCAACCGTCAAGATCGACCGATACGAGGCCCCATCGTGCGCCGACGCTCGCTGCTCCTTGCCGCCCTGCCCGCCGGACTGGTCACGCTCGCCGGATGCGGCGACAACGGCCCCGGCAAGGGCAAGACCGGCACCAGTCCGTCTCCCTCGGCCTCGGCTCCGTCCGCCGCCCCACCGCCCAAGATCGTCGAAGGGCCGCTTCCGGCGATCACGGCGGGGACCAGGTTCGGCGAGAAGCCGACCGTGGCGAAGGGCCCCGGCTCCCCGTCCAAGGACCTGGCGGTCAAGACGGTGATCGCGGGCGGCGGCCCGACGGTCGCGGAGAACGACTACATCCAGGCGCACTACCTGGGCCAGGTCTGGGACACGGCGAAGGTCTTCGACAATTCCTACGACCGCAAGACGCCGCTGGTCATCCAGCTCGCCCAGGGCGGCATCATCGACGGCTGGCGGTACGCCCTCCAGGGCCGGAAGGCGGGCAGCCGGGTGCTGATGGCGGTGCCCCCGGCGTGGGGTTATGGCTCGCAGGGCAACCCCGAGGCGGGCATCAAGGGCACCGACACACTGGTGTTCGTGGTCGACATCCAGAACACCTTCAACAGCAAGAGCTCGGCCAAGGGCAAGGTCGTCCCGCAGAACGACCCGAACCAGCCGAAGGTCGGCACCAACACCGACGGCAAGGCCCCGTCCATCGAGGTCCCGAAGGTCAAGCCCCCGACGGGGCTGGTCGCGAACTACGTGATCGAGGGGGGCGGCGAGACGGTCGCGGCGGACAGCACCGTCCTCGTGCAGTACAAGGGGGTGCTGTGGGACACCGGCAAGGAGTTCGACTCCACCTACAGCCGCGGGCAGCTGACCTCGTTCTCGTTGCAGCAGGTCGTCAAGGGCTGGGCCCAGGGGCTCACCGGCAAGAAGGTGGGCAGCCGGGTGCTGGTCGTCGTACCGCCCAAGCTGGGTTACGGCGACAACCCGCCCCAGGGCAGCGGCATCAAGAAGGACTCCACGCTGGTCTTCTCGGTGGACATCCTGGCGAAGATGTAACCCTCGCGGCGATGTGAGAATGTCGGTCTTGCCGCAACAGCCTCAACCCGAACTAGCAGGAGCTTTTGACGTGAGCATCGAGAAGCCCGAGATCGACTTCCCGGGCGGCGAGCCCCCGGCCGACCTCGAGATCCAGGACATCTGGGAGGGCGACGGCCCGGAGGCCAAGGCGGGCGACACCGTCTCCGTCCACTACGTGGGCGTGGCCTTCTCCACCGGTGAGGAGTTCGACGCGTCCTGGAACCGCGGCGGCCCGCTGAACTTCCAGCTCGGTGTCGGCCAGGTCATCAAGGGCTGGGACCAGGGCGTGCAGGGCATGAAGGTCGGCGGCCGCCGCCAGCTCATCATCCCCCCGCACCTCGCCTACGGTGACCGTGGCGCCGGCGCCCGCATCAGGCCCGGCGAGACGCTGATCTTCGTCTGCGACCTGGTCGCGGTCTGATCCGAGCATCGATCACCGGCACCCAGGCGGGGCCGGTCCGGGCGTTATGCGGCCGACGCGTCGCGGACGATCGGAAGTGATCATCTTGCGCCCATGCCCGTGCGGGCATGGGCGCTCGGCTTTTGCCTGGCCCCGTGCGAGCGGTACGGTCGTCGATCGTAAGCACCATAGGGAAGACGAAGGGCGTCGATGGCCATTGCCAAGGCCGAGCGGCTGATGAACCTGGCGCTGTGTCTGCTGGGGACGCGGCGGCCGCTCAGCAAGCGTGAGCTGCGGGAGTCCCTGGAGGCCTATCTCGAAGCGGGTTCGGACGACTCCTTCAACCGGATGTTCGAGCGCGACAAGGACGATCTGCGCGAGCTGGGCCTGGTCATCGAGACCGTGGAGAACCTGGACGGTGAGATCGGCTATCTCGCCCGCCGCGACAGCAACCGCCTGCCGCCCATCACCCTCGACGCCGAGGAGGCGGCCGCCCTCGGCCTCGCCGCCAAGGTGTGGCAGCAGGCCCGGCTCGCCGGTGCGGCCAGCGGTGCCCTCCAGAAGCTGCGTGCCGCGGGCCTGCCCGAGGACGTCGACCCGTACGAGGCCCATGGTGCCCTTGAGCCCCGCATCCCGGTGCACGAGGCCGCCTTCGAGCCGCTGATGCTGGCCTGCCGCGACCGCCGTCCCGTCGTCTTCGACTACCGCAAGGCCACCGCCGCGCGCCCCGAGCCGCGCCATGTCGAGCCCTGGGCGCTGGAGTGCTGGCGGGGCCACTGGTACCTGGCCGGCTGGGACCGCGACCGGGGCGCGGAACGTGTCTTCCGGCTGTCCCGGATCACCGGCAAGGTGCGCAGCCGCGGCGGCGGCTTCACCGCGCAGGTGCCGGACGTGGTCACCGTCCGTGAGACCGTGGCGAGCTGGGCGGGCGAGACCGCGGACCGCTCGGCCCGGATCCGGCTGCGCACGGGCGCGGGGTACCCCCTTCGGGCGAAGGCCACCGCGGTACGGGAACTCGGCGACGGCTGGGACGAGTTGGAGATTCCGTACGGGCACGGCCTGGACGCCTGGCTGGTCGAGTTCGGCCCCGACGTCGTCGTCCTGGAGCCCGCCGAGCTGCGGGCCGACGTGGTGGACCGGCTGCGTGCCGTGGCCAAGGGCTGAGGGGGAGACGGAGCACAGTGGCAGCCAAGCCGGTCAGACCCACGAACGCCATCGACCAGACCCGGCGGATGCTCTCCCTGGTGACGTATCTGCGGGAGCGCCCCGGTGCGCGCGTCGAGGACGTCGCCCGGGCCTTCGGGATCACCGAGGACGAGCTCGTCTCGGACCTCGATGTGCTGCCCATGTGCGGCACCAGCTTCCGCGGGGGCGACCTGCTCGACATCGACACCGACGGCGAGCGCATCTGGTGGCACAACCCGGCCGCCCTCGGCGCGGACGCCGCCGAGCCCCTGCGTCTGGCCGCCGACGAGGCGACCGCGCTGCTCGTCGCCGCGCGGGCCGTGGCCACCCTGCCCGGACTGCGCGAGAGCGACCGGCAGGCGCTGCTGCGCGCCACCGCCAAGGTGGAGACCGCAGCCGGTGAGGCCGCGGGCGCCAGCTCGCGCCTGTCGGTGACGTTCGAGTCGGAGGGCGGTGTCTTCGCCGACGTCGACCGTGCGATCTCCGAACGCCGCCGGCTGTGGATCCGCTACTACTCGCCCGCCCGTGACGAGGTCACCGAGCGCGAGATCGACCCGATCCGCCTGGTCAGCGTGGGCCACACCTATGTGGAGGCGTGGTGTCGCCGCTCGGAGGCGCGCCGCACCTTCCGGCTGGACCGGGTCGCCGAGATCAGGATCCTGGACGAGCCGTCGGCGCCGCCGGAGGTCGAGCTGAGGGACCTCTCGGAGGGGCTCGTCCAGCCCGCGGCCGAGGACCCCGAGGTGGTCGTCGAGGTCGGTCCGGGCGGGCGCTGGGTCGCCGAGTACTACCCGCACGACAGCGCGGATGAGCTGCCGGACGGCGGGCTGCGTATCACCTTGCGGACCCCGGACCCGGCGTCGCTGCGGCGGCTGGCGCTGCGGCTCGGACGCGACGGCCGGATCGTGTCGCCGCAGGACCTCGCGGAAAGCGCCCGCCGGGCGGCTCGCGAGGCGCTCGCGGCGTACGACGGGCCGGACGGAGTTGAGGTCGGGCTGTACGACAGGCAGGAGCAGGGGCTGTGAGCACGTCGGCGATGTCTGGTGCGTCGGAGCAGTCGGGCGCCGCGGCCGGTGCGCCGCAGGCGCCCGTGGCGGCGGAGATGTCGGTGCGGACGGCGTTCGCCGGCATGCGGCGGGTGGCCGACGTGGTGTTCAGAGCCGGGTGTCCCGACTGCCGGGCCCGTTTCGAACTGGGCGCGAGCGCGCTGCGCCTGGTGATCGGCGCCAGCAGCAGGACGACGTTCTACTCCTTCACCTGCCCCGAGTGCGGCGCGGCCGTGCGCAAGCCGGCCGGGGAGCGCATCGTCGAGCTCCTCACCGGGGGCGGGGTGCGGACGCTGCGGCTGCACTCGACCCTCTAGGCTCGGGTCATGTTCTGGCCGATGCTGGCGATCGCCCTGGGGTTCCTGGGGCTTGCCGTTCTGGGTGTCCTCGCGGTCCGGGTCTTCCTGGAGGCACAGCGCCTCGGGCGGCAGGTCGCGGACTCCGCGCGCCGTATCAACCGCGCGGCGGAGGACCTGGAGCGGGCGGCGGTGGGTGCCGAGCGGGCCGCGGACCGGGTATGAGACGTCCCATGGATGTGCAACGAGTCGCTTCTCCCTGTCTAGTTGCCACCGCGGCCAGGTACCCTGCTGATCGCGGCCCGGAGAACGAGGCGCGGACCGCAGACCGGGAGTACGCACAGGGATTGCCTCGCGTTCACCCCTGAGCGTTACGATCGCTGACGGAAGTCGGATACATGTCCGACTGATCGGACAGCACCCCCACCCCCTGCCGCCTCGGTGAGAAGGTAAAGACTTATGTTCGGTAGGCTCGGAGCTCCCGAGATCATTCTCATCCTCGTCGTCATCATCCTGCTGTTCGGCGCGAAGAAGCTTCCGGACATGGCGCGCTCCCTCGGCAAGTCCGCGCGCATCCTGAAGAGCGAGGCCAAGGCGATGAAGGAGGACGGCAAGCCGTCCGCCCCGGCCGGCCCGCCGAACGACGAGCAGCCCTCGGCCCAGCGCACGATCCAGGCCGCGCCCGGCGATGTCACCAGCTCCCGCCCGGTCAACGAGCCGACGGACACGACCCAGCGCTGAGGTGAGGACCGGGGACTCCCGGTCCGCTGCACGAGATGAGGATGTGGGTTGCTCAAGTCCGCCCGCAAGAGGGAGAAGGACCCAGAGGGGCGGATGCCCCTGGTGGAGCACCTTCGTGAGCTGCGCAACCGGCTGGGGAAGTCGGTCCTGGCGATCATCATCGGCGCGATCTTCGCCGCGATGTACTACCGGGACATCATCGACTTCCTCACCCAGCCGATCCAGCACTCGGTGGGATGTTCGAAGTCCTTCACCGAGCTGGCCAACCAGAGCAAGGGTGCCTGCGGCAACATCACCGTGGAGGGCCTGCTGGGTCCGTTCACCCTGATGATAAAGGTCGCGTTGACGGCGGGTGTCGTCATCGCCAGCCCCGTGTGGCTGTACCAGCTCTGGGCCTTCGTCGCGCCCGGCCTGCACAAGCACGAGAAGCGGTACTCGATCGCCTTCGTCGCGGCCGGCTTCCCGCTGTTCATGGCGGGCGCCTGGTTCTCGTACCATGTGCTGCCCGCTGCGGCCAGCGTCCTGATCGACTTCACGCCCGCCGGCGCGGTCAACCTGCTTCCGCTGGGCGATCTGCTCGACCTCGTGACCCGCATGGTGATCGTCTTCGGCCTCTCCTTCGAGCTGCCGCTGCTGCTGGTCATGCTCAACCTCACCGGGCTGGTCACCGGTCGCCGGATGCTCGGCTGGTGGCGGGCCATGATCATGGGTGTCACCGTCTTCGCGGCCTTCGCCACGCCGACCGTCGACCCGATCTCGATGCTGTCCCTCGCGGCACCGATCGTCCTGCTCTACTTCATCGCCACGGGCTTCGCGCTGCTGAACGACCGGCGCAGGCGCCGGCGCGAGGCGGAGGGCCCGGGCGACGACGAGGCCTCGGATCTGGACCTCACCCCGGAGGCCATCAGCGAGGTCGAGCCGGTGGCGGCGTCCGGCGCGCTGCCGGAGCGCGGCGGTTCGGACCATGACCGGGTGAACGGCTACGATGACGTGACGTGAGCGGGTCGCCACGGTCCGTGATGTCCTGAGCGCCCCAGTGGGCCCCACCTGTTTCGCCGGTGGGGCCCACTGCCGTGGGGAGATCCGGATAATGATCGTCGTGTTGTCAGCGCCGCCCGGTACGCTCGAAAGCACGATGACACAGGACCTCTCACCGGCCGAGCGGTATGCGGCAGCACGCAGGCGCGCTGCCGAGCAGGCCACCGCGCTCGCCTCTTTCCGCGAGATGTACGACTTCGGCCTCGACCCCTTCCAGATCGAGGCCTGCCAGGCGCTCGAGGCGGGGAAGGGAGTGCTGGTGGCCGCGCCCACCGGCTCCGGCAAGACGATCGTCGGCGAGTTCGCCGTCCACCTCGCCCTGAACCAGGGCAAGAAGTGCTTCTACACGACCCCCATCAAGGCGCTGTCGAACCAGAAGTACTCCGACCTGTGCCGTCGCTACGGCACGGACAAGGTCGGCCTCCTCACCGGCGACAACAGCGTCAACCCCGACGCCCCGATCGTCGTGATGACCACCGAGGTCCTGCGGAACATGCTGTACGCGGGCTCTCAGACCCTCCTCGGCCTCGGATATGTGGTCATGGACGAGGTGCACTACCTCTCCGACCGCTTCCGCGGCGCCGTCTGGGAGGAAGTGATCATCCACCTGCCCGAGTCGGTGACGCTGGTGTCCCTGTCGGCGACCGTCTCGAACGCCGAGGAGTTCGGCGACTGGCTCGACACCGTCCGCGGTGACACCGAGGTGATCGTCTCCGAGCACCGGCCCGTCCCGCTGTTCCAGCACGTGCTGGCAGGTCGCCGGATGTACGACCTGTTCGAGGAGGGAGAGGGCCACAAGAAGGCCGTCAACCCCGACCTGATGCGCCTGGCCAGGATGGAGGGCACCCGCCCGTCCTTCCAGGACCGCAGGCGGGGCCGCGCCATGCGCGAGGCCGACCGCGAGCGGGAGCGCAGACAGCGCTCCCGGGTCTGGACGCCGAGCCGGCCCGAGGTGATCGAGCGTCTCGACGCGGAGGGCCTGCTGCCCGCGATCACGTTCATCTTCAGCCGGGCCGCCTGCGAGGCCGCCGTCGAGCAGTGCCTGTACGCGGGCCTCAGGCTCAACAGCGAGGAGGAGCGGGAACAGGTGCGAGCGCTCGTCGAGGAGCGCACCGCCTCGATCCCCCACGAGGACCTGCACGTGCTGGGCTACTACGAGTGGCTCGAGGGCCTGGAGCGCGGTATCGCCGCCCACCACGCGGGCATGCTGCCGACGTTCAAGGAGGTCGTCGAAGAGCTGTTCGTCCGGGGCCTGGTGAAGGCGGTGTTCGCCACCGAGACCCTCGCGCTCGGCATCAACATGCCCGCCCGCTCGGTGGTGTTGGAGAAACTCGTCAAGTGGAACGGCGAGCAGCACGCCGACATCACCCCCGGCGAGTACACCCAGCTCACCGGGCGCGCCGGCCGCCGCGGGATCGACGTCGAGGGCCACGCGGTGGTGCTGTGGCAGCGTGCCATGAGCCCCGAACACCTCGCGGGGCTGGCGGGCACGCGGACGTACCCGCTGCGCTCCAGCTTCAAGCCGTCGTACAACATGGCCGTGAACCTGGTCGAGCAGTTCGGCCGGCACCGCTCCCGGGAACTGCTGGAGACCTCCTTCGCGCAGTTCCAGGCCGACAAGTCGGTCGTCGGGATCTCGCGCCAGGTGCAGCGCAACGAGGAGGGACTGGCCGGCTACAAGGAGTCCATGACCTGCCACCTCGGCGACTTCGAGGAGTACGCGCGGCTGCGTCGCGAACTCAAGGACCGCGAAACGGAACTGGCGCGCCAGGGCGCCGCCCAGCGTCGCGCCGAGGCCGCCGTCGCCCTGGAGCGGCTCAAGCCCGGTGACGTCATCCACGTGCCGACCGGCAAGTACGCGGGCCTGGCCCTGGTGCTCGACCCCGGACTGCCCGCGGGCCGTGCGGGCGGCCACCGCGGCATGGAGTACCACGACGGCCCGCGCCCGCTCGTCCTCACCGCCGAACGACAGGTCAAGCGGCTGGCGGCCATGGACTTCCCGGTGCCCGTGGAGGCGCTGGAGCGCATGCGCATCCCGAAGTCGTTCAACCCCCGCTCGCCGCAGTCCCGTCGCGATCTCGCCTCCGCGCTGCGCACCAAGGCCGGGCACATCCCGCCGGATCGGCACCGCAAGAAGCGCTCCGCGGCCGCCGACGACCGTGAGATCGCCCGGCTGCGGGCGGCCCTGCGCGCCCACCCCTGCCACGGGTGCAACGACCGTGAGGACCACGCCCGTTGGGCCGAGCGCTATCACCGCCTGATGCGCGACACCTCTCAGCTGGAGCGCCGTATCGAAGGCCGGACGAACACCATCGCCCGCACCTTCGACCGCATCGTCGCCCTGCTCACCGACCTGGACTATCTGCGCGGCGACGAGGTGACCGCACACGGAAAGCGCCTCGCGCGGCTGTACGGCGAACTGGACCTGCTGGCCAGCGAGTGCCTGCGCGAGGGCGTCTGGGAGGGCCTCGCCCCGACCGAACTGGCCGCGTGCGCCTCGGCATTGGTGTACGAGGCCCGGGTGGGGGACGACGCGATGGCGCCGAAGCTGCCGTCGGGCAAGGCCAAGGCCGCGCTCGGCGAGATGGTGCGCATCTGGGGCAGGCTGGACGCCCTGGAGGAGGAGTTCCGCATCAACCAGACCGAGGGCGTGGGCCAGCGCGAACCCGACCTGGGCTTCGCCTGGGCCGCGTACATGTGGGCCGGCGGCAAGGGCCTCGACGAGGTCCTGCGCGAGGCCGAGATGCCGGCCGGTGACTTCGTTCGCTGGTCCAAGCAGGTCATCGACGTCCTCGGGCAGATCGCGGCGGCGGCTCCCGGGGAGGGCTCCACGGTGGCGAAGAACGCGCGCAAGGCCGTCGACGGCATGCTGCGCGGGGTGGTCGCCTACTCTTCGGTGGGCTGAGCCGCCCCCGGCAGTCCGCGACCGGTCACCGGGCCGTCTGTGCGAGACGGCCCGGACCGCCGTCCCGGCGCAGGGGGCGAACCCCGCGAGCGGGGAGGGCCGTGCGGGCGTCGGTCCGGTCAGCGGTTCAGATACGCCCGCCAGCCCCCGTACGCGGTGATGTCCTCCGCGTCCGCGAGGGCGGCCGGCTCGCACAGAAACCCCGGCACGCTGCTGCCGTCGGCGAGCTCGACGCCGCCCAGGGCCATCGGGCGGGGGAGGGCGGCCAGAAGACGGCCCAGTCCCTCCGCCGGCAGGCGCCAGACCTCAGTCTCGATCGCGGCACCGTTCTCGCCGACCCGGACCAGGCCGGGCTTGGGCGGTGTCGTCGACAGGGCGTGCAGCCGGTAGACGGGCGCGGTCGTCGTCGTACGGTCCAAGCGGGCGCCCAGCGCGAGCAGCTGAGGGTTGAGAGGCTGCCCCGACAGATGGGCGCCGACCACGGCCAGACGGGTCTCCGGACGCAGCAGGCCCGCGATCCGGGCCAGCCGCTCGTCCGTGAAGGCCGGACCGATCAGCATCACACCGAAGGGCAGCCCGCCGACCTCGCCCGCGGGAACGGCGACCGCCGCCAGGTCGAAGAGATTGGTGGAGTTGGTGAAGCGGCCGAGGCGGGCGTTGGCGCCCAGGGGATCGGCTGCGACCTCGGTGAGGGTGGGGTGGCCCGGCGCGGTGGGCAGCAGCAGGGCGTCCGCGTCCCCCAGTTCCTCCAGGGCCCGGGCACGCAGGGCAGCCAGCCGGTCCTGGTCGGCGAAGAGCCGGTGGGCCGGGATGTCGCGGGCGCGGGTGATGATGCGGGCGACGGTCGGGTCGAGCCCGTCGCCACCCTCGGCGATCAACTTGTCGACAAAGCTCCCCACGGCCGTATAGCGCTCGGCGACGAACGCACCCTCGTACAGCATCGCCGCGGCCTCGGTGAAGGGCGTGAGGTCGAGGGTGCGCACCTCGGCGCCCGACGCGCCGAGCTGTCGTACCGCCGCCTGGTACGCCTCGCCCCAGCCGTCGTCCAGCTCGCCGAGCCGCTCCCGGTCCGCCACCGCGACACGCCACGGACCCGGGGCGCGCCCCGGCGCGGAGGGCAGTTCACGGACGGGCGGTGCCACCATGTGCGCGAGCGCCCGCTCCGCCTCGGGCAGGGTACGGGCGAAGACCGTGACGCAGTCGATCGAGGCGCAGGCCGGGACGACACCCGTGGTCGGGACCAGGCCGCGGGTGGGCTTCAGACCGACGACGCCGTTGAAGGCGGCCGGTATCCGGCCCGAACCGGCGGTGTCCGTGCCCAGGGCGAAGTCGACGAGGCCGAGGGCCACCGCGACGGCCGAGCCGGAGCTCGAACCACCGCTGATCCGGGCCGGATCATGGGCGTTGCGGACGGCACCGTAGGGGGAGCGGGTGCCGACCAGGCCCGTGGCGAACTGGTCGAGGTTGGTGGTGCCCAGCACGATGGCGCCCGCCGCCCGCAGGCGGGCGACGACCGGAGCGTCGGCCTCGGGCTCGTACGCGTACGCCGGGCAGCCCGCCGTCGTGGGCAGGCCCGCGACGTCGATGTTGTTCTTCACGGCGAAGAGGAGTCCGGCGAGCGGGAGCCGTTCACCGGCGGCCACCCGCTCGTCGACCGTCCGCGCCTCCGCCTCGACCTCCCCGCGCGGGCGCAGGCCGATCCAGATCTCGGGGCGGCCCGCCGCCTCGATCCGGGCATGGGCGGCACGGACCCGGGACACAGTGGGGGACATCGTTGCTCCTCCTACGGCTCAGTCGGCGGGGCCAGGACGACCAGCGCCGTCCCCGCCTCCACCTGGTCGCCCGGCCTCGCCAGGACCTCTGTCACCACGCCGTCCATCGGCGCGTGCACCCTCGACTCCATCTTCATCGCCTCCAGCGCCAGCAGGGGCTGCCCGGACCTCACCGTGTCCCCCGGCGCCACATGCAGCTGCCACACGGACGCGGAGAACTCGGCCTCGACCAGCCGCCCGCCCGCCGGGAGCGCGACCTCGGCCGCTGCCGGCGCGGGCGGGGCCGCCGTCTGAGCCCGGGCGAACTCGCCCGCCGCCTCCCAGGCGTCGCGTTCCGCGGCGAAGGCGGCGCCCTGACGGGACCTGAACCCGGCGATGGCGTCGGCGTTCTCGGCGAGGAACGCCCGGTACCGTGCCAGGGAGAACTCGCCCTCCTCGATGCGCGGTACGAAGCGGCCGGAGGCGATGTCCGCGCGCAGTTCCAGCAGTGTGTCCGCGTCGACCGGGTACCACCTGATGCGGTCGAAGAACCGCAGCAGCAACGGTGAGCCCGGCTCGAACGCGCCCCGCTGCTGCCACCCCGACCACACCTGCGTCGTACGGCCCACGAACTGGTAGCCGCCGGGGCCCTCCATGCCGTAGACGCACAGGTAGGCCCCGCCGATGCCGACCGAGTTCTCGGCGGTCCAGGTGCGGGCCGGGTTGTACTTCGTGGTGACGAGGCGGTGGCGCGGGTCCAGGGGCGTGGCCACCGGCGCGCCGAGATACACATCGCCCAGGCCCAGGACCAGGTACTCCGCGTCGAAGACCGTGCGGTACACGTCCTCGACCGAGGCGAGCCCGTTGACACGGCGGATGAACTCGATGTTCCACGGACACCAGGGCGCGTCGTCGCGGACGCCCGCCATGTAGCGGGCGATGGCCTCGCGGGTGGCCGGATCGTCCCAGGACAGGGGCAGATGGACCGTCCGGGAGGGCACGACCAGTGCGTCGGTGGGCGGGAGGGACACGGCCAGCTCCCGCACCGCCGCGAGCAGTTCGGATTGCGGGAGCCGCTGCGGATCCGTCCGGATCTGGAGGGACCGGATACCGGGCGTGAGGTCCGTGACGCCGTCCAGGCAGGCCCCTGACACCGCCTCCATCAGCGCGTGCACCCGCATCCGCAGCGCCAGGTCCAGCTGCATCGACCCGAACTCGACCAGCAGGTTGTCGTCACCGCTGCGCCGATAGGTCACATCGCCGTCCCGGGCCAGCACCCCGCCGTCCACGATCGCAGGCCGCGGCCTGCCGTCGTCGGCCAGCGGCGCGAAGCGGACCGTGTCGCCGGGGCGCAGCTGGCCGAGTTTCCAGCGCTCCCCTGTCGCCACCGTCGCCGGGCAGACGAAGCCGCCGAGCGAGGGGCCGTCCGGGCCGAGCAGCACCGGCATGTCACCGGTGAAGTCGACGGCGCCGACCGAGTAGGGGGTGTCGTGGATGTTGGAGGGGTGCAGACCCGCCTCCCCGCCGTCCGGGCGGGCCCAGCGCGGCTTGGGGCCCACCAGCCGTACGCCCGTGCGCGCCGAGTTGAAGTGGACCTTCCATTCCGCGGCGTAGAAGTCCTCGATGTCTTCCTCGGTGAAGAACTCCGGTGCCGCGTGCGGGCCCTCCAGGGCGCCGAGCAGCCAGGACGAGCCGAAGACGGGGCGGTCGGCCGCCGGGACCGGGGTGCCGGCGGTCACCGCGCCGCTGTGCAGGACGTCCCCCGTGCGCAGCGCACGGCCGCCGTGGCCGCCGAACCGGCCCAGGGTGAAGGTGCTCGCGCTGCCCAGGAACCCGGGGACGTCCAGGCCGCCGCCCGCGAACAGCACGTACGTCCTGAGGCCGGGCCCGGGAGGCGCCCCGATCTCCAGTACGGCGCCGGCGGGGACTGTCACGGGCTCCCACTGGGCGACCGGGGTGCCGTCGACCGTGACGGGCGCCGGGGCGCCCGTGACACACACGGTCGTGGCGTGGGTGAGGCGCAGTGTCGGGCCCTGGAGCGTGCACTCCAGGCCGGGCGCGCCCGCCGGGTTGCCGAGCGCCCCGTTGCCGAGTCGGAAGGACAGGTCGTCCATCGGGCCGCTCGGCGGCACGCCCACCTGCCAGTAGCCGGTGCGGCCCGGCCAGTCCTGCACGGTGGTGAGTGTCCCGGCCGACAGCACCTCGATGCGCGGGGTGGGGTCGGTGACGCCGTCGAGGGTCGCCGTGGAGTGCGTGGCCGCTCGGACGTCCCGGTCCGCGAGGGCCGCCCGCACCAGCCCCAGATTGGTCTCGATGCCGTCGACCCGCGTCCGCGACAGGGCCTCGTCCAGCCGCCGGAGCGCGTGCGCCCGGTCCGGGCCGCGGGCGACGACCTTGGCGAGCAGGGGGTCGTATGCGGTCGTGACCTCGGTGCCCGTCTCCACCCAGCCGTCCACGCGGACGCCCGGCGGGAACTCGACCCGGGTCAGCAGGCCCGCGCTGGGCCGGTGGCCGCGCGAGGGGTCCTCGGCGTACAGGCGGGCCTCGACGGCATGGCCTCGGGGCGGCCCCGGGTCCCGTACGACGTCGCGGTCGCCGCGCGCCAGCCGCAGCATCCAGGCGACGAGGTCCACCCCGTAGATCTCCTCGGTGACGGGGTGTTCCACCTGAAGACGGGTGTTGACCTCCAGGAAGTAGGCCTCCTCGCGGGCGGCGTCGTACACGAACTCGACGGTGCCGGCCGAGCGGTAGCCCTCCGACGCGCACAGGTCGTGTGCCGCCGCGGCGAGTTGTGCGCGCACCCGCGCGGGCAGATAGGGCGCCGGTGCCTCCTCCACCACCTTCTGGTTGCGGCGCTGGAGGGAGCAGTCGCGGTCGCCGAGGGTGACGACATGGCCCCGGCCGTCGCCGAAGACCTGCACCTCGACATGGCGGGCGTGCTCGACGAGCCGTTCCAGGAAGACGCCCGCGGTGGCGAACGAGGCGGCGGCCACACGCTGCACCCGTTCCCATGCCTCGGCCAGTTCGGCGGCGGAGCGGCAGGCCGACATGCCGATGCCGCCGCCCCCGCCGGTCGCCTTGAGCATCACGGGATAGCCGATCACGGAGGCCTCGCGCAGTGCCTCGTCCAGGGAGGGCAGCAGGCCCGTGCCCGGCGCCAGCGGCACGCCCGCCACCTCGGCGGCGGCCCGTGCCGTGTGCTTCGCGCCGAACAGCTCCAGCTGCTCGGGCGTGGGCCCCACGAACGCGATCCCGGCGTCCTCGCAGCGGCGGGCGAACACCGCGTCCTCGGACAGGAAGCCGTAGCCGGGGTGGATGGCGCCCGCGCCCGTGTCCTTGGCGGCCTTCAGCACCAGGTCGGCGTCGAGGTACGACTCCTTCGCGGGCGCGGGGCCCAGCCGTACGGCCTGGTCGGCGAGGCGGACGTGGGGTGCCGAGCGGTCCGCGTCGGAGTACACCGCGACCGTGCGCAGGCCGAGTTCGCGGGCGGTGCGCATCACGCGGACCGCTATCTCGCCCCGGTTGGCCACCAGCAGGGTCTCGAAGCTCATTCGGTGCCGCCGATCGCCATCTGCACCGCGGTCGGCTCGAAGCCGTTGCAGGGATTGTTGATCTGGGGGCAGTTGGAGACCAGCACCAGTACGTCGCGTTCGGCACGCAGGGTCAGGGACAGGCCGGGCGCCGAGATGCCGTCGACGATGCCGAGGGTGCCGTCCTTCTCGACGGGCACGTTCATGTACCAGTTGACGTTGGAGACCAGATCGCGCTTGCCGAGACCGTACCGGGCGCCTTCCGCGAGGAAGTTGTCCACGCAGGCGTGCTGCGACCAGGTGTGGTGCCCGTACCGCAGGGTGTTGGACTCCTTGGAGCAGGCGCCGCCGACCGTGTCGTGGCGGCCCACCTCGTCGGCGACGACGGTCATCAGCGGGGTGTGCTCGTTGGAGAGCAGCACGCTGCCCGTGGTCAGGAAGATGTTCCCCTGCGCGTGGATGGTGTCGGGGGCGCTGTAGCGGACGGAGGTGTCGTGGGCGTCGTACACGAGGAAGTCGACGGCCTGGTTGCCGTGCAGGTCGGTGATGGTCAGCGTCCGGCCGGTGCGGACGACGGCAGACCAGGCGGCGCGGGCCGGAACGACGGTCTTCATGCGAGCCCCCTGGCGGCGAGGAATTCGACGGTGTTGAGGAAGGCGCGGCGGCCCTCCGGGGTGGCCTCCCACAGCCGGTCGCCGGGGCGCGTCGCCTCCGAGCGCCAGGCGAGGACCTCCAGGGGGGCGCAGACGTAGTCGGGGCGCGGGTCGGCCGGATGCGGGACGTTGGCGAGGAGCACCGTGACGTCCTGCTCGGCGCGCAGGGTGACGCTGCCGCCCGGGCCGCCGGAGCCCGTGAAGTGGAGGGCGCCGTCCGCCCGGACCTCCACGCCCTGGAAGAACGACAGCGACGGCGGCAGATCGCGGGGTGCCAGGCCGTTCTTGGCGGCGGCCAGCTTGAACAGCTCCCGCCCGGCGGGGGACGCCGACTGCGGGGTGCCGTCGCCGTACCGCCGTGTGTTGCGTACGAGGGTGGAGGTGCCGCACAGCGCGTCGTGCCGGCCGGTGGTGTCGGCGACGACCGAGGCGAGGACACGGCCCTGGTCGGACAGCAGCAGCTGCCCCTCGCCGAGGTAGGCGTTCCACTGCACCTTGACCGTGTCGGCGACGTTGAGCCGCTCCCAGGGGCGGTCGGCGGCATACAGCAGGAGGTGGGCGCAGGCCTCACCGCGCGGGTCGGTCAGGCGCAGCTCGGTGCCGTGGGCCAGGACGCGGTGGCTGTAGTTGCCGCCGGCCACGGTCTCCGCCCACACCAGGTGGCCCGCCTCGCAGGGCGGTGCGGGCCAGGCGCTCGCGGGCACGACGGGCATGGCCTCGGCTCGGGTGCCCTCCTGTGCCCGGGCGTGCTCGCGGGCTCCGTGGGTGGTCGCTGTCGCCATCGCGGGACCTCCGGGTGATCCGGTGACTGTTGCTCCGGGTTCTTCTGTCGTCCGGCAGAAGAACCGGACTATTTCTGTCGCGCGACAGAAATTAGGTGCGGAGCGGGTCGCGTCCGTGTCCCGGCTGTTGCCGACCGGTTACCGATCCCTCACCGGCACCGCCGCACGGCGGCCCCCTCGCGACCCGCCGGGGGAGGGGCGCGCGCCCGGCCGTCGGGGTTTCGGGTGCGCGCCTGGCCGCTGTGCTTCCCAGGGCCCTCTGGCCGCGTGATCACCGCCGGAGCGTGCGCCCGCTCGTCGAGATCGCCGTGCGTCGCCGTGTGCGAGGATCGAACGCATGAGAACCGGTGGGGGGCGGCGGGTCGGCAGGCCGCGGGTGGCGCAGCGGCCCGACAGCGGGCTGTCGCCGCGCGACGAACTCCTCGCGGCCGCCGCCGAGTTGTTCACCACGCGGGGGTACGCGGCCACCACCACCCGGGCCGTCGCCGAGCGGGCCGGGATGCGGCAGGCGTCCATGTACCACTACGTCTCCGGCAAGGAGGAGCTGCTCGCCGAGCTGCTGGAGTCCACGGTCACGCCTTCGCTGGCCTGTGCGCGTGAGCTGCTCGCCGACGATGTCGCTTCGGCCGAGGAGCGCCTGTGGGAGCTGTGCCGCACCGATGTGGAGCTGCTCTGCGGCGGCCCGCACAACCTCGGAGGCCTCTATCTGCTGCCCGAGGTCCGCGCCGAGCGGTTTGCCGGCTTCCACGCCGTACGTGCCGAACTCAAGGACGCCTACCGGCAGTTGATCGCCGGCACTCCGGCGGGTGGCGCGCTCGCCAAAGGTGAGCTGGACCTGCGGACGGATCTGGTCTTCGGTCTGATCGAGGGTGTCATCCTCGTCCACCGCTCCGACCCGGACCGTCCGGTCGCGGCGTTCGCGGAGGCCACCGCGGACGCCGCGCTGCGCATCGCCGGTGTGTGAGACGGCGGCCTGAGGGGCGCCCACGTCATCCGCGACGGAGGAATGTCACCCATATGGGCGGACCGTCCCCGACGCCTGTTCCCCGTGACGCACCGTGTGCGAACAAAGGCTCAGCGTGCAAAAGAAGTCGAGCGTACTCCTGCCCCGCGGGCATTTCAGGTGCTTGCGGAATATGACATGGCGATGATCCGGTCGGACTAAGCTCGCCCGCAGCGCACCGAGTTGAGGCGTAATCGTGCGCTTGTTCCCCAACATACCGAAGATCCGCCGATGCCGGATTGCGTTCCGGTGTCTACGCCCGCTTTCGCCAAGCAAGCACCCGTCCAGCCGATTCGTCTCAGAGGGCATATATGGTGAGTGTTCCATCGCCTCCCGGTGGCCGTGAACTTCCCTACGCACCCGTGATGTTGCTGCCCGCCATACTGATGGCCGCGGCCACCGGGACCGCCGTCGTCCTGGTGACGGCCCCGGCCAAGCCCGCCGTCGGCTGGTTCGGCGCCGCCGCCACGCTCCTCGTGGCCGCCGTCGCGGCCCTGGCCGCACGCCGGGACCGCTCGCTGCGCTCGCTGCGCGCCGACTTCGCACAGCGGGCCGCCTACCTCGAACAGCGCATCGCCTCCCAGGACGACGACCTCGAGTTCTTCCGCACCGAGATCGTGCCCAGGGCCCTCGACACGGTCCGGGACGGCATCTCCCCCGCGGAGGTGATCCGCACGGTCGTCGACGAGAACCCTCACTTCCGCGGACTGCCGCAGCCGCAGCGCCAGTTGCTGCGCACCGTGCTCCAGATCGTCGACCGCGAGATCGCACGCCGTGACTCCGCGCTGCGCGCCTTCGTCAACATCGCCCGCCGCGTCCAGGCCCTCGTCCACCAGCAGGCCAAGGAACTGAGGGAGATGGAGGAGGACCACGGCCGCAACCCCGAGGTCTTCGACGACCTGCTGCGCATCGACCACGGCACCGCGCTGATCGGCCGCCTCGCGGACTCCATCGCCGTCATCGGCGGCGGCCGGCCCGGCCGCCAGTGGCCCCAGCCCGTACCGCTCTACAGCGTGTTGCGCGGCGCGATGTCCCGCATCCTGGAGTACACCCGCATCGAGCTGCACTCCATCGCCAAGGTCAACATCAAGGGCACCTCCGTCGAGCCGATCATCCACGCCGCGGCCGAACTCCTCGACAACGCCACGCGCTACTCCCCGCCCCAGACCAAGGTCCACGTCACCGCCACCGAGGTGCAGACCGGCATCGCCGTCGAGATCGAGGACGGCGGAATCAGCCTCAGCGAGGAGAACCGCGCCAAGGTCGAGCGGATGCTCGCCGAGGCCCAGGCCGGCGTCGACGTCCAGGAGATCGGCGAGGCACCGCGTCTCGGCCTGGCCGTGGTCGGTCGCCTGTCGACGATGTTCAACATGCACATCTCGCTGCGGCAGTCGGCGTACGGCGGCGTCCGCGCCATCCTCGTCATCCCCAACGACATGCTGACCACCGACCCCGCGCCCGGATTCGCCCACGGCATCGGCGCCACCTCCGTGCCGACCCTGGACAACGACGGCGTCGAGGGGCCCGAGCGCGTGGAGAAGAGGCGCCGTCCGACCACCGGCCCGCGCATCCCGGAGCAGTTCACCATGGAGGACGACGTCCCCGTGGTCACCGAGTGGACCGCGGGCGGCCTGCCGCAGCGCCGCAGCAGGGTGAAGACCCCGCTCAGCCGGCGTATGGCGGAGGCCGCCGCCGCGGAGGCCGCCGCCCGGGCCGTCGAGGCCACGACGCACGCACCCTGGAGGCCCGAGCCCGAACCGGAGAAGGAGGAGCCCGCTCCCGGTCTGTGGGTCGAGGCGTTCATGGACGGGCTCAAGACCGCCCCGGACCCGAACGCCTTCTCCGCCGGGCCCCCGGCTGACGACCCGCGCGCACTCACCAGCCACGACGAACCGGCCCCTGCCCAGGCCGACGAGGGGGACCACAAGTGATCCAGCAGCGAGGCAATTTCGACTGGTTGCTGAAGGAACTCGCCGACGGTGTACCGGGCGTCCACCAGGTCGTGGTGCTCTCCGCCGACGGTCTGCGCATCGCCCGCTACGGCGGTGACCCGGACGCGGCCGACCGCGTCGCCGCGGCCTGCGCCGGACTGCAGAGCCTGGCCGGAGCGGTCGCCGCCGAGATCCCGGACAGCGACGGCCGGATGCGCATGGTCATCATCGAGATCGACGGCGGCTACTTCTACATGATGGCGGCGGGCCCCAACGCCTACCTCGCGGTCCTCGCCGACACGGTCGCCGAGGCCGGACTGATGAGCAACCGCATGCGCGACCTCGTCCTCCGCATCGGCTCCCACCTGACGAGTCCGCCGCGGCGCAACGGGCAGACCGTATGACTCCTCCGCAACGCCGACGGCGTCACCCCAAGGAACAGCCCCCGCCGGAGCCGGTCGCGAAAGGCGGCCCGAAGCAGGGCGAGCAGAAGAACCCCGAGCGGTTGTACATCCTCACCGGAGCGACCGCCGGTGGCGAGCGCGCCCCCATCGACCTCGTCACCCTGATCGTGACGAGCGCCGACCCGCCGCCCACAGCCACGCCGGAGCAGTCGGCGCTGCTGCGGCTGTGCCGTGCCCCCCTGTCCGTGGCCGAGATCTCGGCCTATCTCAGTCTGCCGTTCGGCGTGGTGACGGTCCTGCTCACCGAGCTGCTGGCGGCCGAACTGGTCCAGGCACGCGCCCCGATCGTCCGCGAGGCGGTGCCCGACCGATCCCTTCTCGAAGCGGTGATGCATGGACTTCAAAAGCTCTGACACCGTCCCCGGTCCACGGGCCGAGGACCACCTGCCGCACACCACGCAGGCAGCGGTGAAGATCGTGATCGTGGGCGGCTTCGGAGTCGGCAAGACCACCATGGTCGGTTCCGTCAGCGAGATCAGGCCGCTGACGACCGAGGAGACCATGACCCAGGCAGGCATCGGAGTCGACGACGACTACGGCTCCGACACCAAGACGGCCACCACCGTGGCCATGGACTTCGGCCGGATCAGCATCACCGAGCAACTGGTGCTGTACCTGTTCGGCACCCCGGGCCAGGAACGGTTCTGGTTCCTGTGGAACGGTCTGTTCGAGGGAGCGCTCGGGGCGGTCGTGCTGCTCGACACCCGCCGGCTCGAGGTCAGCTTCGACGTCATCGGCCGACTGGAGGAACGCGGTGTGCCCTTCGTGATCGCGGTCAACTCCTTCCCGGACGCTCCCCGTTACCCCATCGAGGAGCTGCGCGGGGCGCTCGACCTGCCCGAGGAGATCCCGATCATGGAGTGCGACGCACGGCGCCGCGCCTCCAGCCGTGAAGTCCTGATGACACTCATGCGCTTCCTGCACTCCCTTGCGCTGGCGCACGCCCCTGCCTGACCCAGTGGCACCCATATCTGCTCTTTTCCCCTTCCCCTTCCCCTTTCGCTTTTCCAGGACTCGGATGTTCCGTTTCCGGCCCCCGCATGTCCCGTCCCCACCCCAGACACCGGCCCCGACCGTTTCGGAGCGACCATCGTGACGCCTGAATCCCACCCCCTGACCGACACGGACCTCACCGCCGACGACGCGCCCCTCCCACCGCCCGGCTGCCCGGCCCACGGCCTCGGCCCCGGCGGAGTGCGCCGGCTCTACGGTCCCGAGGCGGAGGACCTGGGAGCCCTGTACGAGAAACTCCGTGCCGAGCACGGCGCCGTGGCCCCGGTGCTGATCCACGACGACGTGCCGATGTGGGTGGTGCTCGGGCACACCGAGAACCTGCACATGGTGCGCTCTCCCTCGCAGTTCACCCGGGACAGCCGCACCTGGGCCCAGCTGAGGTCCGGCCGGGTCAAGCCCGACCACCCGCTGACCCCGCACTTCGCCTGGCAGCCCATCTGCTCCTACGCCGAGGGCGACGAACACCTGCGGCTGCGCGGCGCGGTCACCGGCGCCATGTCCACCATCGACTACCGGGGACTGCGCCGGTACATCAATCGCACGACGCAAACCCTCGTCAACCGGTTCTGCGAGGCGGGCCGGGCCGATCTGGTGAGCCAGTTCGCCGACCACCTGCCGATGGCGGTGATGTGCGAGGTCCTCGGAATGGCCGACGAGTACAACGACCGGATCGTGCACGCCGCCCGGGACATGCTCAAAGGCACCGAGACCGCGATCGCCAGCAACCAGTACATCGTGGACGCCCTCACCCGGCTCACCGCCCGCCGCCGCACCCAGCCGGAGGAGGACTTCACCACCCACCTCGTCAACCATCCGGCTCGGCTGACCGACGACGAGATCAGGGAACACCTGCGTCTGGTCCTGATCGCCGCCTACGAGGCCACGGCCAACCTCATCGCCAACGTGCTGCGCGTGATCCTCACCGACCCGCGCTTCAGGGCCCAGCTCAACGGCGGGCAGATGACGGTGCCCGAGGCGGTCGAGCAGTCCCTGTGGGACGAGCCACCGTTCAGCGGCATCCTCGGCTACTTCGCCAAACAGGACACCGAGCTGGGCGGCCAGCGCATCCGCAAGGGCGACGGGCTGCTGTTCGGCATCGCCCCGGGCAACGTCGACCCGCGCGTACGGCCCGACCTCTCCGCCGGTATGCAGGGCAACCGTTCCCATCTCGCCTTCGGCGGCGGCCCCCACGAGTGCCCCGGCCAGGACATCGGCCGCGCCATCGCCGACACCGGCATCGACGCGCTGCTGATGCGACTGCCGGACATCCAGCTCGACTGCGCCGAGGACGAGTTGCGCTGGACGGCGTCCATCGCGTCACGGCACCTGGTGGAGCTGCCGGTGCGG
Source organism: Streptomyces sp. NPDC047079 (assembly GCF_040643755.1). Classification (NCBI taxonomy): domain Bacteria; kingdom Bacillati; phylum Actinomycetota; class Actinomycetes; order Kitasatosporales; family Streptomycetaceae; genus Streptomyces; species Streptomyces sp. NPDC047079. Next base: position 174,738 of record NZ_JBEYUZ010000004.1, read on the forward strand.
TTCGAGCCCAGGCCGCCGCAGGACGTGAAGCAACGGCCGGGCCCGCGTCCCCTGCCGACTCAGCGCCCCGGCTGGCTGATCACGACCGGCGGGCCGGAGATCACGGAGCCGGTGGCCGCCCGTCCGGTCCCGCGCGAGCCGGTGACCGCCGGGTCGGCCGCATCGGCACCGGGCGCTCGCCCGCTGCCGGCGCAAGCGGCCGCGGAACCCCGACGACGCCTGGGGCCGTGGCGGCGGGTGGTGCGGTGGTGGCGGGGGGACTGAGCCGCTACCGGGCCCAGGACTCGTACGCCGACCAGGCCTCGAGGACCCGTCCGCTGACGAAGCGGTGCGCCCGCCCCGTGACCGGATCGGTGAACTCCAGGACACGCGCCAGCAGTTGGAGCGGGCGCCGGAAGTCACCGGCCGGCCGGGGCCCGGTCACCACGGGGTAGAGCGGATCGCCGAGGATCGGCAGCCCCGACGCGGCCATGTGCACCCGGAGCTGATGGGTCTGCCCGGTGGCGGGGAGCAGTCGGTAACGTGCCCGGCCGGCGCGGTGTTCCAGCAGTTCGATCCGGCTGACCGAGTTGGGCTCGCCGGGCACCTCGCGGGCCGCGAGGACCCCGCGCTCCTTCACGATCCGGCTGCGTACGGTGCGCGGCAGAGCCACGTCGGGGTCGTACGGGGCGACGGCCTCGTACTCCTTGGTCACTCGTCGGTCGCGGAACAGCGACTGGTAGGTGCCGCGGTCCTCGGGCCGCACGGTGAACAGGACGAGGCCCGCGGTGAGCAGGTCCAGCCGGTGCGCGGCGGTCAGTGCGGGGATACCGAGGTCGCGCCGGAGCCGGGCGAGGGCGGTCTCCGCGACATGACTGCCGCGCGGGGTGGTGGCGAGGAAGTGCGGCTTGTCGGCGACGACGATGCGCTCGTCGCGGTACACCACCTCGAGAGGGAACGGCACGGGATGCTCCTCGGGCAGCGCCCGGTGGAACCACACGTACATGCCCGGCACGTACGCCGCGTCGCGCGCGACCGGCCGCCCGTCGGCACCCACGATCAGCCCCGAGTCGAGCATTCCGTCGATCACCCCGTCCCCGGCCGCCAGCCGCGCCACGAGGTGGTCCCGCACGGTAGCCCAGCGCTGCTCGAACGGCAGCCGCACCCGTACCGGATCGACCCCGTGGCGCTGGGGCAGGGGGGAGGGCGGGATCCGGGTCTTGCGTCGCATCACGGCCAAGCGTACGAGGTCCGCGGTGGCCGTGGCCGAGGAGCTTCAGCGGTCGGGGCGTCAGGACCAAGTGCCCGGCTCCTGGCTGCCGCACCCGGCGCGGCAGGACATCGCTGACGAGGTAGGGCATGACGCGCGTACTGCCAGGCCGGCCTGCCGCGTCGCGACGAAGACGGGCTTCGCCCTGGAGGGCACCAAGCGCAGTGCCCTGCGCCACCCGGACGGCTGGCACGACATGCGCCTGCACGCCCGGATCCAGGGCGTCCGGCGCTCCTAGTGCCCCTGGACGACCGGGCCGTGCAGCCGTTACGCGGGGTTCGCCCACTCCTCGCGAAGCATCCCGAAAAGCACGCGGTCGTAACGCTTCCCCTCCACCAGCACGGCTGACCGGCGGCGGCCTTCCTCGCGGAATCCCAGTGTGGTGAAGGCGCGGACGGCGCGTTCGTTGCCGCTCCAGGTGTCCAGCTCCAGCCGGCTGAGGGGGTACGCGCCGAACAGGTGGTCCACGAGCAGCCGCAGCGCCTCGGAGCCGTGGCCGCGACCCCAGAACTCCTGCTCGCCGATGGTGATCCCCAGCGTGGCCACTCCGGCATACGGGTCCAGGTCCCGGTAGTCGGCCATGCCTATCACCCTGCCGTCGGCCGGCTCCTCGACCGTGAACACGGCCGACTCCCTCGGGCTCAGCCGCAGCATGGTGTCGAAGCCGAGCCTGACCGCCTCCGCCGTGACCGGGCCGAAGCAGGGGTCACCGGCGGCGGCCCAGCGGACGACCTCCGGGTCGTTGCGCCACCGGAGATGGTGCTCGGCGTCCTCGGGGCGCAGCGGGCGCAGTCTTACCAACGTGCCTTCGATCATTGCGGAATCCTAGATCGATTCCGGTGACCTTTCAGATCCGGGCGGCCGCCTCCTGAACGGCCGCTTCGGGTACGGCTGCCGGGGCCGCCGTGCGCGTGCGGTACGCACGGCACACCGCGCCCACGGCCAGCGTCGCGACCAGGAACAGCACGGTGAACCACCGGAAGTACCAGTGCCCGCCCGGCGGGTCGTACACGGCCGCGCGCGGCCAGGCCAGGTTGACCGTCATCACCAGGCCGTAGAGCAGGGCGAGGGCGTTCACCGGGACGCCCCGGCGGCCGAGGGAGAACAGAGGGGTGCCCGTCTCGTCGGTGCCTCCTGCGGGGAACTCGCCGCGCAGACGCCGTACCAGAAGGGGGCCCGTCACCATCGCGTACGCCAGATACAGCATCACGATGCAGGTGGTGCCGATGGCCAGGAACGCCTCCGGCGAGACGAAGTCGAGCAGCAGCACGGCGGCGGCCAGGACGCCGACCACCACGGCGGGGGCGCCGGGCATGCCCGTGCGCGGGTTGACGCGGGCGAGCCGCCCGGCGAACGGCAGCTGTCCGTCGCGGGCCATGGAGAAGAGCATCCGGCAGGCCGCCGTCTGGATCGCGAGGGTCGCGACCGCGATCGCGACCACCACGTCGGCGAGCAGTACCCGGCCGACGCCGTCGCCGAGGCTGCTGGTGAGGACGTAGGCAAGGCCGTCGGTGCCGAGCCGGCCGTCCGTCAGGCTGGGCGCGGCGAGGATGCCGCCCAGGACGATCAGCCCGCCGAGCAGTCCCGCGGCGCCGAGGGCGGTGAGGATCGTGCGGGGCGCGGTGCGGCGCGGGTGGTGGGTCTCCTCGCTCATCTCGCCCGCGCTGTCGAAGCCGATCATCACGTACGCCGCCGTGAACGACCCCACGAGCAGGGCGCCGAGCAGGCCGCCGGTGCCGGGGCCGGTGTGGAAGGTGATGCCGGGGGAGCGCCGTGAGTGGGTGAGCAGCAGCACGACGATCAGGCACGCGCCGATGATCTCGGCGGTGACCCCCACCCGGTTGATCACGGACATCACACGGTTGTCGACCATGTTCACGAGTGTGGTGAGGGCCAGCAGGACGAGGCCGAGGACCGCCGCGTTCGCCGCGCCCGTCGCGGAGGTGGGAGAGGGATCGCCGCCCACCAGCTGGAAGCCGGACCACAGCGGCGGCATCACCATCTGGAGGGCGAGCGCCGCGGCGGCGACCACGACGACCTGCCCGATCACCATGATCCAGCCGGCGAACCAGCCGAAAGCGGCGTTCGACAGCCGTGAGGACCACTGGTAGACGGCGCCCGAGAGGGGGTAGCGCGCCGCCAGTTCCGCGAAGCACGCGGCGACCAGCACCTGGCCCACCAGCACCGCCGGCCAGGTCCAGAAGAAGACGGGGCCGCCGAACGCGTATCCGAACGCGAAGAACTGGAAGACGGTCGTCAGCACGGAGATGAAGGAGAACCCGGCGGCGAAGGACGCGTACCGGCCGAGGCTGCGGTGCAGTTCCTGGCGGTAGCCGAACTCTCCGAGGGAGCGGTCATCGGTCGTCGTCACGACGGCACCTGCCTTCGTCGCCGGGAGTGCATTTCCTGTCGGGCGACAGAAATTAGGCACGCGCTGTTTCGCCCGTATCACGCCGCCGTGTCCGGTGCGGGCCCAAGTCCTCACGCTCTTGCGCGGACAGGCTGTTCGCGATATGTCGTGTGTATTGCGCGCGGCCGTGACACGCGATATGTTCGGCGACGGATATTCGGAAGCGAGGTGACAGTCCAATGGCGACGAAGCGCCGAAAGCTCGGCAATCCGCTGGCGCTCGCGGTCATGGTGCTGCTCACCGAGCGGCCGATGCACCCGTACGAGATCGCCCGGACCCTGCGCCGTCGCGGCAAGGACACCAGCCTCAAGATCAACTACGGCTCGTTGTACACCGTCGTCCAGAACCTCCAGAAGCACGGCTTCGTCGAGGTCGCCGAGGTGCAGCGCCAGGGGAACCGCCCCGAGCGCACGCTCTACGGCATCACGGACGCCGGACGGGAAGAGGCCACCGAGTGGCTGTCGGACCTGCTCGCCGTCCCGGCGCGGGAGTTCCCCATCTTCGAGGCGGCGCTCTCGCTGATGGGCGTGCTCCATCCCGAAGAGGTGGCCCGCCTCCTCGCGGAGCGGCTGGGGAGCCTGGACGTGCGGGCCGCAGGCCTGCGGGGCGTCAGGGAGAAGCTCCACGAGACCCTGCCCCGGCTCTTCCTGATCGAGTCCGAGTACGAGCTCCATATGGTCGAGGCGGAGGCCGCGTGGGTACGCGGCCTCCTCGCCGAGCTCACCGCGGGCACGTTTCCCGGCCTGCGGGAGTGGCGGGCCTTCCAGGAGACGGGAGAGGTCCCCAAGAAGTACCGGAAGTTGGAGGGCGGCGACGTGAACGGACCGTAGCCGCCGTGACGGCGAAGACCCCGGCCGGGCTGTTGCAGCAGCCCTGCCGGGGTCTCGAACCCCGAGCTGAATCCGCCATGAGGCACATCCAGGCGATCGAGGTGCGGCACACCCAGGATAGCCCGGCGCTCCTCCCGCGGATCAGTCGTTTCTCCGCGCAAGCGGATCCCGATCCCTCGGCCCATCGAGCTCATCGAGCTCATCGAGGCCCGTCCATGGAGAGCAGTCGTCATGAACACCCGTGCGCCCGCAGTGCAGGCGCGTCAGCTCGTCAAGACCTATCCCGGTGACGTCACGGCGTTGAACGGCCTGGACGTCACCGTGGAGTCCGGCACCGTCTTCGGGCTCCTCGGCCCCAACGGCGCCGGCAAGTCCACCACCGTCAAGATCCTCACCACACTGGCCCGCCCCGACTCGGGCTCGGCCGCCGTCGCCGGGCACGACGTGCTGCGCCACCCGGACCGGGTGCGCCGGGCGATCGGCGTGGTCGCGCAGAACTCGGGAGCCGACCCCGTCGCCACCGGCCGCGAGAACCTGGAACTCCAGGGCAGGCTCTACGGGGTGAGGGGCCGGAAGCTCACCGCGCGTGTGGACGAGCTCCTCGCGCGCTTCACCCTCACCGAGGCCGCCCGGCGCCAGGTCAAGGGGTACTCCGGCGGCATGCGGCGACGCCTGGACGTGGCCCTCGGCCTCGTCCACCGCCCCGACGTGCTCTTCCTCGACGAACCCACCACCGGTCTCGACCCCGAGGCGCGCACCGCGATGTGGGACGAGATCGCCCGTCTCGCCGGCGACGAGGGCCTGACCATCCTGCTCACCACTCACTATCTGGAGGAGGCCGACCGGCTCGCCGACCGCATCGCGATCGTCGACCGCGGCCGTGTCGTGGTCGAGGGCACCCCCGAGGACCTCAAGGGCGAACTGCGCGGGGACGCCGTCCATGTGGAGCTGCGCGAGACGCTCGGCGACAGCGGGCGGGCGCTGCTGCAAGGTGCCCTCGGGGCGGTTCCGGGCGTGCACGAGGTCCTGCTCGACGGGCGCCGCGTCAGCGTCCGCGCCGACGACGGAGCGGCCGCCGTTCCCGCGTTGCTCGGGGCGCTGGAGCGCGCCGGGGCCGGCGTGGCCTCCGTGACCGTCGCCCGCCCCTCGCTCGACGACGTCTACCTCCGCTACGCGGGCCGCCGTTACTCCGAGGCCGAGGTCACCGGCACCGACGCCCTCGTCCTCGCGGGAGGTGCCCGATGAGCGCCGCGCTCCTGGAGACCTGGTACATGACCCGGCGTCAGCTGCTGGTCTTCGCCCGGCAGCCCGCATATGCGGTCATCACCCTCATCCAGCCGGTGATCTGGCTGTTCCTCTTCGGCAGCCTTTTCAAGAAGGTCGTGGAACTCGGCGGCTTCGGCACCACCTCTTACCTGGACTACCTCGTCCCGGGCGTGGTGGTGATGAGTGCCCTCAGCTCCAACATGTGGGCGGGCATGGGGACCCTCGAGGAGATCCAGCGGGGCACCCTCAACCGCTTTCTGACCACACCGGTCAGCCGGGCCGCGCTGATGAACGGGAACGTCGTCAACAACGGCCTGGTCACCGCCCTCCAGTCGATGGTGATCGTGCTGCTCGGCCTGCTGGGCGGCGCCGACTACCCGGGCGGCATCGGCGGCGTCACCGTGCTCGTCGTCGCCTCGGTGCTGCTCGGCACCGTCTTCGGGGCACTGTCCAACGCGCTCGGGATGCTGGTGCGCGAGAGGGAATCGATCATCGGGATCAACACCTTCCTGCTGCTCCCGCTCACCTTCCTGTCCTCCGCCTTCATGGCCCCGTCGCAGATGCCCTCGTGGATGCGGCACATCGCCGACTTCAACCCGCTCGACTGGGCGATGGTGGCCGGCCGTTCGGCGATGTCCGCGCACCCCGACTGGGGTGAGGTGCTCGGCCGCGGAGGGGCGCTGCTGGCACTGGCTCTCGCCGCGGTCTGGCTGTCGATCCGCACGTTCCGTTCCTACCAGCGGTCGGTCTGATCACCCCACCACGAAGGGGCGGCACCTCGCCGGTGCCGCCCCTGTCCTTTCCCGCCGCTCTCACGCGGCGGCGGTGCCCTCCTGCTCCGCCTCTATGCGCGCGTTCCAGTCGCGCTTGGACGCCTGCCAGCCGTCCTCGTTGTGGCCGAGGCGCCAGTAGCCGGAGATCGAGAGGTCCTCGCGGGGGATGCGGTGCTCGACGCGCAGCAGCCGGCGCAGCTCCTTCACCCAGCCGGCCTCGCCGTGGACGAACGCGTGCACCCGGCCCTCGGGGAACTCGAGGGCCCGCACGGCCTCGACCAGGGCCTCGCCGATCGGGCGGTCACCCCGGTGCAGCCAGACGACACCCGCATGGGAGTCGATCTTCTGCTCCTCCTCGGGGCCCGCGACCTCCACGAAGGCGTACGCCTCTGCCCCCTCGGGCAGCGCCTCCAGGGCGGCCGCGATCGCCGGCAGCGCGCTCTCGTCTCCCGCGAGCAGATGCCAGTCGGCCGCGATGTCCGGGGCGTAGGCGCCGCCGGGACCCACGAACCGCACGGTCTCGCCCGGCTGCGCGCGCAGCGCCCAGGGACCGGCGAGGCCCTCGTCGCCATGGATGACGAAGTCCAGGGTCAGTTCCCGGTGTTCGGGGTCCCAGCCGCGCACGGTGTACGTCCGCGTCACGGGCCACTGCGCGCGCGGAAACTCCTCGCGGATGCGCTGCATGTCGAAGGGTTCGGGATAGGTGACGCCCTCGGCCGGGAACAGCAGCTTCACATAGTGGTCCGTGCAGCCGCCCGTCGCGAACTCGGCGAGCCCCTCGCCGCCCAGCACCACCCGCTGCATGTGCGGGGTCAGCCGCTGCGTGCGCACGACCTGCGCCGTGTGGGCCTTCCGTGCCCTGCCTGCCGGGCGCTCTGCCATGACGGTCTCCCAATCCCTCGCTTAGGGTTACCTAAGTTACCATCTGCGTCCGGCTGACACCCCTCCCGTGAAGCCTCGATGAGCCCGCCTTTCCGGAACCGTTACGCCCGGCGCGCAGCACGGCTCGTACGCCCGGCGCGCGGCACGGCTCACGGGCGGCGCGCGGCACGGCTCACGGGCGGCCCGGCGGGTGGTCGCGCGGCCGGCCCGGCGCCGGACGCGTCGTCCGCGACGTCAGGTGCCGAGCGTGGTGAGCAGCCGCTGAAGTGAGCCGCCCAGGCCCCAGCGGACCGTCAGTTCGTCAAGTGCCGCGGGGTGGCGCGGCGCGTGCGGGAGGGCCGGGTCGACCTCCGGCAGGGGGACGTCCCCGGCGACCCGGACGACTCTCGGCGCGACCGCCACGTACGGCCGTGCCTCGTCCAGCCGCTTGCGCTGGGCCGGGGTGAGCCGGGACGCCGGGTCGTCCACCGCGGCCATGATCCCCGCCAGGTCCCCGAACTCCGCGAGCAGCTTCGCCGCGGTCTTCTCGCCGATGCCCGGCACCCCCGGCAGTCCGTCGCTCGGGTCGCCGCGCAGCAGCGCCAGATCCGCGTAACCGGGGCCGTCGACGCCGTACTTCTCGCGCAGCACCGCCTCGTCGGTGAGCTGGAGCGTGCCGACGCCCTTGAGCGGGTACAGCACGCGCACCCCGCGCGCGTCGTCGACCAGCTGGTACAGATCGCGGTCGCCGGTCACGATGTCGACCGGGCCGTTCGCGCGGGCCGTGAACGTGCCGATCACGTCGTCCGCCTCGTACCCCGCCACGCCTACGCGCGCGATGCCCAGGGCGTCCAGCACCTCCTCGATCACCGGCACCTGCGGGGAGAGCGTGTCCGGCACCTCCTCCTCGTCCGGTCCCGCGGCGTGCTCCTCGGCCACCCGGTGCGCCTTGTAGGAGGGGATCAGCTCCACCCGCCAGTGCGGGCGCCAGTCCGCGTCCATGCACGCGACCAGGTCGTCCGGGCGGTGGTCCCGGACCAGGCGGTCGATGAATTCGAGCAGCCCCCGCACGGCGTTCACGGGTGTGCCGTCCGGGGCCTTCACGGACTCCGGGACGCCGAAGTAGGCGCGGAAGTAGAGCGAGGCGGTGTCGAGGAGCATCAGGCGTCGGGTCACCTTCCGCATCATGCCGTACGGCACCGACAGCGCCCAGAAGACGCCCGCCGGGGTAGCCGGGGCCGCTGAGGGGCCGCCGGGGCCGCCGAGGGGCCGCCCCCGTGCCGGCGTACGAGACGGTCCGTACGGACGTATGAGAAAGATCCGGACAACCCGATCGGGTCCATCCGCCACGCACCGCCCCCGGCCCGTCATGGGTGCCGTACACCGCTTCGGCACCGTCGGCCACGTTCGTGCTGTCCCTGGGAGCGGCCGGCCTCGCGGCCCCCGGTCGGCGGGACCGCCCGCCCCGGCCTCGGCGGCCCGGCGGACCGCACCGCGCCGCACCTCGGCGAAGCGGCCGCGTGGGCGCCCGTCTCTCTGTGACCAGCCCTTTCGTCCGGTGCGCAGACGTGTGCGCGGGGCGGCGGAAGGGCTCGCCCAGTGGCGCGAACCGGGACCCTCGCCACTGTTGTATCTGACACCGATGTGACGGGCGCATGAAACGGTTGGCCGAACATGCGTAGGGTGCAGACAGAACTCGACAGCAGCAGTGCACCGACGCATCACCGGGCAGCGGCGGCACGTCCGCCGGACAGGGCAGCCGGACCGACGAGCGAGGGAGGCAGCCGGAGCGATGGGCGATCACAAAGAACAGCCCCTTCGGGTGGGTGCGGCCGTCCGGCGGCGGCGGCGGACCCTGGAGCTCACCCTCGCCGTCGTGGCTCAGCGCAGCGGCCTGTCGGTCCCCTTCCTGAGCCAGGTCGAGAACGAGCGGGCGCGCCCCAGCCGCCCCTCCCTGGAGCGGATCGCCGACGCGCTCGGCACCACCGCCGTCGAGCTGCTCGCCGCCGCCGACCCGGCGTGCAGCGTGGACGTGCTGCGCGCCGACGACGAGGCCGTGGAGCCGGACCTGCCGCGGGTGCGCGCGCTGGTGCGCGGCCACCACCAGCTGCACGCGATGGAGTTCATCGGAGACCACGACGAGGGCCGCGAATTCCAGCACCGCAACGACGAGTTGATGTACGTCGTCGAGGGAGCCGTCGAGGTGGAGGCGGAGGGCCGGGCGCACCGGCTCGGACGCGGCGACACCCTCTACCTGAGCGGGGGAGTGCGCCACCGCTGGCGGGCGACCGTGCCGGACACCCGGGTGATCGTGGTCGCGGTCGCGGACCACATCGAGGCGGTCGAGGACCCGTCCCGCCGACGCCGCTGACCCGCCGGATCCCTGTCACCGCCCCGCACGCCCGAGGAGGCCGTATGCGTGTCGTCTCGCTCGTGCCGTCGCTGACGGAGGCCGTGGCCGCCTCCGTGCCCCAGGCGCTGGTCGGCGCGACGGACTGGTGCAGTCACCCCGTGGACCTCGACGCCGTCCGGATCGGAGGCACCAAGAACCCGAAGGTCGAGCGGATCGTCCGGCTCGCCCCCGACCTGGTGCTCGCGAACGAGGAGGAGAACCGCGAGCCGGACCTCACCGCCCTCCGCGAGGCAGGGCTGAAGGTCCTCGTCACCGAGGTGCGGGACGTGCCGGGGGCCTTCCGCGAGCTGGAGCGGGTCGTGGCCGCGTGCGGGGCGCCCGCCCCGCCGCGCTGGCTGGACGAGGCCCGCGCCGCGTGGGCAGGGCTGCCGTTGCCCGAGCCCCGTACCACCGCCGTGGTGCCCGTCTGGCGACGACCCTGGATGGTGCTGGGCCGCGACACCTTCGCCGGGGACGTCCTGGCCCGGCTCGGCGTGGACAACCTGTACGCGGCACACTCCGGCCGCTATCCGCGCATCCCCCTGGAGGAACTGCGCGCGGCGGCGCCCGGCCTCGTGGTGCTGCCCGACGAGCCGTACCGGTTCACGGCCGAGGACGGCCCGGAGGCGTTCGAGGGGACACCGTGCGCGCTGGTCAGCGGGCGTCACCTCACCTGGTACGGCCCGTCCCTGGCCGAGGCACCACGCGTCATCGCCGAGGCGCTGCGAGCAGCTCGCCGCTGACGACGCCCCGGCCCGTACGGCAGGCGGCGACGGCCCAGGCCGCGACGAGCAGCACATACAGCCCGATGGCCAGTGCGTCCAGGACGACGAGCCCGGTGCGCCGGGCCAGCGCCTCCGCGCCGGTGACACACGTGCCGACCGGGAAGGTGAACGCCCACCACGTCATCGTGAATCCCATGTCCCGCCGCAGCGCGCGCACCACCAGGGCGGCGGCGAGTGCCAGCCACAGCACGGCGAAGCCCAGCACCGGAACGCCGTAGAGCAGGGCGAGGACGTCCAAGCCCCGGGCGTACGGCGGCGGCACGGCCCCCGGCGCGACGGCCCCGAGAGCGCCGGCGGCGGTGACGGACTGGCCGAGCGGGCCGAGGACCAGGAACAGGGCCGGCGTCCAGGCGAGCGGCAGCGGGCCCCGGATGACGAGCCGGGCGAGGATGAGCGGCAGCGTCACGAACGTGGCCAGGAGGCTCATCCCGGCCATCGCCAGGCAGGCCAGCAGCAGGGTCTCCCGCTCCTGCCCGGCGGGCAGATGCGGGACCAGCAGCGGCCCTTGGGCCGCGGAGACCATGGGGGCGACCAGGGGCAGCAGCCAGACGGGGCCGGCCTGGTCCGGCTCGATGCGGTGCCGGGCGACCATCAGATACGGCACCGCCACGGCGACGACCAGGCCGGCGGCGCTGCCGGCGGTGAAGAGCGCGGCGTCCAGGGCGAGGGCGGGGCCCGGCCCGGTCCAGTCCCGGCCCACCACCAGGGCACCGCCGCCCACGGCGAGCAGGGCCATGGCGAAGCAGCCCTGGAAGGGAGCCACGGCGGGGTCCAGGAGATCGGCACGGGCCTGGTCACGATGGTGGATCCAGTGCAGGGCGCGGGCGCACAGGAGGACCACCAGTAGGGCCAGGGAGAACGCCCACACGGCCGCGCAGGCCGCCCGCAGCCCCGGCACGCGCGCGGCACCGGGCAGACCGGCACCGGCCGTCGCCACGATCGCGGTGCCCATGACGGAGGCGTACCAGTTCGGGCCGAGGTGCCGGACGGCGGCGGCGCGACGCCGGGGGACGCGGGGGAGGACGAGAGGCTGAGCTGCGGTGGCCATGTCCGCACGGTCTCGTGGGACCACCCCCGCCGACCAGGGAGTGTGTCTCTATCACGGCATAAGCTGTGCTTATGAGCATGGGTGTGGAGGCGGCGGCCCCGGTGGCCGGTCTGGCGCACCGGGTGCCGGATCTGGGCGCGCTGGAACTGCTGCTCGCCGTCGCCCGGCTGGGGAGCCTCGGGCGTGCGGCGCGGGAGGTGGGGATCAGCCAGCCCGCGGCCAGCAGCCGGATCCGGTCGATGGAGCGTCAGCTCGGCGTGGCGCTGGTGGACCGCTCGCCGCGCGGTTCACGGCTGACCGACGCCGGGGCGCTGGTCACCGACTGGGCGCGGCGGATCGTGGAGGCCGCGGAGGTGTTCGACGCGGGGGCACAGGCGCTGCGGGGCCGACGCGACTCACGGCTGCGGGTGGCCGCGAGCATGACGATCGCGGAGTATCTGCTGCCGGGCTGGCTGATCGCGCTGCGGGCGCGGCGGCCGGACACGGCGGTGTCGCTGCTGGCCGGGAACTCGGCGGCGGTCGCCGGGCGTCTGCTCGCGGACGAGGCGGATCTGGGTTTCGTGGAGGGCCTCAGCGTGCCGGCCGGGCTGGACGCGGCGGTCGTCGCCCACGACCGGCTCATCGTGGTGACCGCACCGGGGCACCCGTGGGCACGCCGCCGTGTGCGCCTGTCCGCCGGGGAACTGGCCTCGACCCCGCTGATCCTCCGGGAGGAGGGCTCGGGCACCCGCCAGGTCCTTCAGGCGGCTCTGGGCGGCTTGGCCCGCCCGCTGCTCGAGCTGTCCTCGACGACGGCGGTCAAGGCGTCCGCGGTCAGCGGCGCGGGTCCGGCGGTGCTGAGCGAACTCGCCGTCGGCGAGGAACTCTCCGCCCGCCGCCTGGTGCGCGTTCCCGTCGAGGGGGTACGGCTGGACCGGGCGCTGCGGGCCGTGTGGCGCACGGGTCACCGGCCCACGGGTCCGGGACGGGACCTGCTGGGGCTGACCCGGGCGTGACGCGGAGGCAGCGGCCCGGCCCGGTCAGACGGTCGCCGCGGCCGGGACCGGCCCGGTCAGACGGTCGCCGCGGCCCGCACCAGCGCCCCCATCACGCGCACGTCCTCGCCCATCTCCGGATGCCACTGGACGCCCAGCACCCAGTCGGCCCCCGGCCGCTCCACCGCCTCGATGATGCCGTCCTCGGCGTAGGCCGACACCACCAGCCCCTGGCCGAGCCGGTCCACCGCCTGATGGTGGTGGGTCGGCACGGACACCGACTGCGGCGCCACCCGCGCGTACCGTGTGCCCGGCACCGGCTTGACCGTGTGCCGTCCGAACTCCCCCACCCGGTCGACATGCCCGTCGATGTGCTGCACGAGCGTGCCGCCCAGAGCGACGTTCAGCAGCTGCATCCCCCGGCAGATACCGAGCAGGGGGGTGCCGGACGCCAAGGCCGCCCGGATCAGGGCGAGTTCCCACGCGTCCCGCTCGGGCGCAGGCGGACCGGTCCGCGGGGAGCGCTCGGCGCCGTAGCGGGACGGGTCGACGTCCGGGCCGCCCGTGATCACCACACCGTCCAGCCGGGCCACCGTCTCCGCCGCGTGCGCCGGATCGTCCGGCGGCAGCATCGCGGCCAGTCCGCCGGCCCGCTGCACCAGGAGCGGATAGCCCGCCGGCAGCAGCGCCGCGTCCAGCTCCCAGCGGCCCCAGCGGGTACGGGCCTCCAGATACGTGCTCAGACCGATCAGTGGTCGTCCGGTCACATGGGCCTCCCCGGGTTCCAATGGAGTGAATTCCTACCTTTACCAGGGGTGGGGGCGGGCGTGCTCACGCCAGGAACCCCCGCAGCAGCGCCGCCGTCCCCGCGCAGTGCTCCCGCATGATCTCCCGCGCGCCGTCCGCGTCCCCGTCGAGCACCGCCTCCACCAGCGCCTCGTGCTGCCGCTGCGAGTGCTCGAGGTTGCGCACCAGCAGCGGGATGCAGTCCAGCAGGTCGTTGACCGTCGCCCGGACGGCCGCGTACTGCGCCGTCAGCGACGGCGAGCCGCACAGCTCGGCCAGCGTGAGGTGCAGCAGCGTGTCCAGCCGCCGGTACTCCCCGAGAGGGGCGTCCTGCGTGCGCGCCAGCGCCTCCCGCAGCCGCTCGCCCTGCTCCCGGGTGAGGCCGTGCGCCGCGCACAGGCCCGCCGCCCCCACCTCCAGGACCTCGCGGAACCGGAGCACGTCCTCGATGTCGGTTCGCTCGACGCGCCGGCGCAGCTCGTCCTCGCCGCCCGCGCCGGTGCGCGGCCGCACGAAGGTGCCGCCGTAGCGCCCGCGCCGCGACTCCACCAGGCCCTGGTCCTGGAGCACCTTCAGCACCTCGCGCAGGGTCACCCGGCTGATCCCCAGCCGCTCCGCCAACTCCCGCTCGGCGGGCAGACGTTCGCCTCCGGGCACCAGCCCGAGACGGACGACCTGGAGGATCTGCTCCAGCGCCTCCTCGAAGCCGTTGCCCGCCCGCACGGGCCGCAGCACCGGTGTCAGCCGGTCCCGCGGGCCGCCGCCGGACTCCGCCTGCGACATCTGGCCGTGCCCCCTTCCCAAGAAATGGTTCTCGGAAATACCTTATGACTCTCGGCGGACCTAAGGAGACCTCCCGTGGCACACCGCACACCCCCGCTCGGCGTCGAGGAACTCCACGCCCTCGTCGCGGGCGGCGAGATCGACACCGTCGTCCTCGCCTTCCCCGACATGCAAGGGCGCCTCCAGGGCAAGCGGTTCGCCGCCCGCTTCTTCCTCGACGAGGTACTGGAGCACGGCACCGAGGGCTGCAACTACCTCCTCGCCGTCGACACCGAGATGAACACGGTCGACGGCTACGAGATGTCCTCCTGGGACCGCGGCTACGGCGACTTCGCCCTCCACCCGGACCTGAGCACCCTGCGCCGGGTGCCCTGGCACGACGGTACGGCCCTGGTCGTCGCCGACCTGGCCTGGAGCGACGGGTCCCCCGTGGCCGCCGCGCCCCGCCAGATCCTGCGCCACCAACTGGAGCGCCTGGCCGCCCTGGGACTGACCGCCCAGGTGGGCACCGAGCTGGAGTTCATCGTCTTCAAGGACACCTACGAGCAGGCCTGGGACGCGAACTACCGGGGGCTTACCCCGGCCAACCAGTACAACGTCGACTACTCCGTGCTCGGCACGGGCCGCATCGAGCCCCTTCTGCGCCGTATCCGCAACGAGATGGCGGGCGCCGGCCTCACCGTCGAGTCCGCCAAGGGCGAGTGCAACCCCGGCCAGCACGAGATCGCGTTCCGCTACGACGAGGCCCTGGTCACCTGCGACCAGCACGCCGTCTACAAGACCGGCGCCAAGGAGATCGCGGCCCAGGAGGGCGTCTCGCTCACCTTCATGGCCAAGTACAACGAGCGCGAGGGCAACTCCTGTCACATCCACCTCTCGCTCACGGACGAGCACGGGCGCCCCGCCATGGCCGGTACGCCGGACGACCCCGGCGGGATGTCCGAGGTGATGCGGCACTTCCTCGCGGGCCAGCTCGCCGCGCTGCGCGAGTTCACGCTCCTGTACGCCCCGGGTATCAACTCCTACAAACGCTTCCAGCCCGGCTCCTTCGCGCCGACCGCGGTCGCCTGGGGGCACGACAACCGCACCTGCGCCCTCAGGGTGGTCGGTCACGGCCGTTCGCTGCGCTTCGAGAACCGGGTGCCCGGCGGCGACGTCAACCCGCACCTCGCGGTCGCCGGGATGGTCGCGGCGGGCCTCCACGGCATCGAACAGAAGCTGGAGCTCCCCGACCCCTGCCCCGGCAACGCGTACACCGCCGAGTACGAGCACGTGCCCACCACCCTGCGCGAGGCCGCCGAACTCTGGGAGAACAGCTCCCTCGCCAAGGCCGCCTTCGGGGACGAGGTGGTGGCGCACTACCGCAACATGGCCCGCGTCGAGCTGGCGGCCTTCGACGCCGCGGTGACCGACTGGGAGCTGCGCCGCTCCTTCGAACGCATGTGAGAGGTCCTTCCTTGCCGAACGCGATGGAACTCCAGGTACTCAACCCGGCCACCGAAGAGGTCGTCGCCACCGTCCCCGCGGCGAGCCCGGCCGACGTGGACGCCGCCGTCGTACGCGCCGCGCGGGCACAGTCCCGGTGGGCGGCGCTCCCGCCCGGCGACCGCGCCCGGCTGCTGCGCCGGTTCGCGGCGGCGGTCGACGACCATCTGGAAGAACTCGCGTGGCTGGAGGTCCGCGAGGCCGGACACACGATCGGCAACGCCCGCTGGGAGGCGGGCAACGTCCGCGACCTGCTCGACTACGCGGCCGGGGGAGTGGAGCGCCTCACCGGCCGTCAGATCCCGGTCCCCGGCGGCCTGGACGTCACGATCCTCGAGCCGCTCGGCGTCGTCGGCGTCATCGCGCCCTGGAACTTCCCCATGCCGATCGCCGTGTGGGGCACGGCGCCCGCGCTCGCCGCCGGCAACGCTGTGCTCCTCAAACCAGCGGAGACGACACCGCTCACGGCCCTGCGCCTGGCCGAGCTGGGGGTCGCGGCGGGCCTGCCGGAAGGACTGTTCCAGGTGCTTCCGGGCCACGGCCCCGTCGCGGGCACCGCACTCGTCGAGCACCCGGGCGTCGCGAAGATCGTCTTCACCGGGTCGACGGCCGTCGGCAAGCAGGTGCTGGCCAAGGGCTCCGCCCTCCTCAAACGCGTCACCCTCGAACTCGGCGGCAAGAGCCCCAACATCGTCTTCGCGGACGCCGACCTCGACGCCGCCGCGGCCGCCGCCCCCATGTCCTTCCTCGACAACTCGGGCCAGGACTGCTGCGCCCGCACCCGCATCCTGGTCCAGCGCTCCGCCTACGACCGCTTCCTCGACCTCCTCGCCCCCGCGGTCGAATCCGTCGTCGTCGGCGACCCCGCCGAGGAGAGCACCCAGATGGGCCCGCTGATCTCCAGGACCCAGCTGGAACGCGTCCGCGGCTATGTCGACGCCGACGCGCCCGGCATCCGCGGCAAGGCCCCCGAAGGCCCCGGCTTCTGGTTCCCGCCCACCGTCCTCACCGGTGTCGAGCCGCACGCGCGCGTGGCCGTCGAAGAGGTCTTCGGGCCGGTCGCCGTCGTGCTGCCCTTCGAGGACGAGGCCGACGCGATCCGCCTCGCCAACGACACCCCGTACGGCCTCTCGGGCTCCATCTGGACCCGTGACGTCGGCCGCGCGCTGCGCGTCTCCGGCGCCGTCCGCGCGGGCAACCTGTCCGTCAACTCCCACTCCAGCGTCCGCTACTGGACCCCCTTCGGCGGCTTCAAGCAGTCGGGGATCGGCCGGGAACTCGGCCCGGACGCGCTGACCGCCTTCACCGAAACCAAGAACGTCTTCATCAGCACGGAGGGCCCCGCACAGTGACCTCGCAGACACCGGACATCATCTGCCGCCGCCTGGTCGGCCGGACCGCCGTCGTCACCGGAGCCGGCAGCGGCATCGGTCTCGCCACCGCGCGCCGCCTCGCCGCCGAGGGCGCCCACGTCGTCTGCGGCGACATCGACGAGACCCGCGGCAAGGCGGCCGCCGACGAGGTCGACGGGCTGTTCGTGAAGGTCGACGTCACCGACGCAGAGCAGGTCGAGGCGCTCTTCAAGGCCGCGTACGACACCTACGGCAGCGTCGACATCGCCTTCAACAACGCCGGCATCTCGCCGCCCGACGACGACTCCATCCTGGAGACCGGCCTCGAGGCCTGGAAGCGGGTCCAGGAGGTCAACCTGACCTCCGTCTACCTGTGCTGCAAGGCCGCCATCCCCTACATGCGGCGCCAGGGCAAAGGATCCATCGTCAACACGGCGTCGTTCGTCGCCCGCATGGGCGCGGCCACCTCGCAGATCTCGTACACCGCGTCCAAGGGCGGCGTGCTCGCCATGTCCCGCGAACTGGGCGTGCAGTTCGCCCGCGAGGGCATCCGGGTCAACGCCCTGTGCCCCGGGCCGGTCAACACCCCCCTGCTGCGGGAGCTGTTCGCCAAGGATCCCGAGCGGGCCGCACGCCGCCTGGTCCACATCCCGGTCGGCCGGTTCGCGGAGGCCGAGGAGATCGCCGCGGCGGTCGCGTTCCTCGCCAGTGACGACTCCTCCTTCGTCAACGCCACCGACTTCCTGGTGGACGGCGGCATCGCGGGCGCGTACGTCACGCCCTTGTAGGGGCGAAGGGGTACGGTCCGCGCCGTGTGAAGCATCTCCTGGCGTGGACCCAGGGCGCGGCCGCCGCCCCGGCGGCCGCACCCGTTCCGTCGGCCGCTCGGGCCGCCATCGTCACAGGAAGGTGTGCCCCTCGCCGCGGTAGGTCGGCACGGTCGCCGTGACCTCGTCGCCCTTCACCAGGTGCAGCACGTCGAACCGCTCGCACAGTTCGCCCGCCTTGGCGTGCCGGAACCACACCTTGTCGCCGATGAGGAGGTCGTCGGCGGGCGCACCCAGCAGCGGTGTCTGCACCTCGCCCGGGCCCTCCTGGGGGTCGTAGGCGAGACCCTCGGGCAGATACGGGACGGGCAGCCGGTCGCGTCCCGCGGCACCCGAGGCGGGGTAGCCGCCGCCCAGCACGGTCACCACCCCCACGCCAGGCCGGCGGACGACCGGCTGGGCGAACAGCGCGGCCGGACGCCCACGGAAGGAGGTGTAGTTGTCGAACAGCCGCGGCACGTACAGCCCCGAGCCCGCCGCTATCTCGGTCACCGCTTCCTCGGCCGCCGTGTACTGCACACTGCCCGTTCCCCCGCCGTTGACGAACTCCAGCTCCGGCGCCACGGACCGGACGGCACGCACCGCCTCGGCGCGCCTTCGGCCCAGCTCCTTGCGCGCCGCGGACTGCATCAGCCGGATGGCCCCCGACCGCAGCGGCCGGCCGGGCACCGCGTCACCGACACCGGCGATGTGGCCCTCGTAGGCCATGAGGCCCACCAGCCGGAAACCGGGCGTGCGCGCCACCGTCCGGGCCATCTCCGCGACCTGGGCGGGCGAGTGCAGCGGCGAGCGCCGCGCGCCGACGCGGACGCGCCCGCCGAGCAGCTTCAGCGAGGTGTCCAACTCCAGGCAGACACGCACCACTTCGGTGCCGCCGTCGCGGGCGTCGTCGATGAGGCGCAGCTGAGCCGGATCGTCGATCATCACCGTGACGGAGGCGGCGAGCTTGGGGTCGCCCGCCAGCTCGGCGTAGCCCCGCCGGTCGGCCGACGGATAGGCGAGCAGCACGTCGTCGAAACCGGACCGGGCCAGCCACAGGGACTCGGCGAGCGTGAAGGACATGACGCCCGCGAAACCCTCCCGCGACAGGACGCGTTCGAGCAGGGCACGGCACCGTACGGACTTGCTGGCGACCCGGATCGGCTTGCCGCCGGCCCTGCGCAGAAGGTCGTCGGCGTTGGCGTCGAACGCCTCCAGGTCCACGATCGCGACAGGCGCGTCGAGATGAGAGGTGGCCCGGTCGTAGCGGGCCCGGTCTGCGGCGCGGGCAGTCATGAACGAAGCCTGCCAGATGCGAATTCCGCAGGGTAGGGGGACGATCCGGGCAGATGCCCCGGTGCCGCCGACTGGTTCCCGTTCGAGGGGGATCAACCCGTAGAGTGACGCGCACGCGGGAAGTGACAGGCCCCGCCCCGGCGCGTACGCCGGGGATGGGTGTCCGTTCGTGCGGGTATGCCTGCCCAGGGACGGGCAGCGCGGCCCGCACCGCGCGTACGGACCGCTCCCCACGGGCGGTCGAACTCCCCCGGTGACCCCCGGGGCAGCCCGGCCACAACGAAACGGGGGGTGCATGAGCACGGAAGCGCGCCGCGCCTCCATCCCTCCGCGTCCGACCAATCCGCCCCGCCCGTCGAGCCCGCCGGGCGCGGCGCCCACGGGGCCCGACCGTACGCCCTCCGCTCCACAGCCGCCCGTGCCGGCGCCGCGCGACCACACCGCGGTCCCGGGCCGCCCCGAGCAGCCGCCCGCGGCGGGGGCCGCCCCCGGGCGCGACATCCCAGCCCGCCCCGCGACGCCGCCTCGGCCGAGCGGGACGCCGGGCAGGATCCCCGCACCCCAGCAACGGCCCTCCGCGCGCACGGTTCCGTCCCGTCCGGCGATCCCCGCGCAGGGCACGCCGCCGGCCACGAGGGAGCCGTCGTCCCCGGCGCGTGGGACACACCCGTCGGACCCGCGGCGGCCTGCCCCGGCCTCGGGCACGGCCGACCCGCGGCGCCCTGCCCCCACGGCGGCTCAGGCGTACGGCGCTTCGGAGGCTGTGGCCTCCGGTGCGGCCTCGGCTCCCGGCGCTACGGGGGCTGTGGCCTCCGCTGCGGCCTCGGCTCCCGGCGCGGCCCCGGCCCCCGGCGCATCCGATCCCCGGCGCCCCGCCCCGGCTCCCGGCGCATCCGATCCCTGGCGCCCCGTCTCCGCCTCCGGCGTCACCGCGGCCCCGGTCTCCGGCGGAGACCCGCAGACGCACGCGGGCGGTGCCGCCGCCTACCACCGACCCCCGAACCTCGGTCCCGACCGGTACGCCGAGCCCGCCGCCCCACCCCCGCCCGCGCCCTCCGCGCGCTTTCCGGACGCGCCGCCCACCGTCGGTGCGTCCCTGTCGGGTGCCGGACCGGACGTCTCACCCGCGTTGCCCGCCGAGGGCATCGTGGAGACGACCGCGCGCCTGCGGCCCGGCCCCGCCGAGGCCCGCCCCTTCACCTCGGCGCGCCCCTTCGTCACCTTCGCCCAGCCCGACACCCTTGACGCCGACACCGCGCGCCCGCGCCTCCTCGGCGCCCGGGTGAGCCCCCGTACCGCCGGGGCCGCCGTCTCCCTGGTCCTCGGGCTCGGACTCATCGGCGGTGCTCTCACCGGCAGTTGGCTCATCGACGACGGTCCGGGCGACGGAGCACAAGGAGCGTTCGCCGTCGCCGGAAGCCTCTGGCACGACGTGCCCGTCGACCAGCTCTTCCCGCCCACCGTCCATGGCCCGGGAGCCGGTCCCGGCGAAGCCGACCGCACCTGGACACGTGTCGCCGTCGCCCCCGACAGCGGCTGCGCGGACGCCTTCGACCCGCTGCTGCGCAAGGCCCTCGCCCCCGTCGGCTGTCTGCGGCTGCTGCGCGCCACCTACACGGACGCCACCCGCAGCCAGGTCACCACCGTCGGCCTGCTGTTCACCCGGGCCGACTCCGCCGCCATGAGCGCCCTGGCAGGCCGCTTCAAGAAGGAGGGCCTCGGCCGGCGCACCGACCTGATGCCCCGCCCCTACGCCGCCGAGGGCACCGTCGCGGCGGGATTCGGCGACGCCCAGCGAGCCTCCTGGACGATCTCGATCCGCACGGACGTCCCCGTCGTCGTGTACGCCGTCTCCGGCTTCGCCGACGGCCGCACCGTCACCGAACCGCAGCCCGCCGAGGACGCCATGAAGCCCGGTGCGACCACCGCCCCCGCCCAGGCGGGCCTCGGCAACGACGCGACGGGCCTCGCCGACCGCATCGGGGCCGCCCTCCGCAAAACCGTCACCGCGGCCACGGAGAAGCCGTCATGAACCCCGGTAAGACCGCCCGCCCGCGGCCCCGCACCACCGCGGAAGGCGCCGTCACGAAGAGCCGCAGGACCGGCGCCCGCCTCCTGACCGTCCTGCTCGCCGGCTCCCTGGCCCTGCTGCCGTCCAGCGCCGCGCACGCCGACGGCATCCGCGCCAAGGAGTGGGCCCTCGACGCCCTGCACGCCCACGAGGTCTGGCAGACCACCAAGGGCAGGGGCATCACCGTCGCCGTCCTCGACACCGGCGTGGACGCGACCCACCCCGACCTGGCGGGCAACGTGCTCGCCGACAAGGACATGGTGGGCTTCGGCGCACGGCCCGGAGACCGTCCCTGGGGCAGGCACGGCACCGCCATGGCCGGTCTCATCGCCGGTCACGGCCATGGCATCGGTGACTCCGACGGCGTCATGGGCATCGCACCCGAGGCGAAGATCCTCCCGGTCCGCGTCATCCTCGAAGAGGGCGATCCGGTCCGTTCGAAGGCGCGCAACACCCGGGGCAACGCCCTCGCCGAGGGCATCCGCTGGGCCACCGACCACGGCGCCGACGTCATCAATCTCTCCCTCGGGGACGACTCCGACTCCGCGCACCCGGAAGCCGCCGAGGACGAGGCGGTGCAGTACGCCCTGAAAAAGGGCGCGGTCGTCGTCGCCTCGGCCGGCAACGGCGGCGACAAGGGCGACCACATCTCGTATCCGGCGGCCTACCCGGGTGTCATCGCGGCGACCGCCGTCGACCACTACGGCACCCGCGCCTCCTTCTCCACCCGCCGCTGGTACGCCACGGTCAGCGCGCCCGGCGTGGACGTCGTCATCGCCGACCCGGACCGCAAGTACTACGAGGGCTGGGGCACCAGCGCGGCCTCCGCGTTCGTCTCGGGCGTCGTCGCGTTGATCAAGGCGGCCCATCCGGGCCTCAGCCCGGCCCAGATCAAGCGGCTTTTGGAGGAGACGGCCCGCGACGTCCCCACCGGCGGTCGCGACGACTCCCGCGGCTTCGGCTTCGTGGACCCCGCGGCGGCCGTCAAGGCGGCGGCGAAGCTCAAGCCGGAGAACACCCGGGCGGCCCGGTACGACAGCGAGTACTTCGGCCCGGGCCCCGTCTCGGCTGACAACGGTACGCGGTCCCCGGACTGGGCGGGCCTGCTGGCGGGCGGACTGGGCGCGGTGCTGCTGGTGGTGTCGGTGGTGCTGTGGCGAGGCCGTAGCAGGTCACGCTCCGCCGGCTTCTGACGCGCCCGCCCATCCCGACAGGTCTCGCCGGTCCCCAGCCCTCGGCCTTTCCCCCGGCTCTCAGGCCGGTTCGTCCGCGAAAACGGAAACCGCCGCCCGCGCGGCCGCCTCCACCAGCAAAACGCCCTTCGCCTTGGTGGAGTTGCCGTTCGACAGCGCCACCACCAGACAGCGGTGCCCGCCGGCCGTGACCCGCCCGATGCTGTTGATGTCCCACAGCCCGGTCGTGCTGCGGGGCAGCCAGCCGTTCTTCAAGGCCCACTGCGCGCCGTCCGCCGCCGCCGACACACCCCAGCGCTGGTCCTCCGCGATGTCGCCCATGAGCCCCCGCAGATATCCTCGCGAGGCCTTGCTCAGCTGGGAAGTGTCCCCGAACACTTGCTGGAGCAGGGCGAGTTGGTCGGCCGCCGTGGTCCGGGTCAGTCCCCACAGCGCGCCGTCACCGCCCGCGGTGTCCGTCAGGCCGAAACGCTTGTTCGCGGTGTCGAGGCCGTCCGCCTGCCCGATCGCCGTCCACAGCGCCGACGCGGAGGCGTTGTCACTGTTCTCGATCATCGCGGTGGCGTACGTCCGCTCCTGCGCGGTCAGGTGCCGGCCGGCGTCCTGCGCCTGGAGCAGCAGCGTCGCCAGGATGTCGACCTTCACGATGCTCGCCGTGTCGAAGGTGCCGTCGCCGTACACGGCGCGCTCACCGGAGTCCGACTCCATCACCGCCACGGCCACGTCCGCGCCGTCCTCGACGGCGACCGCCTTCATGGCCTTCGCCAGCAGCGCGTTGCGGTCCGCCGAGGGCTCCGCCGCAGGTTCCACCGACGCCTCCTCGCTCACCGGGGCCGGCGCCGAGGGTGTCGCCGACGACTGCGACGATACGGCGCCCCCGTCGGCGTGCGCCTGCGCTTTCACATACGCGCTCGCGGCGGCCGCGCCGCCGACGATGACGGCGGAGGCCAGCGCCGTGCACAGCAGCGGGCGGCGTCGCGGGGAGCGGGCACGGCGTCGTCGGGGGGCTCTGTGGGACTCCATGCCCGCGATACTCGGGGCCGGTGCTGTGCGCGCCGTTTGTCGGACGTGAAATCCGTGTCAGTAGCTTCTGAGGAAACCGTGAAGCGGGTGACCGCTGTGTTTCAGGGTCGGCACAAGCCCAGCGGAGACCCCCCTATAGGGTCGGTGACCGTGGCGAACAAGAACATTCCCGACTCCGGCTTCTCCGACGACGACGGCGCGGCCGACCCCCGGCTGAGCACGGCGCTCGCCGCGTGGGCCGAGGACCGGGCTGCCGTGGCGCCCGTCCTTCAGGCGCTGAAGGACGCACGGCTCCTCGTGCCCGTCGTCGCGGTCCTCGGGGAGGCGGAGGAGGACGAGAACGGCCTGCGCCGCGAGAAGACCAGCGACATGGCCGTACCGACGCTGCGGGCCGGCGGCCGCACGGCGCTGCCCGCCTTCACGTCCACGGACGCCCTGGCACGCTGGGACCCGGCCGCCCGTCCCGTCGCCGTACCCCTGCACCGGGCCCTCCAGGCGGCGGCGCACGAGAAGGCCGACACGGTCGTGCTGGACGTGTCGGGGCCGGTGCCCTTCGAGCTGACGGGCCCCGCGCTGCTGGCGCTCGCGGAGGGCCGTACCAGTGCCGACCCCCTCGAGGACCCCGCGGTGATCGAGGCCGTGCGCTCCGCCGTCGCCGCGGAACCGTCGGTGCTCCGCGCCCATCTGGGTCCCGGAGAGGCCGACGGCACCCTGGCGCTGGTCCTCGATCCGTCGGTGCCCCCGGCTCAGGCCGCCCGCGCCGTCGCCGGGCGGCTGGCGGCCGACGAAACGCTGAGGGCCCGCCTGGTGCGCGGTCTCGACCTGGCACTGCTGCCGGCCGGGGTGACGCCTCCGGGCGAGCCCTTGTACGTACGCGGGTGAATCAGCCGTGTGGGCGCTTCCGGGTCAGCCGTAGACGGGGCCGGTGTACTTCTCGCCCGGTCCCTGGCCCGGCTCGTCCGGGACGATCGACGCCTCGCGGAACGCCAGCTGGAGCGACTTCAGACCGTCGCGCAGCGGAGCCGCGTGGAAGGAGCTGATCTCCGTCGCGCTCGCGTCGAGCAGACCGGCGAGGGCGTGAACCAGCTTGCGGGCCTCGTCCAGGTCCTTGTACTTGTCGCCCTCCTCGGTCAGACCGAGCTTCACGGCGGCGGCGCTCATCAGGTTGACGGCGACGGTCACGATCACCTCGACCGCGGGGACCTCCGCGATGTCACGGGTCATGGCGTCGAAGTCGGGGCTCCCGGCGGCGGCC
The DNA here is from genome assembly GCF_040643755.1 of Streptomyces sp. NPDC047079. Lineage (NCBI taxonomy): Bacteria > Bacillati > Actinomycetota > Actinomycetes > Kitasatosporales > Streptomycetaceae > Streptomyces > Streptomyces sp. NPDC047079. The sequence goes on from NZ_JBEYUZ010000004.1 coordinate 199,376, forward strand.
GGGGATTCTGCGGCGGCCGGGGATTCTGCGGAAGCCCGGGATTCCTCGCGGGAGGTGTCACTCATGTCCCACACGATAGGCCCCGGGGCGCGCCCGCCCGCGCGCGGGAGGCCGGGCGGCCGGGGCCGTGGATGCCCGGTGCACGCCGGTTCGCACCTGTCCCGGGGAGCTGCTAACCTGGTGTGACGACCGGCTGAGCACGACTGTGCCCGGCCCACAAGTGGAGGCTCCGATCTCCCACCTGACCGTCCTCCGGGACGGCGGGTCACCGGTCAGGCGGCCACCACCGTTCCGTACGGACGGTGGAGTCGCCCGAGAGTGCGCCCCGCGGTCACCGCGGCGGTGCTCCGGAAGGTTCGGAGTCCCGCCTGTGTACCGTCCGGGGCATTTTTCATGTGCTGGGATGGTTGGTCCTTATGTCAACCGGACATACGCGGCTGTCCGCCAGGCGGCCGTGTGGTGCTACCGAGGAGGATCCATCAGCACCGAGCCCCGCATCAACGACCGGATTCGCGTTCCCGAGGTGCGACTTGTCGGTCCCAGTGGCGAGCAGGTCGGTATCGTGCCGCTTGCCAAGGCCCTGGAGCTTGCGCAGGAGTACGACCTGGACCTGGTCGAGGTCGCGGCGAACGCCCGTCCGCCCGTGTGCAAGCTCATGGACTACGGGAAGTTCAAGTACGAGTCGGCCATGAAGGCCCGTGAGGCGCGCAAGAACCAGGCGCACACGGTCATCAAGGAGATGAAGCTCCGGCCGAAGATCGACCCGCACGACTATGACACCAAGAAGGGTCACGTCGTCCGGTTCCTCAAGCAGGGCGACAAGGTCAAGATCACGATCATGTTCCGTGGTCGCGAGCAGTCCCGGCCCGAGTTGGGCTACCGACTGCTTCAGCGGCTCGCGGAGGACGTCCAGGACCTCGGTTTCGTCGAGTCGAACCCGAAGCAGGACGGCCGCAACATGATCATGGTTCTCGGTCCGCACAAGAAGAAGACCGAGGCGATGGCCGAGGCTCGTCAGGCGCAGGAGGCTCGCAAGGCGGAGGCGAAGGCCCACCCCGGCCGCTCGCAGAACGCCGCTGAGGCCGAGACCGCTGAGGCCCCGGCCGAGGCTTCCGCCGAGGCGTGATCCCGGGGCCGAGGCCCCGGGGGAGCACCGGACGTACGGACGTACGGACCGCCGCGAGGCGGACGTACGGACCCCGGAAAGCCCGGGACAGCAGTCCCAGGACGTAACCGATACAAGAGACGTTCCATCGTGCCCGGTTTTCACAACCGGGCACCGGAACGCCACCGACGAGGAGAGAACGGCGCTATGCCGAAGAACAAGTCGCACAGCGGTGCCAGCAAGCGCTTCAAGATCACCGGCTCCGGCAAGGTGCTCCGCGAGCGCGCCGGCAAGCGCCACCTGCTCGAGCACAAGTCGTCCCGTCTGACGCGTCGCCTCACCGGCAACGCCGAGATGGCCCCGGGCGACGCCAAGAAGATCAAGAAGCTTCTCGGCAAGTGACGCGGCGGCGCGCCTAGCGCCGAACGTCTGGACCGGGACCCAATCGTTTCCGGGCCGTGTGAGTTCCACCGCGGCCCCGCTACAAGGAGTTAACAAGTGGCACGCGTCAAGCGGGCAGTCAACGCCCACAAGAAGCGCCGGGCGATCCTCGAGCAGGCCTCCGGCTACCGCGGTCAGCGTTCGCGCCTGTACCGCAAGGCCAAGGAGCAGGTCACCCACTCGCTGGTCTACAACTACAACGACCGCAAGAAGCGCAAGGGCGACTTCCGTCAGCTGTGGATCCAGCGCATCAATGCCGCTGCCCGCGCCAACGGCATCACCTACAACCGCTTCATCCAGGGTCTGAAGGCCGCGAACGTCGAGGTCGACCGCAAGATCCTCGCGGAGCTGGCCGTCAACGACGCGGGCGCGTTCGCCGCGCTCGTCGAGGTCGCGCAGAAGGCGCTGCCGGCGGACGTGAACGCCCCCAAGGCGGCCTGAACCGCCGCGTCGGCCCAGCCGATGTGACTGAACGGACCCGCAGGCTCCCGCAGCCTGCGGGTCCGACTGTGTTCGGCGGCCCCGGCGGGTCGTCCGGCGCCGCTGGACGACCCACTCCGTCCGGCCCCGGATCCCGCCGCCGTGGCGCAGCGCCGTCGCCGCACAGTCGCCGCACAGCAACCCTTGAACTCCCGAAGGTGACACACATGCCCCCCGCCGCCCCCGAGCCGCTCTCCCCCCGCTCGCCTCGCGTCAGCGCGGCGCGGCGCCTGGCAAGGCGGAACTTCCGGGGGAAGGAGCGGCTCTTCCTCGCGGAGGGGCCGCAGGCGGTGCGCGAGGCCGCCGGGCACCGGAGCGCCGGTGGGGCCACGCTGGTGGAGCTGTTCGCCACCCCGGACGCCGCGGAGCGGTACGCCGACATCGTGGGGCGGGCCCGGGAGGCCGGTGCCCGTGTCCATCTCGCGGACGAGGACGTGATCGCCGACATCTCCACCACCGTCACCCCGCAGGGACTGGTCGGGGTCTGCCGGTTCCTGGACACCCCGTTCGACGAGATCCTCGGCGGCAGCCCCCGCCTCGTCGCGGTCCTCGCCCACGTCCGCGACCCCGGCAACGCCGGAACGGTGCTGCGGTGCGCCGATGCCGCCGGAGCCGAGGCCGTCGTCCTCACCGATGCCTCCGTCGACCTCTACAACCCCAAGGCCGTCCGCGCCTCCGTCGGATCCCTCTTCCACCTGCCGGTCGCCGTCGGCGTTCCCGTCGAGCAGGCCGTGGCGGGCCTGAAGGAGGCCGGTGTGCGGATCCTGGCCGCCGACGGGGCGGGCGACCGCGACCTGGACGACGAACTCGACGAGGGCACCATGGGCGGCCCCACCGCCTGGGTGTTCGGCAACGAGGCCTGGGGGCTCCCGCAGGAGACCCGCGCACTGGCGGACGCGGTGGTGCGGGTGCCCATCCACGGGAAGGCCGAGAGCCTGAACCTCGCGACCGCCGCCGCCGTATGTCTCTATGCGTCCGCCCGAGCACAGCGCGCCGTCGGAGGGTGCCGTTCCGTCACCCCCGGCTAGTAGGGTGGCGGGCTCGGGGGCCCTCCCCCCAGCTCTCGGCTTGAGCGGGGAGGCAGGTCCCCAGGCCAGACGAGAAGTGGGGTACGGGGATGGGTGTCGGCACGAGCAGAGCACCGGGAGCACGGGATGCGCACCGCGCGCCCGCCTCCCGGCGCGGTGATCTCGCCGAACCCGGCATCGACCCGGACGAACTCCCCGACGGACTCGTGATCGCCGACGAGCACGGCCATGTGATCTGCTTCAACGCCGCGGCCGCCCGCATCACCGCCGTCCCCGCCGCCGAAGCCCTCGGCAGACCCCTCGAGCACGCGCTGCCGCTGGAGGACCTGGAGGGGCGGCGCTGGTGGCAGCTGACCGATCCCTACGGCGGGCTCGCCATCCGGGTCCGGCAGCCCGAGCGCAATCTGCTGCTTCCGGGAGGGCGCGAGGTCCTCGTCTCGGCGCGCTACGTGCGCGCGTACCCGAACGGGCCCATCCGACGGGTCGTCGTCTCCCTGCGTGACACCGAGGCGCGGCGCCGCACCGAGCGCAGCCACGCCGAGCTGATCGCCACCGTGGCCCATGAGCTGCGCTCGCCCCTCACCTCCGTCAAGGGCTTCACGGCCACCCTGCTCGCCAAGTGGGAGCGCTTCACCGACGACCAGAAACGGCTGATGCTGGAGACCGTCGACGCCGACGCCAACCGGGTCACCCGGCTCATCGCGGAGCTTCTCGACATCTCCCGCATCGACTCCGGGCGGCTGGAGCTGCGCCGGCAGCCCGTCGACATGGGCGCGGCGGTGGGACGGCACATCCAGGCGTACGTCACCGCGGGGCAGCCCGCGGACCGCTTCCTGCTGCGCATCGAACAGCCGCTGCCCGCCCTGTGGGCCGACCCCGACAAGATCGACCAGGTGCTCAGCAACCTCATCGAAAATGCCGTGCGCCACGGCGAGGGAACCGTCACGATTGACGTCACGCCCGCGGTGTCCCCCCGCGATGGGGGCCCCGGGGAGCGCGACGAGAACAGAGCCACGTCGGTCACCGTGAGCGACGAGGGCCCCGGCATTCCGGAGGAATCCATGAACCGCGTCTTCACCCGCTTCTGGCGGGGCAGCAAGCGCGGTGGCACGGGCCTCGGGCTCTACATCGTCAAGGGCATCGTCGAGGCCCACGGGGGCACCATCACGGTCGGCCGCGCCCCCGGCGGCGGCGCGGAGTTCCGATTTACCCTGCCTGTGGGGACCCCGGCGTATCTGCTGTAGACGCCGCCCGAGCACCCATGGGCGCATTCGCTTTCCCCGGCACCGTTAGACTCGGCCTTTGGCACCTTTGCGTCCCGAAGACGGAGACGATTCACTCACGAGTCGGTGACGGGGACCCTCAGCCAGCCAATCGGAAGCACGGGAAGAGATGTCGGCACCCAATAAGTCGTACGACCCTGTCGAGGTCGAGGCCTTGAAACCGGAAGAGATCGAGCGCATGCGGGACGAGGCGCTCGCCGCCTTCACCGCCGCGGACTCCCTCGACACGCTCCACGAGGCCAAGGTCGCCCACACCGGCCCCGCCTCGCCGCTGGCCCTGGCCAACCGCGAGATCGGCGCCCTGCCCCCGCACGCCAAGGCCGAGGCCGGCAAGCGCGTCGGCATGGCCCGCGGCGCCGTGAACAAGGCCCTCGCCGCCCGCCAGGCCGAGCTCGAGGCCGAGCGGGACGCCCGCGTCCTGGTCGAGGAGTCGGTGGACGTCACGCTGCCCCACGACCGCGTCCCGGCCGGCGCCCGCCACCCGCTGACCACGCTCTCGGAGCGCATCGAGGACGTCTTCGTGGCCATGGGCTACGAGGTCGCCGAGGGCCCCGAGGTCGAGGCGGAGTGGTTCAACTTCGACGCCCTCAACATCGGCCCGGACCACCCGGCCCGTGGTGAGGCCGACACGTTCTTCGTTCAGGGCCCCGAGGGCGGCACCGAGTCCGGCGTCGTGCTGCGCACCCACACCTCGCCCGTGCAGATCCGCTCGCTGCTCGACCGTGAGCTGCCGGTCTACGTGATCTGCCCCGGACGCGTCTACCGCACCGACGAGCTGGACGCCACCCACACGCCCGTCTTCCATCAGGTCGAGCTGCTCGCCGTGGACGAGGGCCTGACCATGGCCGACCTCAAGGGCACCCTGGACCACATGGTCCAGTCGCTTTTCGGTGAGGGCATGAAGACCCGGCTGCGGCCGAACTTCTTCCCGTTCACCGAGCCGAGCGCCGAGATGGACATGCTCTGCTACGTCTGCAAGGGCGAGTCCGTCGGCAACCCCGACCGGCCCTGCCGCACCTGCTCGTCCGAGGGCTGGATCGAGCTCGGCGGCTGCGGCATGGTCAACCCGCGGGTGCTCACCGCCTGCGGTGTCGACCCGGAGAAGTACAGCGGCTTCGCCTTCGGGTTCGGCATCGAGCGGATGCTGATGTTCCGCCACAACGTCGAAGACATGCGAGACATGGTCGAGGGTGACGTCCGGTTCACCCGGCCGTTCGGGATGGAGATCTGATGCGGGTCCCGCTTTCTTGGCTGCGGGAGTACGTCGACCTGCCGGCGACTGAGACCGGGCGCGACGTCCAGGCCAAGCTCATTTCGGCAGGCCTCGAGGTCGAGACCGTCGAGCAGCTCGGCGCCGACCTCAAGGGGCCGCTCGTCGTCGGCCAGGTGCTGACCATCGAGGAGCTGGATGGCTTCAAGAAGCCGATCCGCTTCTGCACCGTCGACGTCGGCCAGGCCAACGGCACCGGCGAGCCGCAGGAGATCGTCTGCGGCGCCCGCAACTTCTCCGTCGGCGACAAGGTCGTCGTGGTCCTGCCAGGTGCCGTGCTCCCCGGCGGCTTCGCGATCTCCGCGCGCAAGACGTACGGCCGGAACTCGCACGGCATGATCTGCTCCAGCGAGGAGCTGGGCATGGGCGACGACGGCACCAAGGGCATCATCGTGCTGCCGCCGGAGACCGAGGTCGGCAAGGACGCCATCGAGCTGCTCGAGCTCGTCGACGAGGTCCTCGACATCGCCGTCACCGCGAACCGCGGCGACTGCCTGTCCATCCGCGGTGTCGCCCGTGAGACCGCCATCGCCTACGGCCTGCCGCTGCGCGACCCGGCGCTGCTCGACGTCCCGGCCCCGAACGCGTTCGGCCACCCGGTGAGGATCTCCGAACCGCGCGGCTGCGACCGCTTCACCGCCCGCACGGTCTCCGGCCTCGACCCCCAGGCACACTCCCCGATCTGGTTGCAGCGCCGGCTCCAGAAGGTCGGCATGCGCCCGATCTCGCTCGCCGTCGACATCACCAACTACGTGATGATGGAGATCGGCCAGCCGCTGCACGCCTACGACCGCAGGCTGGTGCAGGGCCCGATCGGCGTGCGCCGGGCCGAGGAGGGCGAGAAGCTCACCACCCTCGACGGTGTGACGCGCACGCTGCACGCCGAGGACCTCGTGATCACCGACGACGGCGGCCCCATCGGCCTCGCGGGCGTCATGGGCGGCGCCAACACCGAGATCGCCGACCTCCCCCGAGTTCCAGGGGAGACGCCCGTCGACGGCCCGGAGAACGCGACCACCGAGGTCGTCATCGAGGCCGCGCACTTCGACCAGATCTCCATCGCGCGCACCGCCCGCCGTCACAAGCTGTCCTCGGAGGCGTCCCGCCGCTTCGAGCGCGGCGTCGACCCGCAGGCCGCCTCCGCGGCGGCCCAGCGGGCGGTCGACCTGCTCGTGCTGCTCGCGGGCGGCACGGCCGACGCCGGCGTCACCGAGGTCATCGCGCCGTCCGCGCCGCACACCATCGCCATGCCCGCCGACCACCCGGACCGGGTCGCGGGCGTCGAATACGGCCGTGAGACCGTCGTCCGCCGCCTCCAGGAGGTCGGCTGCGACGTATACGGGCAGGACGAGCTGATCGTCACCGTCCCGTCCTGGCGGCCGGATCTCACCGACCCCAACGACCTGGCCGAAGAGGTCATCCGCCTGGAGGGCTACGAAAACCTGCCCTCCACGCTGCCCCGGCTCCCCTCGGGCCGCGGGCTGACCCAACGGCAGCGGCTGCACCGCCGGGTCGGACGGGCCCTCGCCGGCGAGGGGTACGTCGAGGCGCCGAACTACCCGTTCGTCAGCGAGCAGGTCTTCGGCCAGTTCGGTCTGGAGGCCGACGACCCGGCCCGCCGGGTCGTCAAGCTGGTCAACCCGCTCAGCGACGAGGAGCCCGCCCTCCGTACGACGCTGCTGCCGGGCCTGCTCGGCGCGCTGCGCCGCAACGACGGCCGTGGCAACCACGACCTGGCGCTGTTCGAGACCGGACTCGTCTTCCATCCCCAGACCGTCGGGGAGCGGCGGGCGGCCGTGCACCTGCCCGTCGACCGGCGCCCGACCGACGAGGAGATCGCGGAGCTGAACGCGGCGCTGCCCGAGCAGCCGCGCCATGTCGCCGTCGTCCTCGCGGGCGCTCGGGAACAGGCCGGCTGGTGGGGCAAGGGCCGCCCGGCCGACTGGGCCGACGCCGTCGAGGCGGCGCGGACCGTGGCCCGCGAGACGGGGGCCGAGCTGATCGTCCGCAAGGGCCAGTACGGGCCGTGGCACCCGGGCCGCTGCGCCGAGCTGGCGGTCGCCGTGGACGGCACCGAGCGGGTCGTGGGCCACGCGGGCGAGCTGCACCCGCGCGTGGTCAAGGCGCTGGGCCTGCCCGAGCGCACCTGCGCGATGGAGCTGAACCTGGACGTCCTGGAGCAGGTGGGCGACGGCACCCCGCAGGCGCCGCACATCTCCGCCTTCCCCGTCGCCACGCAGGACGTCGCCCTGGTCGTGGACAAGGCGGTCCCGCAAGCGGACGTCGAGGCCGCGCTGCGCGAGGGCGCGGGTGAGCTGCTGGAGTCCATCCGGCTGTTCGACGTCTACGAGAGCGCTCAGCTCGGCGACGACAAGAAGTCGCTGGCCTACGCGCTGCGCTTCCGCGCCTCCGACCGCACCCTGACCGTCGACGAGGCCTCCGCCGCCCGTGACGCGGCGGTCGCGCTGGCGGCCGAGCGCACCGGCGCTGCGCTGCGGAGCTAGTGCCCCAACAGGCAGCGTTCGCCCCGTCGGGCGAGAGGCACCATCCGCCCGGACCGGGACGAGGGGAGCCGCAGGTCGTTCCCGGCCGCGCGGCTCCCCTCGTCGCATACGGGCGCGCCTCCGTGATCCCCTCGCCCACCTCACTCATTAGGGTGGCGAGTCCGGATGATCCCTACCGGCGGCCGGTCCGGTCGACAGAATCGGACCGCCCCAGGAGCGTGAGGTGGGACTCCGCGGGCCGCTTCTGCGCACTCAGGGCTCTCATGGGGGGCCGGCATGATCCGTATCAAGGCTGGGTCCCCTCGCGGGCCGCGGCCGGATGTACATTCCCGCGGCCGGTGGGGCTCCGCCGTCGCCCGGGGCGTCCGCCATGGCTCCCGCAGGGGCCCCCGGCGTTTGCGGCGGGCGCTCGCGGTCGGGCTGCCCACCGTATGGGGTGCGACCGCGATCACGTACAAGCTGGCCTGTCCGCTCGCCGAGCAGCACACCATCGGTGCGCGGGTCGTGGGCAGCGCGGCGTTCCTTGCGGCCGGCGCGGGGCTGCTCCTGCACGTCCGGCACGCGTACCTGCGCGAGCTGAGGCAGGCCCGGAAGGTCGCGGGCGCCGCCCAGAGCGTGCTGCTGCGCCCGCTGCCGCCGTGGATCGACGGGCTGCGCGTGGCCGCCGCCCAGGTGTCCGCGGACCGCGGGGCCGTCGTCGGCGGTGATCTGTACGAGGTGATCGCCACGGAGCACGGGGTCCGCGTCGTGATCGGCGATGTGCGCGGACACGGACTGACGGCCCTCGCCACCGCCGCCGCCGTTCTCGGCAGCTTCCGCGAGGCGGCGCACGACGAGTCCGAACTCGCCCCGCTGCTGCGCCGACTGGACCGGGCGCTGGCCCGGCACCTGCGCGAGCGGGTCCGGGCGGAACACCCCTCGTCCGGCCGGGAGCCGGACAGCCCGGTCGTGGAGGAGTTCGTGACGCTCCTGCTGCTGGAGATCGGCCGCGAGGGAGAGCTGCGCGCCCTCAACTGCGGCCATCCGTGGCCGTATCTGCTCCAGCGGGGCAGGGCCGTCCCCCTCAGCCGGTCCGAACCCCTGCCTCCACTCGGGCCGTTCCCGCTTCCGGACGACCTGCCCGCCACCGACTGCGGGCGACTGCCGCCCGGACAGGCGCTGTTCCTGCACACCGACGGAGCGGAGGACGCCCGCGACCCGCACGGGGGCTTCTTCCCCCTGTCCACCGCCCTGGCCAGGGCCGTCAGCGACGACGTCGTACCCCAGAGCGTGCTGCGCACCGTCTTCGCGGATCTGCTCCACCACACCGGCGCACGCTTCACCGACGACGTGGCCCTTCTGGTCCTGCGCAACGACCGCCGCGGAGGCGCCCCGGCAGGTGCGTGGGGAACCTCGCGACAAGCCACCACGGATCCGCGTCCGACGAAGCACCGGTAGCCGGCCGACGTGCCCGGCGGAGCGCCGTCGCGCCGTCCGCCCCGCCACGGAGTGTCGGGCAGGCAGCTGGGCGGACGGCGCGGAGTCGGGCCGCCGCACTGTACGAGGGGGAGCCGGCGGCCCGCCGGCCTCTTGCGAGGGGTTTCAGTCAACCGGCCGGAAACTCTCCGCAACAGCGCACGCACAGCCCGGATGCGCGCACTTGGTTCACACCCCGTGTGAACCCCGACGCACTACGCTGTCCGCACCGAGCCACCGGAGGGCCTTTCATGCAGCCCAACACCCTGCTCGACGCGATCCTCGACGAGGCCGGGATATCCCACGCGGGACTCGCCGCGCATGTCAACCAGGTGGGGCGGGCGCGCGGACTCGCGCTGAGGTACGAACACACCGCCGTGGCGCGGTGGTTGAAGGGCCAGCGTCCGCGCGGCCAGGTGCCCGACCTGATCTGCGAGGTGCTCGCCGCCCGGCTGCACCGCCCGGTGACCCTCGACGACATCGGCCTCGGTGTGCCGGGTGAACCGGCCGCCCCGCACGGCTCCGGCCTCTCGGGTTTCGTCGAACGGGCCACCGCCCTGTGGCGCTCCGACGAACAGCAGCGCCCCCACATCCTCGATGCCCCGGCGGTCACGGGCACACCCGCCGTGATGCCGGTGTGGGAGTGGGAGAACCCGCCCGAGGACGTGGACGTCTCGCGGGGCGGCCGGCACCGGGTAACCCCCGCCGACGTCGAGATGCTGCGTGCTGCCCGCGCCCACTACGAGCAGATGTACCGCAAGGCGGGCGGCATAGCGACCCGCAGCCGGATCGTCGGCTTCCTCAACTCCGAGACGGCGCCGCTGCTGCGCGGCAGCTACACCGACGCCATGGGCCGCCAATTGCACCGTGCCACCGGCGGTCTGGTGGCGATCGCCGGCATCTGCGCGTACGACTCGGACGCCCACGGCCTCGCCCAGCGCTACTTCCACCAGGCCCTGCGCCTGGCGAAGGCCAGCGGGGACCGCGGGCTCGGCGCGTATGTGATAGCGCTGCTCGTCAACCAGTCACTGTTCATGAAGGAGTACCGGCAGGCCGTCGCCTTCGCCGAGGCCGCACTGCGCACGGCGGGCACGCACATCACCCCGGCGCTCGCCTCCGACCTCTATGCGATGCAGGCGAAGGCGTACGCGCATCTCGGCGATGCGACGAGCGCCCTGTCCTGCATCCGGCGGGCCGAGTCGGCCGCCGAGCGCATCCGGCGCGGCCACGAACCCGACGAGACCGGCTATGTCCAGCCCGGTCTCGTCAACGTCCAGGTCGCGGAGGCACTGCTCAGCCTCGGTGATCTGACGGCGGCGGGGGAGCACGCCGCGGCCGCCGTGGACACGCCCGCGCACGACCGTGGCCGGGTGCACCGGCTCGCGATGCTCAGCCAGATCGAACTACGGCAGGGCAACGCCGACAAGGCGGTGGCCACCGCGGTCGAAATGGCGGAACAGGCGCGGGGGATGGAGTCCATGCGGCTGCGCGACAGACTGCGTGCGGTACGCGAACACCTGGCGCGCAGTGGCTGCGCGGGAACGGCCGAGGCGGCCGAACTCATCGACGGCGCCCTGCGCGTACCGCTGTAGAGAGCCGGTCGGCCGCTGCCGGAGGGTCGCCCCGGCCCGGCGGTCTTCCCCCCGGTGGAGACCGCCGCGCCCGCCGCTGCGCCGGGCGTGCGCCGCTGTGAGCCTGCTGAGTCACCGCTCCTGCTGCGATATTGCCACTTACTCAGCGGAAGGTGGCAGAACCGTGCAGTGGACGAAACTGAACGAACAAACTGTGTATGCAAACCGCTGGTTCAGCGTCAATCTGGCGGATGTGGAGTTGCCGGACGGCCGGCACCTGGACCACTTCCTGATACGGCTTCGGCCCGTCGCCGTGGCCACCGTCGTCAACGAGGCCAACGAGGTACTGCTGCTGTGGCGGCACCGCTTCATCACCGACAGCTGGGGGTGGGAGCTCCCGGCGGGGGTCGTGGAGGACGGCGAGGACATCGTCGCCGCGGCGGCCCGCGAACTCGAGGAGGAGACCGGCTGGCGGCCGGGACCTCTGCGCCATCTCATGAGCGTCGAACCGTCCAACGGACTCACCGACGCCCGGCACCACGTCTACTGGGCCGGCGAGGGAGAGTACGTCGGACACCCCGTGGACGACTTCGAGTCGGACCGTCGGGAATGGGTTCCCCTCAAGCTCGTCCCCGACCTGGTCGCCCGCGGGGAGGTCCCGGCCGCCAACATGGCGGCCGCGTTACTCCTGTTGCACCACCTCAGGCTCGGGCAGGACGCATTGCCCTGACCCCCACCGCGACGGGGACCCCCTAGCGGCCCAGTGCCTGCCAGATCGCCACGACGAGCGCGCCCACCGCCGTGAGGGCGGCCACCGCGGGCAGCGGCCAGCGCGTGTGCTCCAGCGCCACGACCCTCACCGTCAGTTCGTCGAGATCCTTGGCGTTCTGCTCGGCGCGATGACCAAGCAGGGCCAGACCTCCCTCGACCCGTGCGTGCGCCACATCGAGGCGACGGCGTAACTCTGCGACTTCTCCATGGATCACGGGATGCTCGGGGTCGGCGGTCACGTGTCCGCTCCTTTCCGTAGTCGGCACATCCCTTGCATGCACATGAAGAGTCAACCCGGCTGGTGGACGCGTGGGGAGAGTGTGCGAAAGGCATATGCGTGTCCCCGTCGCACACGGTGTGTGAATGGCACGGGCCCGGCACCGCGAACGGCGCCGGCCCCGTGCAGGCCCAAGACTCACGGTCCGTGACCAGCGGAGGGTGGGGAGAGCCCCGGGACCAGCCGTAGGTGGAGAAGCTCCGGTCAACCCGTTCAACGAGCCGGGAACCGCTTGGCGGCCACTATGAGTTACGGCGATCCGGAGGATCCACGAGTGAGGCAAGCAGGGAGAAGCGCAGGGTAGCCGTTGCCGGAAGGCTTGACGGCACCACTCCATGCGACACGCAGAAGGGTGCACGATGAGTAACCGGCAATCGGCGCCGAGCCAGGGCGTGACCAGGGGCGGCGGCCGTGGCTGCTGCCGGCGTTCTTAGAACGCAGAAGGTTTCGGCGTAGCTCCAGAGAAACCGTCATCCGGGTCTGGGACTTCGGCGACCTGGCGTGCCGGCGATCGAGCTCGGGTTCGAGTTCACCGCGCCACCGACGACCTCAATGCCCGGCCCCCTTGATCCGACGAGAATCCAGCGAGGCCGCCCCGTGATCCAACCCCTTTCCACACCCCATCTGATCACCTTCCTGCTGCAGATCGCCCTCCTGCTGGCCCTCGCCCTGGCGTTGGGCCGGTTGGCGGTCCGCTTCGGCCTGCCCGCGCTCACCGGCGAGCTGTTCGCCGGCGTCCTGGCCGGGCCGACGGTCTTCGGGCACGCCGCCCCAGGCCTGCAGCACTGGCTGTTTCCGGTTGCCGCCGAGCAGGCCCATCTGCTCGACGGGCTCACCCAACTCGGCGCGCTGCTCCTGGTCGGCATCACCGGCGCGCAGCTCGACCACGGCTTGCTGCGCCGCCGCGGCTCCGTCGCGCTGCGGATCAGCCTCGGCGGGCTGATCGTCCCCGGCGGCCTGGGGATCGCGACCGGGTTCCTGCTGCCCGGCTCCCTGATCCCGGCCCACATGCCGCGCGCGACGTTCGCGCTGTTCGTCGGGGTCGCGATGTGCGTCACGGCCATTCCGGTGATCGCCAAGATCCTGAGCGACCTGGACCTGTTGCACCGCAATCTCGGGCAGCTCATCATGACCGCGGCGCTGTTCGACGACGCGGCGGCCTGGCTGCTGCTGTCGGTCGCGTCGGCGCTCGCGGCCCACGACTCCGCGGACGCCTCGCTGCCCCGGACGTTCGGCTACCTGGTCGTGATCCTGGTGGTGGCGGTCCTGGCTCGCCGGATCGTCGGACCGATGCTGCGGGTCTGTGCTCGGCTCGCGGACCCGGGCCCGACCATCGCGGTCGCCGTCGTGCTCTGCTTCGCCGCCGGCGCGGCGACCGCGGCCGCCGGGCTGGAACCGTTGTTCGGGGCCTTCGTCGCCGGCGTCAGTCTGCTCAGCCTCGCCGATCCGGCGCAGCTCGCGCCGCTGCGGTCGATCGTCATGGCGGTGTTGGCGCCGCTGTTCCTGGCCGCGATCGGCCTGCGCATGGATCTCACGGCGCTGCGGCACCCGCCGGTGCTGGCCGCTGCGGTGGCGGTGGTGGCCGTCGCGACGGTCGGCAAGTTCGCCGGCGCCTACCTCGGCGCCCGGGCCGGCCGGCTCGAGCCGGCCGAGGGGATGGCACTCGGCATCGGCATGAACGCCCGCGGTGTGGTCGGCGTGGTGATCGCGATGGCCGGACTCCAGCTCGGGGTGCTCAGCCCCGACGCGTTCACGGTCCTGGCACTGATGGCGATGGTCACTTCGCTGGTGACGCCGCCGCTGTTGCGCCGCGCCATGAGGCGCTTCGTCCCGGACGAGGAGGAGCTGACGCGTGAGCGGCAGCTGGCGGCGTGGAGCGTCACATCAGCATCGTGACGGATACCGTCAGCCGGCACGCACCCCGGTGCGCGCCGGCTGATTCGCGCTCTGCGTGTCCCTAGAACGCAGGGATCCGAACCGGCGCGAGGTCGGGTGCCCGCCAACCGTCGAGGTCGTACTCGGCCAGGCAGCGATCGACGAACTCTCGGTATCCGTCCATCTTCCCATCGCCGATCTGGCCGCGGAGCAACTCGATCCTGGTGTTCTCGTGGTTGCCGGAGTAGTTGCGCTCGTAGAGGTCGTGCCGGCCACCGAACTCCGTGCCGATCGTGTCCCAGAGCAGCTTCATCACCTTCACCCGCTCGACGGCTTCGACGCCGTGCGAGCCGCGCAGGTAGGTGTCCAGGTACGGCCGGATCTCCTCATTGCGGAAGTCCTGCGCGCTGGACGGCAGGTAGATCAGTCCGCTCGCGACGTCCTGCAGCACGATCTCCCGGACCCTGTTGTAGCCGACCTGGGAGAACCACCGGTACGCCATGATGTAGTCGGGGTTCGGCAACACCGCCCCGTCCCGCCACTCCACCGGGTTCCGCGCCGCAGCGTCGGACAGCCCCCAGAACAGGTTCCGCCAGGCGAGCACCTCGCCCAGCCTCGTCTGCACGCCGTGGAAGTCGGCGGCCCCGGTGATGTCCAAAGCCTTGGCCAGCAGACCGGCCATGAACTCCAGCTTCACCGCGAGCCGCGTGCTGCCGTGGAACATGGCCCGCTCGACGAACCCGGAGTGCCCGCTGAACATGCCGACCTTGTTGACATCGCCGTAGATGAACACGTTCTCCCACGGGATCAGTACCTTGTCCAGGACCAGGATGGAGTCGTTCTCGTCCAGCCGGGACGACAGCGGGTAATCGAACGGGCTGCCGGTCGCCTCCGCCGCGGCGGAGTAGGACTGCCGGCAGATCAGCTTCAGCCCGGGCGCGTTCATCGGCACGGTGGCCGAGATGGCGAACTTGCGGTCCTTGACCGGCAGGCCGGTGTGGGCGACGAAGTTGTAGTGCGTGAGCGCGGAGTTCGTCGCGACGACCTTCGCCCCGCTCACGATCACGCCGCTGTCGGTCTCCCGCTCGACGTGCACGAACACGTCGCCGACCTGGTCCGGTGCCCGATGCCGGTCCACCGGCGGGTTGACGATGGCGTGGTTCCAGTACAGGACCTTCTCCTGCGACTCCCGGTACCAGCGCCGCGCGTTGTCGGCGAACGGGTTGTAGAAGTCCGCGTTCGCGCCGAGCGTGCCGAGCAGCGAGGCCTTGTAGTCCGGGCTGCGTCCCATCCAGCCGTAGGTCAGCCTGGACCACGCCGCGATGGCCTGCTGGTCGGCGACCAGATCGACGGCGCTGTGCGGCGTGGTGAAGAAGCGATGTGTGAAGCCGCCGGGGCCGCCGGCGTCCGTCGGAGTGGTGAGCACGTCCCGGTGTTGCGGATCGTGCAGCGCGTCGTAGAGCCGGGCGATCATCCGGGCCGGGTTGCGGAACGCCGGATGCCCGGTGACGTCGGCCACCCGTTCTCCGTAGATGTAGACCTCGCGGTCGTCACGGATGCTCTCGAGGTACTCGGCACCGGTCAGCGGCCGGGTCGGCCCCGTCATCAGGAGGCCGCCGTAGCCCGGTACGCGGCCCGCTTGGCGTCGATGTACGCCGCCAGCTCGGCCACGGTCGGGTTGTCGAACAGCTTGTTCACCGAGACCCCGACGCCGACTGCGGCGCCGATCCGGTTGCACAGCCGGATCGCCTGCAGAGACTGGCCGCCGAGGTCGAAGAAGCTGTCGTCGATCCCCACCTCGGGCACCTCGAGCAGGGAGCTGAACATCGCGCACAGCTCCTGCTGGAGCGGCGTCTGTGGCGCACGGGAGGCGACGACCTGGTTGAAGTCCGGTTCCGGCATCGCCGCGCGGTCCAGCTTGCCGTTGGCGGTCAGCGGCAGCGCGTCGAGCCGGACGAACGCCTCCGGCGTCATGTAGCCGGGCAGCTTCGTCCTGGCGTGTGCGCGTACCGCCGCCAGGTCGACCGTGCCCGGCTCGGCTACGACATAGCAGACCAGCTGCTTGTTCCCGTCTTCCCGCTCGCGTGCCAGGACGACGACTTGCGTCAGCCCCGGATGGTCGGCCAGCGCCGCCTCCACCTCGGCCAGATCGACCAGGAAGCCGAGGATCTTCACCTGGCTGTCTTCCCGGCCGACGAACTCGATCGTGTCGTCGGCGGTCCGGCGGGCCATGTCGCCGGTCCGGTACATGCGCGATCCCGGCAGGCCGAACGGGTCGGCCACGAACCGCTCGGCGGTCAGGCCGGGCTGGCCGAGGTACCCGCGGGCGACGCCTTCGCCCGCGAGGTAGATCTGGCCGACGGCGCCGGCCGGCGCGGGCGTGAGGCCCTCGTCCAGGATGTGGATGCGGATCCCGGTGAAGACGTCGCCGACCGGCACGACCTTGTCGGGTTCCGTCTCGCGGGTGATCACACAGTGCGCCGAGAACACGCTTCCCTCCGTCGCGCCGTACAGCGCGCGGATCACGATGTCGGGGCAGGCCTCGAGCACCCGGCGGACGGCCACCGGCGAGATCACGTCGCCGCCGGTGAGCACTTCGCGCACGCCGGCCAACGTCGCGGGGGACTCTTCGGCGAACACCCGGAACAGGCCGGCGGTCATGTGGAGCCCGGTGATCTCGTACTTCCTGATCAGCTCACTCAGGACCGAGGGCTCCAGCCGGCCGGGGGGCGCGACGACCACCTGGCCGCCGTGCAGCAGCGGCATCCAGATCTCGTACGCGGACACGTCGAAGGCGTACGGCGCCAACTGCAGCACCCGCGCGTGCCGCTCGACGGCCCACTGCGGATCCACCAGGAGCCGCACCACTTCCCGCTGGGTCACCGCGACGCCCTTGGGCTGGCCGGTGGAACCGGACGTGTGGATCACGTAGGCCAACTGATCGGGATGGATCCGCACCTGCGGATCGTCGATCGGTTCCCCGGCGATCTCCGGGTCGTGCACCGCGACGACCGGTACGCGGTCGGGCACGCCGGCCAGGCGCATCGCGTCGTCCACGAGCAGCAGCACGGGGCGGGCGCGGTCCACGATCAACTGCCGCCGGTCCGCGGGGTCGGCCTCGTGGACCGGCAGGTAGACCCCGCCGGCTTTGAGGATCGCAAGGAGCGCGACCACCAGATCGGCGGACCGCTCCATCAGAACCCCGACCCGATCCTCGCGGCCGACCCCGAGCCTGATCAGATGACGCGCGAGCCGGTTGGCTCGCCGGTCCAGTTCCTGATAACTCAGAGCGGCCCCGGTCGCAGCCTCGGACACGGCTGTCGCATGCGGCGTCCTGGCGACCTGCTCAGCGAACCGGGCGGGAATAGAAAAGGCTGTCATGTGCCACTCTCCGCATAGCTCTGTGTATTCGGCTGTCGTCATGAAGGAACATGCTTCGTATTCATGAGACCGGTTCCTTGCATTCCTTCATAACCATGCCAAAGGCGTCAGCCCGGATCGCCTTCTTCCTTGCTGTGCACCGTTGCCGCCTGTTCCGATGCGCAACTTCGGAGACGTTGGCCGTGTTCTTCCCTGACACGATGAACGCCGGTCGTCATACATCGGTGTCGCGAGGGGGAACCGGTGCTTGTTCATTTGGTGCTCGACGATGAGATCCAGCAATACGTGCAGGACGTGTCGCTTCGCGAGGACGACATCGCGCGCGAGCTGCGGGCGGCCACCACCTCGCAGGTGTTCGAACACAACATGTCGGCCTCGCCGGAGCAGGGGCAGCTTCTCGGCTTCCTCGTCGGGCTGATGTCGGCCAAAACCGTCGTCGAGGTCGGGGTGTTCACCGGCTACAGCACGCTGTGCATGGCCCGCGCGCTTCCACCGGGCGGCCGCCTCATAGCGCTCGACTTCAACGAGGAGTGGGCCGGCATCGGGCGCCCGTTCTGGGAGCGGGCCGGCGTCGCCGACCGCATCCAGCTCGAACTGCGCCCGGCGGCCCAGACCCTGGACATGCTGCTGGCCGACGGCGCGGCCGGCACCGTGGACTTCGTCTTCATCGACGCCGACAAGGAAGGCTACCCGCTCTACTTCGAGCGCTGCCTCGAGCTGTTGCGGCCAGGCGGTCTGATGGCGATCGACAACGTCCTTCTGACCGGCAACGTCGCGCGACCGGACATCAGCGACCCGGAGATCGACTCGATGCGTGCGCTGAACGCCACGCTGCTTGACGACGAGCGAGTCGAGCTGACCATGCTCCCCATCTTCGACGGCGTCACGCTGGCGTACAAGCGCGCCCGCGACTGAGATGTCCTCTCGCGTCAGGAGCGACGAATGACCTACAACGACTCCCAGGCAGCGGCCGGCAGGCTGTCCGTGGCGGTGCTCGGCACCGGCCTCATCGGCATCGATCTGGTGGCCAAGATCATCCGTTCCGGTCGTCTCGATCTGCGGCTGGTCGCGGGCCGCAACGAAGCCGCGCCGGCACTGCGGCGGACGGCGGCACTGGGCGTGCCGGTTTCGGCCGGGGGCGTGGAGTCCCTGGTGGACGTCGAGCACCCCTTCGACGTGGTCTTCGACGCCACCAGCGCGGCCTCCCACGCTCGGCACGTGGAGAAGCTCTCGCCGCTGGGCACGACGCTGATCGACCTGACGCCGAGCCGGAGCGGGCGGATGATCATCCCGACCGTCAACCGGGCGGACATCCCCGGCCACCGTGACCTCAGCATGGTGAGCTGCGGCGGGCAGGCGTCGGTGCCGATCCTGCACGCGATAACGCGGACCCACCAGATCGACTACATCGAGGTGGTGACGACCTGCGCCACCCTGAGCATCGGTCACGGGACGCGCATGAACCTCGACGAGTACGTGGAGACCACGCAGGAAGCGATCCGCTGCTTCACCGGTGTCAGGGACGTCAAGGTGATGCTCAACATCAGCCCCGCGCGGCCCCCGGCGACCTTCCGGGTCGCGATGTCCCTGCTGGGCCCGGATCTCACCACCGAATCGGTGTCCCCGCTGGTGGCGGCAGCCGCGGACGAAGTCCGTTCCTACGCCGGCGGCTTCGAGGTGAAGGCGTGCACCGTGGATGACGGCAAGGCGTTCGTCTCCGTCGAGGTCACCTCGTCCGGGGACCGCATCCCGCGGTACGCCGGGAACCTCGACATCATCAATTCCGCCGCGATCCTCGTCGCGGAGAGCCACGCGGCGGAACGGCTCTCGATGGCAGGCGTGGGGAAGTCATGACCGAGGCGACAGGACCGGAGACCCCGGGCAAGCCGATCCAGATCCACGACCCGAGTCTGCGGGACGGCCACCACGCCGTCCGGCACCGCCTCGGCGCGGACCAGCTGCGCGCGTACGCCCGGGCGGCGGACGCCGCGCGCGTTCCGGTGGTCGAGGTCGGCCATGGCAACGGGCTGGGCGCGTCCTCTCTCCAGGTCGGCCTCGCCAAGCTCAACGACGACGAGATGCTGTCGATCACCAGGGAAGCCCTGACGAACAGCAAACTGGGCGTCTTCCTGCTTCCGGGCTGGGGCACGGTCCAGGACATCAAGAACGCCATCGCGCACGAGGTCGACCTGGTCCGCATCGGCACTCACTGCACCGAGGCGACCCTGGCCGAACGGCACCTCGGCTTCCTGCGCGACGAGGGTGTCGAGGCGCACGGCGTCCTCCTGATGAGCCACATGGCGACCCCGGACCAGCTCGCCGAGGAATGCGCGCGCCTGGTCGGCTACGGTGCCACCGGGGTGGGCATCCTCGACTCCGCCGGCCACTACCTCCCGCCCGACGTCACCGAGCGCATCCGGGCCATCCGCGCGGCCGTCGACGTGCCGGTGATCTTCCACGGGCACAACAACCTGGGCATGGCCGTCGCGAACTCCGTCGCGGCCGCCGACGCGGGAGCGGACATCCTGGACGCGTGCGCGAGGGGCTTCGGTGCCGGCGCGGGCAACACCCAGCTGGAGGTACTGGTGCCGGTGCTCGAACGACTCGGGTACCGGACCGGCATCGACCTGTACGGGCTCCTGGACGCGGCGGACATCGCCGAACGGGAACTGATGCCCGCGCCGCCCACGATCGACTCCATCTCCGTCGTCAGCGGCCTGGCCGGAGTGTTCTCCGGATTCAAGACCCGAGTGCTCGACATCTCCGCGCGCGAGAACGTCGATCCGCGCGATGTCTTCTTCGAACTGGGCAGGCGCCAGGCGGTCGCGGGCCAGGAGGACCTCATCATGGATGTCGCGCTGGCCCTGAGAGGCGCCGGGATCGGGGACAAGCCGTGACCGGTGGCACGGGCGGGGCCGCGGATCGGGCGGTCATCTGCGGCATCGGGTACCGGGTGCCGGACCGGATCGTCACCAACGCGGAACTGTGCGCGCGTCTGAACACCTCGGAAGACTGGATCGTGGGACGGACCGGGATCTCCCGGCGCCGCTGGGTCGAGCCGGGCGAGGCGACATCCGACCTCGCGGTCCGGGCGGGCCGGGCCGCGCTCAAGTCGGCCGGCGGCGGGCAGATCGACGCCGTCGTGCTGGCGACCACCACCCCGGACCAGCGCTGCCCGGCGACCGCGCCCGAGGTGGCCTCGCGCCTCGGCCTCGGCGGTGTCGCAGCCTTGGACGTCTCCGCCGTGTGCACCGGATTCCTCTACGGCCTGGCGACGGCGGCGGGTTTCATCGCGGCGGGGCTGGCCGAGCGCGTCCTGATGATCGCAGCGGAGGCGTTCTCCACCCTGCTCGACCCGGACGACCGGACGACCCTGCCGATCTTCGGCGACGGCGCCGGCGCGGTGGTGCTGCGGCGCGGCCGGGCCGACGAGCCGGGAGCCGTCGGCCCGCTGGTCCTGGGCAGCGACGGTGATCGCAGCGAGCTGATCACGGTCAAGGCCGGCGGTGCGCGACAGCCGTTCCCGGGACCGGTCCCCGACGACGGGTCGCAGTACTTCCGGATGCGGGGACGCGAGGTGTTCCGGCAGTCGGTCGAGCGGATGAGCGCTGCGGGGACCGAGGCGCTGAACCTGGCCGGCTGGCAGCTGGGCGACGTCGACCGCGTGGTCACCCACCAGGCGAACGCGCGCGTCAGCGCCGCGCTGGCTGCGCGGCTCGGCCTGCGCCGGGACGTGATGGCACAGAACATCGCCGACGTCGGCAACACCGCCGCCGCCTCGATCCCGGTCCTGCTCGCCCAGGCGACGGCGGACGGGAGCATCGAAGCGGGCCACCGGCTGTTGCTCGTCGCTTTCGGCGGCGGCCTCACCTGGGGCGCCACCACGCTGACCTGGCCCCACCTCGAACTCCACGATGCGTAGGGCATCGGAGCTATTGGACACCGGAGGACGCAATGTACGAGCAGCTGAAGGCAATCATGGTCGATGTCCTGCTGCTGGACGCCGACAGCGTGCATCCGGACGCGACCCTCGAAGAGGCGGGCATAGACTCACTCGCCGTCGTCGAGCTGTCTTTGGTGCTCAGCCAGCACCACGGCATCGAGATCACCGACGACGAGCTGATCGAGCTCGACAGGGTGACGGACATCGCCGCCCTCATGGAGCAGCGGACCGGCCTCTGATGTCTCCCGCTGACGCCTGTGGTGGTGGGGCGGCAACAGCCGCCCCACCACCCGCTCAGGTGCGCAGGTAGGAGGCGCCGTTCAGGTCGAGGATGGCGCCGCTGGCCCACTCGGCCTGAGCGGAGGCCAGGTAGAAGACGGCAGCGGCGATCTCATCCGGCTCTGCGACGCGGCCGAACGGGCTCTGTGCCCTGATCTCGTCGCCGCTCGGCGGCTTGAGCCACTCCGTGGTCATGTCGGTGGCCACGAACCCGGGTGCCACTGCGGAGACCGCGATCCGGTGCGGCGCGAGCGCGAGCGCCAGCGACTGGGTCAACGAGTTCAGGCCCGCCTTGCTGGCTCCGTAGGCAGGCACGTCCGGCTCGCCGCGGAACGCGCCCCGTGACGAGACGTTGATGATCCGCCCACCGCGATCCCGCTCCTTCATGTGCCTGACCGCACACCAGGTCACGTTGGCCGCGCCGACCAGGTTGACCCCCAACGTCGAGCGCCACAGCTCCTGCCAGGTGGGGTAGTCGACCTCGGTGATCGGGTGCGCGACGAAGATGCCGGCGTTGTTCACCAGGACGTCCAGACAGCCCAGTTGGGCGACGGCCGAGTCCACTGCCGCCAATACAGCCTCACTGTCGGTCAGGTCGGCCTCGACGACGACATGCCCGCCGCCGTCAAGCCCGGCCACCAGTTTCTCGGCGACCTCACCCGGCACCCGGTCCAGGATCGCCACCCGGTCACCGGCCTTCGCGAACCGCCGCGCGACGGCCCACCCGATACCCCGGGCCGCCCCGGTCACGAGAACCGCGCGGCCTCCGGCCGACTCACTCACGTTCTCGGTCATGGTCAGACCCCTCTCGCCAACCTGCCGGCGGCATCGGCTATGACTTCGTCCGGAAGGGAGAAACACGCGCGAATGTACGGAAGGTCCGGTGAGTTCAGGTAGAAGGTCTCTCCGGGCACCGTTCCGACGAGGCTTCGCTGCAGCAGGATCTCCGTCGCTTCCGCCCCGGTCGTCACTCCCAAGGGCGAGCAATCGACGAACAGGTAGTAGGAGCCGTCCGGTTCGTTGGGCGACAGCCCGGCGGCAACAAAGCCTTCCGTCAGGGCTCGGCGCTTCCGGTCGTACATCGCGCGGAGGCCGCGATAGTAGTCGTCGCCCAGCCTCAGCGCCCGCGCGCCGAGTTCCTGGAGCGGAGCCGGCGGGCAGACCACGAGCGACTCGGCCGCGACCCTGACCGCGTCCATCAGCCGTTCCGGGCCGCAGGCGTAACCGAGCCGCCATCCGGGAACGCTGAACGACTTCCCCAGCGACGACACCGTCACCGTGCGCCTGCCGAGATCGCCGACGGTCGCCGGGGCGATGTGCGGGGCCGGGCCGAAGTAGATGTCCTCATAGACTTCGTCGGTGATGACGAGCAGATCGTGCTCCTCCGCGACGGCGGATATCGCCATGAGCTCGGCCATGGTGAGCCGTCGCCCGCTCGGGTTGTTCGGCGTGCAGACGATCATCGCTCGGGTGCGGTCGGTGACAGCCGATCGCAGCGCCTCCTCGGTGACCTCGAAACCCGGGCCGAAGAGCCGAACCGGCTCCGCGCGCAGGTCCAGCACCCCGAGCGCGGTCGGATAGTTGCCGTAGAAGGGCTCGAAAAGGAGCACGCCGTCTCCCGGGTTGAGCAGCGCTGTGAGCGTGGCCATGAGGGCGCCGGTCGCGCCGACGGTTGCCACGATCTGAGTCGCCGGCTCGACGCTGAGCCCGCTGCACTTCTTCAGCTTGTCGGCGACAGCTTCGCGGAAGACGGCGAATCCTTCGGGCGCGCTGTACGAATGGTCGATGTCCCGGAAATCCCGCGCGCCCTCCGCCAGCAGCGAAGGAGGCGGTGGGACCTGGCACAGTCCCTGCGCGATGTTGATGGCACCGAGCTCCTGACAACGCACCGTCATAGCGGTGATCGAGGACTCCTGCAGGCCCCGCATCCGGTTGGCGACGTCGACCATCGTCAGACCTCGGTGCTCAGCGTGTCCAGGAGCCGGTCGAGCTCCGCCGCGGTGGGCGCGTCGAAGACTTCGTTCATCGATATCTCCAGGCCGACCGCCTGGCCGACGCGGCTGGCGATCAGCATGGCGTCGATGGACTCGCCGCCCATGGTGAAGAAGTCGTCGTCCAGGCCGCACCGGGGCCTGGCGAGCACCTCGGCGAAGATCGTGCACAGCACTTCCTGGCGGGCCGATTCCGGCGACCGGTAGGGCCTCAGGCCCCGCAGATCAGGTGCCGGCAGCGCCCGCGGCTCCGGCGTCCCGTCGGAGGCCACCGGCATGGCGTCGACGACCACGATCGCCGCCGGCACCGCCGCGCCGGGCAGCGCCCCCCTGAGGTACTTGTGCAGCGCGGCCATGTCGAAGCCGGGGCTGCCGGGCACGACATAGGCCACATGGACCTGGCCGGCAGGATCCTGAGCATGTGTCAGGACGGCGGCGTCCGCGAGTTCGGGGTAAGCGGCCAGCACGTCTCGCACGTCCTGGATCGCAGCAACAGCCATCAGTCGCTCACCTTCCATGCAGGCTCCGAGCATTCCCCCACAACCTTCGCAGCCCCAGGCCTGCCGACATCCTCCCAGATTGCTCAACGACAAGGCGTTCATTCCCGCCTGGCAGTCGTATCCTGAGCATCTTTCAGAATGCTGACTCACTCCGGTCAATTCCGGGGACGGTCCCATCTCGCAGAATGCGGCTGTGGAAGAGCATGGCCTCGCGCGGGCGGGTTCCCGAATACCCTGTCGTCGGGAATCAGGCGCCATCCCCACGGGAGTAGTGGTGACCATCAAAAACATAACGGACCAGAAAATCAGGACCCGTACCGCGTACCGGACCTGTCCGCTGTGTGAGGCAGGCTGTGCTCTGCGGCTCGATCTGGACGACGACGGCCGCGTCCTCCGGGTCGCCGGGGACGAGCGGGACCCCCTCTCCAAGGGATACATCTGTCCCAAGGGTGCGGTGCTGGGAAAGGTGGACGAGGATCCCGACCGGCTGCGCAGACCACTGCTCCGCCAGGATGGCGAGTTGCGGGAGGTCGGCTGGGAGGAGGCGTTCGCCGCGGTGGACGCCGGCCTGTCCGAGGTGATCAGCACGCACGGCCGGGACGCGGTGGCGTTGTACTTCGGCAACCCGACGTTCCACACCATCGCCGCGTATCTCTACCGCCAGCCGATCACCCAGGCCCTGGGGTCGAAGAACGTGTACTCGGCCAGTACCGCGGACCAGATGCCCAAGCAGGTCGCCTGCGGCCTGATGTTCGGCGATGCGATGGCGATCGGGGTGCCGGACCTGGATCACACCGACCACCTGCTGATATTGGGTGCGAACCCGGCGGAGTCCAACGGCTCGCTGTGCGCGGCTCCGGACTTCGCCGGGCGTCTCAAGGCTCTACGACGGCGGGGTGGGAAGGTGGTGGTCGTCGACCCCCGGCGCACCCGCACCGCCGCGCTGGCCGACGAGCACCTGTCCGTCCGGCCCGGCACCGATCCGCTGCTGCTGATGGCGATGGTGCACACCGTGCTGGACGAGGGTCTGGAACGGATCGCTCTGCCGGTCTCCGGGCTGGAGCAACTGCGCGAGCTGGCCCGCGACTTCCCGCCGGAGGCCGTGGGACCGGTGTGCGGCATCGCGCCGGAGACCATCGTGCGGACGGCCCGGGAGCTGGCCGCCGCGCCCTCGGCCGCGGTCTACGCGCGGATCGGGACGTGCACGACGCCGTTCGGCACGGTGGCCCAGTGGCTGGTGGATGTCCTCAACACCCTGACGGGCAACCTGGACCGCCGGGGCGGCGTGATGTTCGCCGAGACGGCGGCGCTCGAGATCTTCCGGGCGGGCCCGGCGTTCTCGACCGGGAAGTGGCACAGCCGGGTGCGGGGACTGCCGGAGGTGCTCGGGGAGTACCCGGTCGCAACACTGGCCGACGAGATCGAGACTCCGGGCGAGGGGCAGGTCCGGGCACTGGTGACGGTCGCCGGGAACCCGGCGTCCTCGGCCCCCAACGCTCCCCGGCTGGCCCGGGCCATCGAGGGGCTGGACTTCGTGGTCTGCGTCGACCCGTACCTGAACGAGACGACGCGCCTGGCCGACGTGATCCTGCCGCCGCCGCGGACGCTCCAGAGTCCGCACTTCGACTTCCTGGTGCAGATCATCATGGTGCGCAACTACGCGCGCTATTCCCGCGCGATCCTGCCGCTGGACGACGACCAGCGCTCCGAGGCCGAGATCCTGGCCCGGCTGATGCTGATCGCCGCCGGGCCAGGGCCAGGCGTCGGCACCGAGCCGACCCGCGCCGAGGAGATGCTCCTCGACCAGCTCGGCATCACCGGGGAGGCGGTCGACACGCTCGACGGGGAGGACGGCACCGAGAAGATCGTGGACGCGCTGCTACGGGCCGGCGGCTACGGCCTGTCGCTCAAGGCACTGCTGGACGCGCCGCACGGCCTGGACCTGGGGCCGCTGCAATCACGCCTGCCGGCCCTGCTCCGCACCCCGGACAGCCGGGTGGACCTGGCGCCGCCGCAACTCGTCGCGGAGGCCCAACGGCTGCGCGCTTGTCTGGACGCCGAGCCGCCGGAGTTCGTGCTGATCGGCCGCCGCCACCTCCGGTCGAACAACAGCTGGCTGCACAACGTGGAGGAGCTTCGCGGCGGCACCAACCTCTGCACGCTCCAGATTCACCCGGGCGACGCCGCCCGGCTCGGCCTGGACGCCACGACGCCGGCGCTGATCGGCTCGGCGGTCGGCGAGTTGACAGTGCCGATCGAGGTCACCGACACGATCATGCCCGGCGTGGTGAGTCTGCCGCACGGCTGGGGCCACCAGGACTCCCCACAGAGGGTGGCGCGCCGGGACCCCGGGGTGAACACTAACATCCTGACCGACGACGCGGTGCTGGACGGGGTGTCGGGGACCGCTGTGTTCAACGGGGTGCCGGTGACGGTGCGGGCTGCGCCTCAGGGGTAGGGAGCGTAGGGTCGCGCGGCCGAGTCGGTCCGCGCGACCTCGAACCTGCCCTTGCGCACTGACATGGTCGGCACCCGGCTCCGCGCAAGCAGAATGCCGGAAGCGGCGGTGTCCTGCGACACCGCCGCTGTCAGACCGGCGAGCCGCTCAACCCGCCGTTCCGTTCAGCCCGCCGCGCGACATCCAAGGCAGTCCGCCGCACGTCCATGAGCGTGAGCAGCACCGGCGGGTCCAGCACGTCGGCCGGCTTCAACTGCAGGTCGGCGTCGGCCACCGACTGCGCCGGCAGGTATCGGCGTCCCGGGTGGCGCCGGGGTTGTCTGCTCCCCGGCCGGCAGCAGTTCCTATGCCCGGGAAGCCTCGGGCACGGCTGCTGCCGAGCCGGCCTGGCGGGCCGATATCCGGCCCGTGCCATGCAGCCAGCGAACCGTGTCGGCCATGGTGTCGGCGGCGGGCCGCGGGCCGATGCCGTACGTGGAGACGTCCGGGCCTACGGGGACCGCGTGCGCGCAGGTGTACACGGCGCCGTGTTCGGCAGGGATGTGCCAGGGCCAGATCCGCTGCAGCACGCCGGTCAGGGCCCCGAGCGGAAGCATCGCGCGGGCCGGAAGGAACACCGCGGGCAGCTCCCGGCCCGTCACCTCACGAAGAGTGCGGACGTACTGCTGGGTGGTCAGATACCGGTTCGGCCCGAAGTGCCGTTCCCGTGCCCCCGCCGGCTTGGCGAGCAGCTCCGCATGCAGTTCCGCAGTGTCCCGGACATCGCCCACCGGGAAGCCGCCGCGCGGCCAGACGGGCATCAGACCGCGCAGCGCGTTGCGCAGCCGGGCGTTCTGGTCACCCAGGTGGGGGTCGTGCGGCCCGAGCAGCGCCGGCGGGTAGGTGATCACCACGGGCGCGCCCTCCTCCTGGTGCAGACGGGCGATGCCTTCGGCCACGGACTTGCTTGCCAGATAGGCCTCGTGCGGCATGCCGAGGGGGGAGTCCGCCCGGATCGCCGCTTGGGCGGTGGGGTACAGCGCGCCGACGGTGGAGACGTGGACGACGGGGTCGGCCCCGGCACGCACGGCGGAACTCAGCACCAGCCGGGTGCCGCGCACGTTGGTTCTGCGCATCTCGGCGCGCCGTCTGCTGTCGAAGGAGTACACGGACGCCGCGTGCAGCACTGCGTCTGCGCCGTCGACAGCCCTGGCCACCGCCGCTGCGTCGGTGACATCACCGGTCACGACCTCGACGGCCGCCGGGTCGATACCCAGCGGCCGCAGCGCCCGGTCGGCACCGGCGGGGTCGCGGGCCAGTATCCGCACCCGCGCGCCGAAACGGAGGATGGCCGCGACGGAGTGGGAGCCGACGAAACCGGTGCCGCCCGTCACACAGACCAGCATGGTTTCCTCCTTCGTCCAGGCCGCGGGGTGCGGCGGGGTCTGTGCCGGCGCCCCGGCCGTGGCACGCATCCCGCTCATGGTGAGGTACGGGGCGCCGCTGCGCTTCTCGCGCGTTGCCCCAGTCGGTTCGGCGGGGAGCACTTCACCAGTGGCAGGCGGAGCACGGCCGAAGATGCCTGTCCCCGGCGGGGAGTGCCATCGTCGCTGTCCGTGCTGTGGACCGTGTTGCTGTTGCGCGGCTCCGGCACCACCCCTTCCGGAGGCAGGGCATGAGCGAGAGACAGACGCTGCCCCAGATCCCGCAGGGCGGCCTTCCGCCCGAATACAGCGCAGCCACGGCGCGTCCAGCCGCTACAGCGCTCATCCACGAGTTCGTGACGGCCCTGGCCGCCCTGGACCGGCAAGAAGACCGGCCTTCCGTCCCGTCGACGACTGTCCGTACCTCCGCGATGATCAGCGATACGTCCAGACCGCCAGCACCTGTGGACCTCGCGGAACGGTGCGCGGCACCGGGTGAGTGGCCGGCCGGTCCACCGGACGGGGAAGGGCCCTGGCTGGTGGATGGACACCGGCACGGGGATGCAGCTGTGCATGTCGCCTCCGGGGTGCTGGATGCCGAGGAGCAGCGGCGTGCTGCGGTCCTTGTGCGTGAGGAGGACCGCTGGTGCTGTACCGCCGCGCATGTGGCGCTGCGGATGGTTCTCGGTGCCCGGCTGGGGGTCTGCCCGGACCCGGTGGAGTTGGTGCGCGAGCCCAGCCCCGGCTGTGGTGGACCGGGTGTGGACGCGCAAGGAGGCCCGTCCCAAAGGGACCGGCATCGGTCTCGCCCGTGGCACGGCGCTTGACTGCGTTGGCGCCGGACCGGTCCCCGTCTCTCCCGCACCCGGGTGGACGGCTTCGGTGGTGAAGTCCCCCGCCGTCCCGACTGCTACGCGGCACAAGATCACTGCACGGCACCTACCGCGTCGAGCCGTTCACCCCGTTCCCAGGACGCGACCGGCCCGGCTTCCCGATCTGTGAACCCGTATCGCGCGGCGTCGGCGGCAAACCGGCACATCGGTGCCCATCTCTCGGAATGCGGTGTTCGCATCGCCGGATGGAGTCCTGCCGGTGCGCCTCGTTACGGTGCGGGAATGGATGCCACAGTCGAAGAGCTACTGGCGGTTCTGCCCGCCGATCGCGTGCTCACCGACCCGGATCTGCTGGCCGTTCACCGCCGCGACGAGGCTGACCTGTGCGCCGCGGGCACGCCGCTGGCCGTGGTGCGCCCGCGGGACACCGCCGAAGTCGCCGCGACCGTCCGGGTGGCCGCCGCACACGGTGTGCCGGTCGTCCCGCAGGGTGCGCGCACAGGGCTGACCGGTGCAGCCAACGCGGTCGACGGTGCCCTGGTGGTGTCGCTGACCGGGTTGAACCGGGTCCTCGAGATCGAGCCGGCAGAGCGGATCGCGGTCGTGCAACCGGGCGTCGTCAACGCCGACCTGAGCCGCGCCGCCGCCGAGCACGGCCTCGCCTACCCGCCGGATCCGGGCTCCTGGGAGTCCTCGACGATCGGCGGCAACGTCTCCACGGACGCGGGCGGGATGTGCTGTGTGAAGTACGGCGTCACCGGCGAGTACGTGCTCGGCCTGGAGGTCGTGCTCGCCGACGGTGAGATCCTGCGCTGCGGCCGCCGGACGGTGAAGGGCGTCGCAGGGTACGACCTGACCCGGCTGTTCGTCGGCGCGGAGGGCACGCTCGGCATCATCACCGAGATCACTGTTCGGCTCCGGCCCGCTGCCGAGGAGGTCCGGACCCTGGTCGCGCTGTACCCCACGGTGGCGGCCGCCTGCAGCGCCGTGGCGGCGGTGACCGCCGCCGGCCACGTCCCGAGCATGCTGGAGCTGCTCGACCGCACGCACCTGGGGGCGATCGAGGCATACCGGCCGATGGGCCTTCCGGGTACGGCCGCGGCGATGCTGCTGATCGCGACGGACACAGGCGACCGTGCCGGGGCCGAGTTGGCCGCGATCGCAGAGCGCTGTCAAGCCGCCGGGGCGAGCGAACTGTATGTGGCCGAGGACGCGGAGCAGGCGCAGGCGCTGACCGCTGCCCGCCGGCTGGCCCATCCGGCGATGGAACGCCTTGCGACGCAGGCGTTTCCCAGCGGCCGAGGTGGCCTCGTGGTCGACGACGTCGCGGTGCCGAGAACGCGGATCGCCGAGTTCGTCACAGGCGTCGAGGAGATCTCCGCACGACACGGCCTCCTGGTCGCGGTGGTCGGGCACGCCGGAGACGGAAACCTGCACCCGGTCATCGTGGTGGACCGGGCGGATCCGTCCAGCATGGACCGTGGGCGGCGGGTGTTCGACGACATCATGCAGCTGGGCCTCGCGCTGGGCGGCACCTGCACCGGCGAGCACGGCGTCGGCATGCTCAAACGGGACTGGCTCGCCCGAGAACTCGGCCCCGTCGGAATGCGGGTGCACCGGGCACTGAAGGCCGCGCTCGACCCGTCCGGGATCCTCAACCCCGGAAAGGTGATCGCGCCGGACTGGCCGCAAGCTGGAAGGCGGCGGCCGCCGTCCCGGCTGCGACCATCGAAGAAAACGGATGTCGCGAGGACGGTGATCCCATGGTGATGGGTGGCACAGGGCCCGCGGTGGCGGTCATCGCCGGCACCCCGTACGACACGGGGCTCGGCGCCGAACTGCTGCGCGCCGAGGGGGTGGCCGCGCAGCCGTACGCCATGGCGGCGTCGCCCGACGAGCAGGACTGGTTGCAGTACCACGACCCCGGCACCTTGGCGGCCTCGTTCCACGAGCGCCTCGCCGAGCTGCGGGCGGGCGGGACCGAACAGGCAATGCTGTTCTGCAACTCCCTGTCCGCGGTGGTGAACCATGACGGCGCGGCGTTGCCGGTCGTCTCACCGATCACGGTCTACGGCGAACTGCTGCCGAAGCTGAAGTCGTCGTTGGTGGTCACCGGGAACGCGCAGGCCCTCCTCGGCTTTGAACGGACCGCCCTGCGGATCGCCCCCCAGCATCGGATGCTCGGCGTGTCGGATTCCGCGCTGGTGCGCGGGATCGAGGCCGGTGACGTGGAGGCGGCCTTCGCCGCCTCGCACCTGCCGACCACCCTGCGCCTGGCTCAGCACCTCGACCTCGACGCCGTCGTTCTGGCCTGCACGCACTTCACCGCGCTCCTGCCGCTGATCACTGCCGTCTGCGACCTGCCCGTCATCGACGTCGGCACCCGGCTCGTGGAGCTGACGACGCTGGCCGTGACCGGATCTGCGCCCCATGGTTGAGCTGTCCCGTGCCGACCTGCACGTCTCGGTGTCCGACCCGGCCGCGGCCTCGATGAACTTCCTCAACGAGGTCGCGAGCCGGTTCCCGAACGCGATCTCGCTGGCCGCGGGGCGTCCCTACGACGGGTTCTACTCGGCCGAAGACGTGCAGCGTTACCTCGAGGCCTATCTGAACCATCTCCGCGCCGACGGACTTCCCGAGGCACAGGTGCGCGGTCTGCTGCTCCAGTACGGGCGAACCAACGGCCAGCTCCACACCCTGATCGCCAGGATGCTCGAGATCGACGAGGGCATCGTGGTGCCGCCGGACTCGGTGATGGTCACAGCGGGCTGCCAGGAGGCCATGGTCATCGCGCTGCGGGCGCTGTGTACGAGTCCTCAGGACGTCGTCCTGGCCGTCGAGCCCTGTTACGTGGGGCTGAACGGCGCGGCTCGGATCCTCGGCGTCGAGGTGGTGCCTGTGCCGGAGTCTTCAGCCGGGCTCGCGCCGGAGACCGTGGCCGAGGTGGTGCGTGCGGTCCGCGCCGCCGGCAAGCGCCCTCGCGCGCTCTACCTCGTGCCGAACTTCTCCAACCCCTCGGGCGTCTCGCTGCCCGTGTCGACCCGCCGTCGGCTGCTCGACATCGCCGGCGAGCAGGACCTGCTGCTGCTCGAAGACGACCCGTACGGCCTGTTCGGACTCGACGACGAGCCGCGTCCGACCCTGAAGTCGTTGGACACCGACGGACGCGTGATCTATCTGGGATCGTTCTCGAAGTCCTGCTTCCCCGGCGCCCGGGTGGGCTTCCTCGTCGCCGACCAGACCGTGGTCGGCGAGAACGGCCGGCGCACCCTGCTCGCCGACGAGATGTCGGCGGTCAAGAGCATGCTGACCCTGAACACCTCGGCGATCTCGCAGGCCGTCATCGGCGGCGTCCTGGTCGAGTCAGGCTGCGGCCTGCGCGCCGCCAACCGGGAGAAGATCGCGTTCTACCGGAGCAACCTGCGCACCCTGCTCGCCGCGCTGGAGAAGCACTTCCCGCAATCCGAGCGCGGCGAAGGCGCGGTGCGGTGGAACGTGCCGAGCGGCGGCTTCTTCGCGGTCGTCGACCTGCCGCTCCGGGCCGACGAGATACTTCTCGAACTCTCCGCGGAGCAGTACGGCGTTCTGTGGACGCCGATGAGGTTCTTCTACGTCGACGGCGGCGACCACTCGGTCCGGCTGTCCTGTAGCTACCTGATGCCGGAACAGATCGCAGAGGGCGTGCAACGGCTTTCCCGGCTTGTCGCAGAGAATGCATGACCCGCTGTCATTTTATGACGCAGGCAACATGAGAGACGACAGCGCCGGTCCGGCACTGTGATTCTTGAAGTAGCTCGCTGGGGCGGGACGCCAGGTGTCAAATGTTCGCCGGTGGAGGTAGAGACCGTGAAGAACGCTCTTCAGCATATGGAGATCGACTATGTCGAGTTCTATGTGGAAGATATCGAACGAAGCCTCGCTTGGCTCGTTGAAGGTTACTGTTTCGCCGTGCGCGCGAAGTCGGCCCCGGCAGGCGGAGCGACGCGGTCGGTCAACGTCGGGCAAGGCGGCATCGATCTGCTGCTCACCGAGTCGAGCGAGGTCCATCCCGCTCGCGACTACACAGAGCGGCACGGGGACGGTGTCGGTGACATCGGCATCCGGGTGCCGGACGCCGCCGGGGCGTTCGCCGAGGCCGTGAGGCGCGGCGTGCGGCCGGTCACGGAGCCGGTCACCCAGGGAGCGGTGACCACCGCGACGGTGGCCGGCTTCGGCGACGTGACGCACAC
This sequence comes from Streptomyces sp. NPDC047079, assembly GCF_040643755.1. NCBI lineage: Bacteria > Bacillati > Actinomycetota > Actinomycetes > Kitasatosporales > Streptomycetaceae > Streptomyces > Streptomyces sp. NPDC047079. Next base: position 232,453 of record NZ_JBEYUZ010000004.1, read on the forward strand.
GTTCATCCAGCGACCAGACGGCTCGACAGTAGCCGACGTGCGCGGCCTCGTCGCGGTGCCGGGCCGCGGCTCCGTCCCAGGGAGCGGGCTGCTCAAGGTGGACCATTTCGCGGCCTGCGTCGAACCGGGCCGGCTCGACGAGACCGTCGAGTACTACCAGCGGACGCTTGATTTCGACCTCACCCTCACCGAGCGGATCGTCACCGGTGACCAGGGGATGATCATCAAGGTGGTCCAGAGCAAGTCGCGCGCTGTCACGTTCACTCTCATCGAGGCGGACACGCGTATGGCGATAGGCCAGATCGACAGGTTCCTCAAAGAACACGACGGTCCAGGCGTGCAGCACCTGGCCTTCAGCACCGCGGACATCCTCACCACCGTGCGGCGACTCGCCGATCGAGGCATCGAGCTGCTGACCACACCGGCTGCGTATTACTCCGCGCTCGCCGACCGGGTCCCGCAGCATCGGCATCCCGTCGATGAGCTGCGTGATCTGAACGTCCTGGTGGACGAGGACCACGACGGGCAGCTGTACCAGATCTTCGCCAAGTCCGTTCACCCGAGGAACACCATCTTCCTGGAGATCATCGAGCGGGTCGGTGCGACCTCGTTCGGCAGCTCGAACATCAGGCACCTTTACGACAGCGTCAAGGCGCAGCAAGAAGCGGATCACTAGTTCCACTCGTTGATCCAGCTGCGGATGTCGCGTTCCAGCTCGACGCCGCTGCGGTCACCGCACGGTGGCTTCCGGCCGAGGGTATGGGCGACCAGGGGCTCGACCTGCTCGTCCGTGACCTTCCGCGGGGCATCCGTCCGCGGCTTGTCCACCAGCCCGTCCAGCCGGTCGGCGACAAACCGCGCCCGCCACTTGCTCACCGTCTCCCGCGAGATACCCAGATCCTCCGCGACCTGCGCCTTCGGTCGGCCTCCGCACACGCCGGCACGACCCTCGACCGGTACACCAGCGCCTGGCTGGCGGTCCGCCTGCGCAACCGGCCCCCGTGCCCCCCGCGTTCACGATCGGACGACTCCAGCACCAGCGGCTTCGGACCAGGCATCACCCCGCCGTGCAACCGCCGGCCAACTTGCGACTCGGCACACCAGGAATCTGATAGTCAATGGGAATGAGGTTTCCGTGTCTAATCCATTTGAGGACCCTGACGCCCTGTACCTGGTCCTGGTGAATTCCGAAGGGCAGTACAGCCTGTGGCCCGCCGACATCGCCGTTCCGGCCGGCTGGGTCACGGCGCACGACATGGATTCCCGCTCGAATTGCCTCGAGTATGTCGAAGCGCGGTGGACTGACATGCGCCCCAACAGCCTTGTCCAAGCCGAACGGTCATGACTGAGATGGGCCTTCAGCCGGAGTGGGCTGTCTCGGGGTGGAACGCGACGGCGCGGGATGTGCCCGTGACGGTGTTGCCGGAGCTGTTCACGGCCCAAGTGGCGCGGACGCCGGACGCGGTGGCGTTGGTGTGCGCAGGTGTGTCCTGGACGTACGCGGAGTTGGACGCGCGATCGAGTCGGCAGGCGCGGTATCTGGTGGAGTCGGGTGCCGGACCGGAGCGGCTGGTGGCGGTGGTGCTGCCCCGGTCGTCGGAAATGGTGGCGGCGGTGTTGGCGGTGTCCAAGGCCGGCGCGGCGTATCTGCCGATCGATCCGGGCTATCCGGCGGACCGGATCGAGTTCATGCTCACCGACGCCGCGCCGGGCCTGCTGATCACTGACCGGGCCACCTCCGCGCGCCTGCCGGACGTGGCCGGCGTGACCGTGATCCATGTGGACGACCCGCAGGTGATCACGGCGGTGGCCGAACTGCCGGACAGCAGCGTCGGCGACGCGGACCGGCTGGCGCCGCTGCTGCCTGCGCACCCGGCCTATGTGATCTACACGTCGGGGTCCACGGGGCGCCCCAAGGGCGTGGTGGTCAGCCATCTGGGTCTGGCGAGTCTGTCCGCGTTCCTCATCGACACCTTCGGGATCGGGCCGGAATCGCGGGTCGGTCAGGTGGCCTCGCTGAGTTTCGACGCGGCCGTCATGGAGCTGGTCATGTCGCTGCCCGCCGGTGCGGCGCTGGTCCTGCCGGAACAGCGGCAACTGGCCGGGGAGGTGCTGGCCGACGCGCTGCGCGGGCTGCGGGCCACCCATGCCCTGGTCGGGCCGGCTTCCCTGTCCGGAGCGACTCCGGAGCAGCTGTCAGGGTTGGAATGCCTGGTGGTCGGCGGTGAGGCCTGCCCGGGCGAGGTCGCCGCCGAGTGGTCGGCGGACCGGCGGATGTTCAACGCGTATGGCCCGACCGAGGCGACGGTGTGCACGACGGTGAGTGGGCCGCTGTCGGGAGGGGATGCGCCGCCGATCGGGAAGCCGATCTGGAATGCGCGGTCGTACGTGCTGGATGCTCGACTGGAACCGGTGCCGCCCGGGGTGGCGGGGGAGCTTTATCTGGCCGGGCCGTGCCTGGCTCGGGGATACCTGAACCAGCCCGGGCTGACCGCGCAGCGGTTCGTGGCGTGTCCGTTCGGGTCCGGAGAGCGGATGTACCGGACCGGCGACCTGGTGTCCTGGCGGGAAGACGGCGAGCTGGAGTATCTGGGCCGGGTCGACGAGCAGGTTCAGGTCCACGGGTTTCGGATCGAGCCGGGCGAGATCGAGGCGGTGCTGGCCGCGCAGCCCGGGGTGGCCCGGGCCGTGGTGGTGGCCCGCGAGGACCGGCCGGGGGACCGGCGGCTGGTGGGCTATGTCGTGCCCGCGGCGGGGAGCCAGGTGGACGCGGTCGCTATACGGGCCGCCGCGGCCCAGGTGCTGCCCGTCCACATGGTGCCTGTCGCGGTGGTGGTCCTGGACGCGCTGCCGCTGTCGGCGAACGGAAAGCTGGATCGAAAAGCCCTGCCCGCGCCTGTCTTCGCCGGCGGGGCCGGCCGGGAGCCGTCCACCCCTGCCGAAGGGATCCTGTGCGAGCTGTTCGCCGAGGTCCTCGGGGTGGAGCGGGTGGGGGTCGAGGACAGCTTCTTCGATCTGGGAGGACACTCGCTGCTGGTGGCCCGGCTGATCAGCCGGGTGCGGTCGGTGCTCGGCGTGGAGCTGGAGATCCGGACGGTGTTCGACCACCCGACGGTCGAGTCGCTGGCGCGGTCGCTGGACGAGACCGGGGAAGCGTGGCCGGCGCTGGTGCGGGCGGACCGGCCGGAGCGCTTGCCGTTGTCGTTCTCGCAGCAGCGGCTGTGGTTCCTGGCGCAGTCGGAGGGGCCGAGCGCGACCTACAACGTGCCGGTCGCGTGGCGGCTGCGGGGGCAGGTGGACGCGGAAGCGCTGACCGCGGCGTTACGCGACGTGGTCGGGCGGCACGAGGTGCTGAGGACGACGTTCCCGGTGGTGGACGGGCAGCCGTACCAGCGCGTGACCGCGGCCGCGTCGGCGGTGCCCGAGGTCACGGTGGTGCAGGCCGGAGAGTCCGAACTGGCCGTGCTGACCGACCAGGCGGCCCGGTATGCGTTCGACCTGGCTGCCGAGCTGCCGGTGCGGGCGTGGCTGTTCATGCTGGGTCCTGACGAGTGCGTGTTGGTGCTGCTGATGCACCACATCGCCAGCGACGGCTGGTCGCTCAGCGTCCTGCTGCGGGACCTGGGGGAGGCGTACCAGGCACGGTTGGCGGGCCACGCGCCGCAGTGGCCGGAGCTCCCGGTGCAGTATGCGGATTACACGCTGTGGCAACGCCAACTGCTCGGCGGGGACCAAGAGCGTGACAGCGTACTGGCTCGGCAGGTGGCCTACTGGCAGTCGGCACTGGCTGACCTGCCCGAGCACCTGGAGCTTCCGTTCGACCGGCCCCGCCCGGCGCACCCCTCCTATCGGGGTGCGCACATCACGATGGATCTGGACGCGGAGCTGCACCTCGCGCTGGTGGAACTGGCGCGGGCCCATCAGGTGACGTTGTTCATGGTGCTCCAGGCCGGGCTGGCGGTTCTGCTGTCCCGGTCCGGGGCGGGCACCGACATCCCGATCGGTGTTCCGGTGGCCGGCCGCGGTGGTGACGAGAGGCTGTACCAGCTGGTCGGATTCTTCGTCAACACGTTGGTGCTGCGAACGGACCTGTCCGGCGACCCGAGTTTCACGGAGCTGCTCGGCCGGGTCCGCGACCGGGACCTAGCGGCCTACGCGCACCAGGATGTCCCGTTCGAACGGCTGGTGGAAGTGCTGAACCCGATTCGTTCGAGCGCTCACCACCCGCTGTTCCAGGTGATGCTGGCCTCGGACGACGACACCGCCAGGCAGTGGGAGGTCCCTGGTCTGCAGGCACAGGACGTGCCGCTGGACGCGGGCTCAGCCAAGTTCGACCTGTCGCTGACGTTCCGGTCGCGGCACCGGCCGGACGGCACCCCGGACGGGATCAGCGGCGTGCTGGAGTACGCGGCGGACCTGTTCGACGTGGGCACGGTGCGAGCGCTGGCCGGACGGTTGGTGCGGCTGCTGGGCCAGGTCGCGGCCGACCCGGTGCTGCGGGTCAGCGGCGTGCGACTGCTGACGGCGGCTGAGCGCGAGTTGGTTGTCTCGGGGTGGAACGCGACGGCGCGGGATGTGCCCGTGACGGTGTTGCCGGAGCTTTTCACGGCGCAAGTGGCGCGGACGCCGGACGCGGTGGCGTTGGTGTGCGCAGGTGTGTCGTGGACGTACGCGGAGTTGGACGCGTGGTCGAGTCGGCTGGCGCGGTATCTGGTGGGATTGGGCGCCGGGCCGGAGCGCGTGGTGGCGGTGGCGTTGCCGCGATCACTGGAACTGGTGGCGGCGGTGCTGGCGGTGTCCAAGACCGGCGCGGCGTATCTGCCGATCGACCCGGGCTATCCGGCGGACCGGATCGAGTTCATGCTCACCGACGCCGCACCGGTCGCGGTGGTCACGAGCCGGCAGGCCGGCGGGCGCCTGGTCACCCAGAGCCCACTGGTCGTCCTGGACGCCCCCGAGGTCGCCGCGGCGGTGGCGGGGCAGCCCGGCGGCGTTGTCACCGATCAAGACCGGCCGGCCCCGCTGCTGCCCGCACATCCGGCCTACGTGATCTACACGTCGGGGTCCACCGGGCGTCCCAAGGGCGTGGTGGTGAGCCATCTGGGTCTGGCGAACCTGTCCGCGTTCATGATCAGCACTCTGGGGACCACCCCGGACTCACGGGTGGCCCAGCTCCTTTCGCTGAGCTTTGACATGTCACTGCTGGAGCTGCTCTCGTCGCTGCCCGCCGGTGCGGCGCTGGTCCTTCCCGAGCCGGGGCCGCTGGCCGGGGAAGAGCTGGCCGAGACGTTGCGCGAGCTGCGAGCCACCCACGCGGTGGTGGCACCGGCTGCTCTGGCCGGGGCGGTACCCGAAAGCCTGCACGAGTTGGAGTGTCTGGTCGTCGGCGGTGAGGCCCTCCCCAGCGAGTTGGCCGTCGAGTGGTCGGCGGGCCGGCGGATGTTCAACGCCTACGGCCCGACCGAGACGACGGTGTGCACGACGATCAGCGCGCCGCTGTCGGGAGGGGACGCGCCGATCGGCGGGCCGATCTGGAACGTGCGAGCGTATGTGCTGGACGCGCGGCTGGAAGCGGTGCCGCCCGGCGTGGCTGGGGAGCTTTACCTGGCCGGACCATGCCTGGCCCGGGGATACCTGAATCAGCCCGGGCTGACCGCGCAGCGGTTCGTGGCCTGCCCGTTCGGGTCGGGGGAGCGGATGTACCGCACCGGCGACCTGGTGCGCTGGCAGGAAGACGGCGAGCTGGAGTATCTGGGCCGGGTCGACGAGCAGGTCAAGGTCCGCGGGTTCCGGGTCGAGCCGGGCGAGGTCGAGGCGGTGCTCGCCAGGCAGCCCGGAGTGGACCAAGCCGTCGTCGTGGTCCGGGAGGACCGGCCGGGGGACCGGCGGCTGGTGGGCTATGTGCAGCCGGCGGCCGGGTACGTGCTGGATCCCGCGGGGTTGCGGGCCGCGGCGGGACAGGTCCTGCCCAGCCACATGGTGCCCTCCGCGGTGGTGGTCCTGGACGCGCTGCCGTTGACGGCGAACGGGAAGCTGGATCGAAAGGCCCTGCCCGCACCCGTTTTCACCGCCGGGGCCGGCCGGGAGCCGTCACCCGTCGAGAAGCTGCTGTGCGAGCTGTTCGCCGAGGTCCTGGGGGTGGAGCGGGTCGGGGTCGATGACAGCTTCTTCGAGCTGGGCGGGCACTCGCTGCTCTCCGCCGTGCTCGTCGCCCGGCTTGAAGAGCAGTTCGGGATCACGATCAGCCTGCGGGACTTCCTCGCCGACCCGTCCGTCAGCGGCGTCGCCGGCCGGGTCCCGGTGTCCGCGACCGAACAGCCTGATTCGCGAAACCACGGCCGCAAGGCGGGAGGGACGACATGATCGATCTGGCCGCCGGCGGTGTCACCCTCTATTCGACAGTCCGGTCCAGTATCGGACACGGCCAGAATTCCCACCTGCGCACGCTGCTGGAGCTGGCCGGGTGGGTGGATGACGCGGGCTACCGCGGCGCCCTCGTGTACAGCGACAACACCTCGATGGACGTATGGCTGGCGGCCCAGGCGGCCATCGCGAACACCGCCTCCTTCGTACCGCTCGTCGCGGTACAGCCGCTGGACAAGACCCCGTTCGCGGTGGCCAGGGCGGTGTCGTCGCTTGCACACCTGTACGGCAGGCGAGTCGACATCAACTACGTCAGCGGCGGATTCATCCGCGATCTCGCCGTCCAGGGGGACACCCTGTCGCACGACGCCCGCTACGACCGGCTCACCGAGTACGTGACGATCGTCAACATGCTGCTCGGTGGCGGCATGGCCAATTTCGCGGGCGAGTACTACACGGTCCGGCGGGCCCGGCTCACCACGGCGGTGCCCGACGACCTGCTGCCGACGGCGTACGTGTCCGGCTCCTCGGCGGCCAGCCTGCAGGCCGGCGAGACGCTGGGCCTCGGCCAACTCTCGTTCCCGGTGCTGCCCGAGGATTTCGCGAGCCCCGACGTGCGCAAGAACAAGTTCGGCTCAGGCATCAGCATCGGCATCATCGCACGGGACGACTCGGCCGAGGCGTGGCGGATCGCCCACAAGCGGTTTCCGGCCGACCCGGAGGGAGCCGAGCGAATGAAGCTGCTCCTGTCCGCCGGTGGCTCGTCCTGGCAGCCGCGACTGGCTTCCGTGCCCATCCCCGACGAGGCGGAGGGGCAGCCCTACTGGCTGGTTCCCTTCCGGTATCACCACACTTTCTGCCCCTACCTGGTGGGGAACCACGACGAGGTGGCACAGGCGGTGACCACGTACCTGAACGGAGGCATCCGCACCTTCGTGCTCGACATCCCCCGGGAGCCCGACGACTTGTGGCACGCGCGGGTCGCGATCGAGCGAGCTGTCGCGGCCATGGACAGGTAGCAACAGCCATCAGCCGTCTCGCGCCGAGTCCGTCGGCGCGGTCGAAGGCCGCAGGCGTCCGCCTGCACTTAGCGAAGGAAAGCGATGACAGACATTACTGAGACTGACGTCGTGGTCGTCGGCGGCGGCCCGGGCGGTTCGACGGTGGCGACGTTGGTGGCCCGGCAAGGGCACCGGGTCGTACTCCTGGAGAAGGAGCGGTTCCCTCGCTACCAGATCGGCGAGTCGCTGCTGCCGTCCACCGTGCAGGGCGTCTGCCGGCTGCTCGGGGTGTCCGAGGAACTCGAGGAGGCGGGGTTCCCGGTCAAGCGGGGCGGCACTTTCCGCTGGGGCTCCAACCCCGAGCCGTGGACGTTCGACTTCGGCATCTCGCCCCAATTCGCCGGCACGGCGGCACCCGCCTACCAGGTGGAGCGGATGAAGTTCGACCAGATCCTGCTCGACAACGCCAGAAGGAACGGCGTCGACGTGCACGAGGAGCACACCGTCACCGACGTCATCGAGGAGAACGGCCGGGTCTGTGGGGTCAGCTGCACCGACGCCGCGGGCGTGCGGCGCGAGTTCCGCGGCCGGTACGTGGTGGACGCCTCGGGGAACCTGAGCCGCATCCACTCCCGCGTGGGCGGCAAGCGGCAGTACTCGGAGTTCTTCCGTAACCTCGCGCTGTTCGGCTACTTCACCGGCGGCAAGCGGATGCCCGCCCCGACCAGCGGCAACATCCTGGCCGTCGCCTTCAGCGCCGGCTGGTTCTGGTACATCCCGCTGTCTGACGAGCTCACCAGCGTGGGCGCGGTGGTGCACCGCGAAGCGCTGGACCGCGTCCGGGGAGACCGCGAGCAGGCACTGGACGAGCTGATCGCGGAGTGCCCCATGATCGCCGACTTCCTGTCCGACGCCCAGCGGGTCACCAGCGGCCCGTACGGCGAGATCCGGGTGCGCAAGGACTACTCCTACATCCAGGAGAAGTTCTCGCGGCCGGGACTGGTGCTCGTGGGCGACGCGGCGGGCTTCATCGACCCGGTGTTCTCCTCCGGCGTGCACCTGGCCACCTACGGCGGACTGCTCACCGCGCGCTCGCTCAACACCGCCCTGCGCCCGACGACCGAGTCAGGGATGGACGAGAAGACGCTGTTCGAGGAGTACGAAGCCCGGTACCGGCAGGAGTACATGCGCTTCCACGACTTCCTCGTCTCCTTCTACGACATGCACTCCGACGAGGAGTCCTACTTCTGGAAGGCCAAGAGGGTCACCGGCAACACGGCCTCGGAACTGCAGTCCTTCGTGTCCCTCGTCGGCGGTGGCTCCTCGGACGAGCGCGCCCTGGTCAACGCCGGCTCCTACGGCAACCGGCAGGACGTCGAGGAGGCGATCTGGTCGGTCGCGCAGGCTGGAGCCAACATCCAGGTGCAGGCCGCCACCGGAGGCACCATCGACGAGCAGGTACCGGTCCGCGATGGAGGGCTGGTGCCGTCGGCCGACGGGATGCACTGGGCTCTGCCGGCAACCGCGGCAGCGTGAGGCGGGGCCGGCGACACCCTTGCGGTGGCGCCGGCCCTTATCGCAGCGCGACAGTGCGCTGTCGGTCAGGTGCTCAGAAACCGCTCCTGCCTTGCCCATCGGGCTTCCCCGAGGGGCGGCGGAGATCAGCGGCGCGTTGCCGGGCGAGGTGCAACTGAGTGCGGGCGGCCGTCACGAGCCAGGTCCAGCGGTCGGCGGCTTCGGCGGTAAGGAGTTCGGGGCGGGTCCGGCCCAGGGTCTGCTTCGCCAAGCGGAAGGTCTGCTGAAGATCGAGTCCGCACGGGGACGCCTGCCGGCGCAGACCGACATCGTCGCTGGTCATGCCGCTGGCCGAGGACCACGGCCAGACCGGCAGGGGTTCACCGTCAAGGTCGGTCAACGCCGAGCGGGTGGTCAGCCTCGGATGGGTGCGGTCCCAGGCCGTCGCGGGTGTAGTGCCGTAGCGGCCGGTGTCCGTGTACTCGTTGATATGGCCCTGGCAAGACTTCCCATGTCTTCGCGCTGTACACGGACGTCTACGGCACGCTGCTGGTCGATGCCGGCACCCGGCTGCCCGATCGACTTGCGGGCCGGGCGCGATGCCGGGCAGCCGGCTGCGCATACATCCCGGCGTTGAGGTGGTCCGCAGGGTTGGCTCGCTGGGCCACCGCCAGGGCATCACCGACGGCGCCCCGGACGCGGTGCAGGTCGGTGACCGCTTCCACCTGTGGCAGGGCCTGTCGAAGCGAGTCGGGGACATCACCTTCACCCACTGCGGGCGCCAGTTCGCCGCAGTGCGCGATCGAAGGTCCGATGAAGGTGGCTCGGAAGAGTTCGAGGAGTCCTTGCCCAACCGCTGTCCAGCTCAGCCACCCGCGCGGCCGACTGACCGACCAGCTCCGTCAAGCCCGACGAACCGTCATCTCACCTGAACGGTACGATCAGGCGACCGTGCTGCTCGCCATCGCATGCAGCCGGACGGGCAGGGAGCGGTGGCCGTTCATGATGAACGTCGGCATCGGCACCAGCTCGTCGCGCGCCACGGCCAGGGACAGGTCCGGGAAGCGCTCGAACAGGGCCGACAGGCCGATCGTGGCGGCCAGGCGGGCTATGCCGGCACCCAGGCAGTAGTGCGGGCCGTGGCCGAAGGACAGGTGGTCCTTGCTGCCGCGGGCGACGTCGAAGCACGCCGGGTTGTCCGGGTGCAGGTCGGGGTCGCGGCCCACCGCCGCGTAGTTGATCAGGATCGGGTCGCCCTTGGGGATGGTCACGCCGTCCAGCTCGATGTCCTCGGCCGCGTAGCGCAGCGGCAGGCTCGCCAGCGGGGACTGCATGCGCAGAATCTCGTCGATGACGTCGTCCCAGCTGTGCTCGCCCGACAGGACCTTCGCGAGCTGCTCGGGGTGGGTCAGCAGCTCGGTGATGGCGTTGTCGAAGAAGTTGATCGTGGTCTCCGAGCCGGCGCCCAGGATGGCGAAGATGGTGTCGGCCAGCTCCTGCTCGGTCAGCCGTGAGCCGTCCTCGTCGCGGGCGGCGATGAGGTCGCTGGTGATGTCCTCGCCCGGGTTGGCGCGCTTCTCGGCGATCAGGTCCGCCATCGCGCCGCGCCAGCCCTGCAGGATGCCCTGCGCGACCTCCGGGGTCACCGTGGTGTCGATCATCATGTCGATGACCTTCGCGGTGGCGGCGCGCTGCTCCTCGCCCATGCCGATCAGCTCGGCGACCAGCATGCCCGGCAGCGGGTAGCAGAACCGCTCCTTGAGGTCGACGACCTCGCCGGCGGGCACCGCCTCGAGCGAGTCGAGCAGCATCGTGGTCAGGCCGACGACCAGCGGGCGGATGGCCTCGGTGCGGCGCGGGGTGAACGCCTTGCCGATGAGCTTGCGCAGTCGCACGTGGTCCTTGCCGTAGGAGGTGGACACGTTGTCCATGGCCACCCAGCTGATCATCTCCCAGTCCGGCGCCAGCTCGCCGTTGTAGAACGCCGGCCAGTGGTTGCGTGCGCTCTTGGTGACCTTCGGGTTGGACAGCATCTCCTTGATGACGCTGTGGGAGGTCACCGACCAGACCACGACGCCGCCGGGCAGTTCGACCTGGGTCGCCGGTCCGAGCGCCCGCAGCGTGGCTGCTTCGGCGTGGATATCCCGACCCGTCGTATCCAATACGGGACAACGCTTCTCCATCAGGATCCGCTCCCTCGTAGCCGTTTCCGCAAAGTGGATGCGACCAGGCTATGGTTCGATCAGACCGGTCGTATTCTTCCTGCTTGCCAGGATGGTGCCCCGCGCCGCCGATCCGACTGGTCGGCGGCGCGGGGCCCACCTCACCGCAGCGCGAACCCGGCGTAATCGGCGCTCGCCACCTCGTCGCACTTCTGCCGGTAGCCCCCGACGCCGCCGACGTACGGCATGAGGACGCGGGCCTTGCCGGGGACGTTGGCACCGACGTAGTACGAATCCGCCTTGGGGAACAGCGTCATGTCGCCGACCGCGCGGACGTGGTCGGTCCACTCCTTCTCCGCGGTGGCTTCCGCCTCGACCACGGAGTGGCCGTTGGCGGTCATGTGGTCGATCAGGTCACTGATCCACTCGACGTGCTGCTCGATCGAGACGACCATGTTGCTGAGCACGGACGGGCTGCCGGGACCGGTGATCGTGAACAGGTTCGGGAAACCCGAGAGCGCCAGACCGAGGTAGGTGTCCGGGCCGTCCTGCCACTTCTTGCTCAGCGACACACCGCCCTTGCCGGTGATGTCGATGCCCAGGAGCGCGCCCGTCATGGCGTCGAAGCCCGTGGCGATCACCAGGGTGTCGAACGCGTACTCGCCCGCGGTGGTCCGGACGCCCGTCTCCGTGATCTCGACGAGCGCTTCCTCCCGCAGATCGACGAGGTGGACGTTCTCGCGGTTGAACGTCTCGTAGTACCTGGTGTCGAGGCAGGGCCGCTTCGTGCCGTACGGGTAGCCGCGCGGCTCGAGCTTCGCCGCCGTCGCCGGGTCGGAGACCTTGGCGCGGACCTGCTCCCGGATGAACTCCGCGGCGGTCTCGTTGGACTCCTCGTTGAAGATCAGGTCGGTGTAGGCCTGGATGATCGCGTTCAGGTGTCCGCGCTCCCAGCCCTTCTGGTAGGCCTCCCGGCGCTCCTCGTCGCTCACCTCGAGCGCCGACTTCGTCGGCATGTCCACCGCGATGCCGAAGATGGACTGCCGCGCCGCCTCGCGGGCCTGCCGGTAGTTCGCCTTGATGGCGGCGACCCGGTCCTGGTCGATGGGCCCGTTGAACGACGACAGGACGTAGTTCGGCGTGCGCTGGAACACCGTCAGATCGGCGGCCTGGTCGGCGACGAACGGGATGACCTGGATGCCCGACGAGCCGGTGCCGATCACGCCGACGCGCTGCCCGCTGAAGTCGACGGCGCTGTCCGGCCACAGGCCGGTGTGGTACCAGGGGCCCGAGAACCTGTCCAGGCCGGGCACCTCGGGGAACTTGGGCTTCGACAGGCAGCCGGTCGCCATGATGCAGTACCGCGCGGACACCTCGTGGCCCTGATCGGTCCGGACGGTCCACCGGGACGTGCTCTCGTCGAAGCTCGCCTGCGTCACCCGGGTCCGCAGGACCACGTCTTTCCGCAGGCCGTACCGGTCGGCGACGTGCTGGAGGTAGGACAGGATCTCGGGCTGGCTCGGGTACTTCTCCGTCCACTCCCATTCCTGCTCCAGCTCGGGATCGAACGAGTACGAATAGTCCATGCTCTCCACGTCGCACCGGGCGCCGGGGTACTTGTTCCAGTACCACGTGCCGCCGATCTCGGCGCCGGCTTCGAAAACCTTGACCGACAGCCCCTTTTCCCGAAGCTTGTGAAGCATGTAGAGACCGGAGAAGCCGGCTCCGACCACAACCGCATCGAGTTCCTCTGCCGCGCTGGCCATGTGTATCAATCCTCCGCAACCGTGGATGGTGGCACCCAATACGCCTTGACCGCTGACGACAACGGTGTTCCCGATTATTGGCGAGGGCGGACGGTTCGGATTCTCTTCGATTGCGGTGCCCGGGAGGCGCGCACGGGTGGAGAAGACGGTCACCGCCGGCGGCGGGACAGTCGTGTCTGGAGCCATTCCCTGGGAGGTCACAATGGGCGCCGAATACTATTCTGCCGCGGTGCAGGGTCCGCATGAGTACTTCGAACTCGGTCCGTACACGCTGGACAGCGGGGACACGCTGCCCGCCGCGCGGTTGGCGTACCGGACGCTCGGCCGCCTGAACACGGCCAAGGACAACGCCGTGCTCGTGCCGCACATGTACTCGGGCACGTCCGCCTCGATGCAGATGCTCATCGGTGAGGGCCGCGCGCTCGACCCTTCCCGGTACTTCCTCATCCTGCCCGACCAGTTCGGCAGTGGCTTGTCGTCGTCGCCGAGCAACACGCCGGCGCCGTTCGACCGCGGCCACTTCCCCGCGGTGACCATCGCCGACGACGTACGGGCCCAGCACCGGCTGGTGACCGAGCAGTTCGGCATCACGGCCCTGCACACGGTGCTCGGCTGGTCGATGGGCGGTCAACAGACCTACGAATGGGCGGTGCGCCACCCCGAGATGGTGCTGCGGGCGGCCGTGTTCGCGGCCACCGCGAAGACCCCGGTCCAGAACCAGCTGCAGCTCGACGTGCAGTGTGAACTCCTGCGCTCGGATCCCGCGTTCGCGGACGGCTTCTACACCGACTCCGACGACGTGCGTCTCGGCCTGAGCAGGCATGCGATGGCCTGGGCCGCGACCAGCACCAGCTACCGGTTCTTCCGCGACGAGGTGTGGCGCCGGATCGGATTCGCCGCCGCGGAGGAGTTCACCCTGGGATTCACCCGCGGCCACTTCCAGCCGATGGACCCGAACAACCTGCTCCGCCAGGCGGCGAAGTGGCGCGCCGCGGACGTCAGCCTGTGCACCGGCGGAGACATGAAGGCGGCACTCGGCCGGATCACCGCCGAGTTCTTTGCCTTCGCGTTCGGCGACGACCTCCTGTTCCCGGTCGAGGATCACGAGCGCGACGCGGCCATGATCCGCAATGCCCGGCTGCGGGTGATCGAAGGTCCGCTGGGGCACTTCACCATGTTCGGCATGATCCCCGAGGACGCGGCCGCCATCGACGACGCACTGGCCGAGGTGCTGAAGTCCTGACCGGCGCCGACGTCCGGATATGACATGTGGCCGGTACCCCCGCGGGGGTACCGGCCATATTGAGCGTCCTGTGCCAGGCGAACGGCCGGCCCCCCGGGGGACCGGCTCAGTTCTCGTACTGGTCGTGATACCGCAACCAGGCCCACTTGAAGGGCAGATCGGCTTCCTGCCGCCCGAGGAAGGTCAGGTCGAGGTAGTTGTAGGTGTTGTTGACCAGATCGGTGCCGCGGAAGGCAGTCGAATAGGTGCAGTAGACCTCGTCGTCGTCGCCGCGCAGGAAGACGCTGATTCCGGGTATCTTCGTCGCTCCCGGGACGAGCTCGAAGTTGAAGTCGTCGTAGAAGCTGCTGCCGAGTGAGGAGACCACGGGGACCGTCCAGCCCATCCGCTCCTTGTGCGCGACGAAGTCGGCCAGGGGCACCGGGCAGTCCACCGCCAGCGAGGTGTCGCGGGCGTGCAGGTGCTCGAGGTGGTGGGGCATGTTGTCGACCCAGAACGAGCAGCCGACGCAGAAGCTGCCGCCGGTGTCGGACGGCAGCATGAAGTGGTAGATGATCAGCTGTCGCCGGCCGTCGAACAGCTCGAGCAGGCTCCGCTTGCCGTCGGGTGTGTCGAAGCCGTAATCCTTGTCGACACGGAACATCGGCAGGCTCTGCCGTTCGGCATGCAGCGCGTCCCGTGCGCGGCTGTGCTCCTTCTCCTTTGCGAGGAGGGGCAGACGCGCCGCGAACCATTCATCTCGTGACACAACTTTGGGCAGAGCCATCGCGACATCTCCTGATTCCCGGACTCGTCCATTGGCTTGGTCACCACTGTTCCGGCGGGTCGGTTGAGGCGCATCTCTTCAATTGCCTCAGCCAGGCTCGATCTGAGCAATGGAGAAGATTGCCGCCGAGTCCGGGGCTGCGAAGGTTGTGGGGAACGCTGGGAGCCTGCATGGAAGGTGAGCGACTGATGGCTGTTGCTGCGATCCAGGACGTGCGAGACGTGCTGGCCGCTTACCCCGAACTCGCGGACGTCGCCGTCCTGACACATGCTCAGGATCCTGCCGGCCAGGTCCATGTGGCCTATGTCGTGCCCGGCAGCCCCGGCTTCGACATGGCCGCGCTGCACAAGTACCTCAGGGGGGCGCTGCCCGGCGCGGCGGTGCCGGCGGCGATCGTGGTCGTCGACGCCATGCCGGTGGCCTCCGACGGGACGCCGGAGCCGCGGGCGCTGCCGGCGCCTGATCTGCGGGGCCTGATGCCCTACCGGTCGCCGGAATCGGCTCGCCAGGAAGTGCTGTGCACGATCTTCGCCGAGGTGCTCGCCAGGCCCC
Source organism: Streptomyces sp. NPDC047079 (assembly GCF_040643755.1). Classification (NCBI taxonomy): domain Bacteria; kingdom Bacillati; phylum Actinomycetota; class Actinomycetes; order Kitasatosporales; family Streptomycetaceae; genus Streptomyces; species Streptomyces sp. NPDC047079. Next base: position 247,821 of record NZ_JBEYUZ010000004.1, read on the forward strand.
GGTGCGGCCTGGACGACGACTTCTTCACCATGGGCGGCGAGTCCATCGACGCCATGCTGATCGCCAGCCGCGTCGGCCAGGCGGTCGGCCTGGAGATATCGATGAACGAAGTCTTCGACGCGCCCACCGCGGCGGAGCTCGACCGGCTCCTGGACACGCTGAGCACCGAGGTCTGACGACGGGCCGGTGCCGGGTACGACCTGACGGCCGGCGGTCCCCCGACCTCGCACGACAGATTTTGGAGTGTCACCGTGAACATGTATCCGCTGAGTTCCCGGCAGAAGGACCCGATGGGCATCCAGCGCTCACCGAAGCACGTCTGCGCACATGTGCTTCGCATCAAGGGCGAACTGGACGTCGACGCGCTCAAGGGCGCGCTCGACGATGTGGTGGCACGGCAGGAATCCCTGCGCAGCCGGGTCCACTACGACGAGAGCGGCATGAGCGGATCTCTGGAAGTGCTGCCGCCGATGCCGGTCCCGCTCGCCGTGCACGACGTTCCGGAGGTCCCCGGCCGATCCCGCGACGAGATCGCCGCCGAGCTGCTCCACGAGGTGAACGAAGAGTCGATGGACTTCCTTCAGGCGCCGTCGCTGCGCGCCGTCCTGCACCGATTCGACGACCAGGATGCCGTGCTCACCCTCCTGAGCCACCACCTCTACAGTGACGGCTGGTCGGTCGGCGTCCTCCGCAGCGAAATCGCGGCCTGCTACCGGGCCAGGGTGACCGGGGTGCCGCATACGCTGCCGAACCCGGTTCCGTACAGCGGGTTCGCCTCCTGGGAGCAGGAGTTCCTGCAGAGCGAGAAGGCGGCGCAGGCGCGCCGCTACTGGAAGGACAAGCTGGCCGGCGCCGCGATGTGTACGATGCCGGCCGACCGGCCCTACAACCCCGAGAACCAGTCGGCACGCACCGCGGTGCGGAACTTCTCGATCGATCCCGACACCCTCGCGAAGGTCACCGCGGGCGCGGCCCGGAACCGGTGCAGCATCTGGCATGTCTGCCTGGCGGCGTACATGGTGCTGATGGAGAAGATCTCCGGCCAGACCGACATCACGCTGATGACCGTGAACAGCGGCCGGCCGGCCAGGGAGTACTACGACACCATCGGGTTCTTCGCGAACCTCGTTCCCGTCCGGCTGGAGTTCGACGACTGCAAGACCTTCCTCGACCTCATGCTCTGTGCCCGCAAGGCGAGCGCCGAGGCCCAGCAGCACCAGCTGCCCACCGAGTCGCTCCTCGGGATGTACCCCACCCTGATGAACCCGCCCGGCGATCCGATGGTCCTGCCGGCCGGTTTCAACTACGTCAGTGCGCCGGCGGACCACCAGGACACTGATTTCACCACCAGCGTCGAACCGGTGACCCTGCCGGAAGAGGAGCCCGCCTCGTTCCGTCGCGGCGTGATCATCTGGACCTTCCTCGTCGTTCCGGGGGGCGACTTCCGCTGTGTCATCGAGTACGAACCCGACTCGGTGGACGCCGACACGGTCGACGGCTGGGGCTCTGACTTCGTCGAGCTGGTCCTGGCGATGGCCGACCGGCCGCAGCAGGCATGGAACCGCAGCCGATCCGAAAGGGCGGCGGCCCTCTCCGCACAGGATCACTCGTAGACCGCTACGAGTCGATCGACGCGAAGAAGGCCCACCACGCTAACCGTCGATCGTGACGCCGGGCGACCGTGGTGGCAATGACCGGCTGGATCGTGCTAATGGGAATGAGGTTGCCGTGTCCAATCCGTTCGAGGACGCCGACGCCCTGTACCGGGTTCTCGTGAACTCCGAAGGGCAATACAGCCTGTGGCCCGCCGACATCGCCGTTCCGGCCGGCTGGGTCACGGCGCACGACGCGGACTCCCGCTTGAATTGCCTGGAGTATGTCGAAGCGCAGTGGGCCGACATGCGTCCCAACAGCCTTGCCCAGGCTCCACGGACCCGGAAGGCCGACGACGCGTCCGCGCGGCGCCCGCTTTCGGCCAATGAGGAATTCATGTGCGCCTTCGACCGGGGTGACGACCTCGGCGTGTTCGGCCCGCGGGGCATCGTCCTGGCCGGCTGGCGCGTTCGCGGGCAGTTGGACGTGGCGACCGTGCAGCTCGCGTTGGACGATGTCGTCGCGAGGCACGAGGCGCTGCGCACGACCATCGTCAGGGACAAGGACGCCCCCTACGCCCGAGTCTCCCCGCCGTCTCCGGTGGCCCTCACCGTCGTCGACCTTCCGCCAGCAGCGGGTGAGGCCGACCGCGAGCGCCTGGCGCACGAGTTCCTCGACGAGGTCGACCGGCACGGCAGGCTCGGCGCCACGGAGCTGCCGTTGCTGCGAGTCACCCTGGCGCGGTTCGACGACGACGACGCGGTGTTCGTGCTCGTCACCAACCACCTGGCCAGTGACGGCTGGTCCATGCACGTGCTGATGCGTGACTTCGCCATCTGCTACGCGACCCGCCGGGGGCTGCCCGCCCCCGAGTTGCCGGTGATGCGCCAGCTCGGCGAGTACGCCCACTGGCAGCAGGAAGTCCGCAACAGCGAGTCGGCCGCCATCGCGCGCGAGTACTGGCAGGACACGCTGTTGGGCGGGGAGATGCTCATCCTCCCCACCGACCGGCCCAGGCGGTTGGACGTGCCACCGGTCTATTCGGTGTACCGCTTCGTGCTCGACCAGGAGCTGGCCGGCGCCACCACGGCGCTGGCCAAGTCGCTGCACAGCTCGCCGTTCATGGTCCTGTTCGCCTGTTTCAACCTGTTCCTGCACCGCAGGACAGGCGTGACCGACATCGTCTCTCCCGTCATCACGTCCGGCCGCACCGAGCCCGGTTTCGAGGACACGGTGGGGACGCTGTTCAACTTCCTGCCGATCCGGACCGACGTGTCCGGCTGTGCGAGCTTCGCCGACCTGGTGCGCCGGACCCGGGCCTCGTTGCTGGAGGCGTACTCCTACGAGCTCCCGTTCGGCGAGATCATCGCCAAGTCCGAACCGGAACTGATGGCGGGTCCGATCATGAATGTGAGGAGCGTCGTCTCCGCGTTCCAGATCTCCCAGTTCCCGCCGGAGACGGGAGCGGACGAGATCGGCGGCCTCCGCTTCTCCGCGCTCCGCCGGCGTCTGACGTCACTGGTCGACGTGTCGGAGATCCCGGACGGCAACCTGTGGGAACTGGACCTGCACCCGGACGGGGACGTGGTGGGCGTCGTGAAGTACAACAGCCTCGATTTCGACCTGTCGACCATCGTCGCGATGGTCGACGAGTACCGGGAGCTGCTGCTCGCGTCGCTGAAGTCCCCGGATGCGGCGTTGCCGAAGTAGGAATCCAGCGCGAGCCGGGAAGGACACGTCAATGCAGGCCGTCGTTGGTACCAAACCCCTGTGCAGCCGGCTCGGCTCCGGGGACGGAGCGGCCATCCTGGTTGCCGACTTCCAGCCACTCACCGCGGCGCCGCGGCTCAGCAGGCTGGTCGGTGACGCGGCCGTCGGTCACTCGGTCTACCAGGTGGATCCGCGCGGTGCGCTGTCCGGCGACCGGCTCTATGCCGCCCTGCCGGACCTGGCTGACGAGGCCGCTGCCCTCTTCCGCGCCGGCGAATCCTCCGCGGCGCCCGACCGACGTGTGTTCGTCGTGGCCCACTGCAGCTCCGCCGCCCTGTCCCTGCGGATCGCCAACCGGCTGGCCGGGGAGCGGGAGGTCACCGCCATCCTGGTGCAGCCGACCTGGCCCGATACGGACCATGTCACCGAGATCTTCGCCGAGTTCCAGGGGAAGCTGGGCGCGGGCCGCCGTCCCTGTCCTGACCTGGACGGCGATCCGTGGTCCTGCATCGCCGGGATGGAGCAGCTCATGAGCCAGGACCTGGCGGAGGTGGCGAAGCGGCTCGGCCTCAGCAAGCCCCCTCTCGCCTTCTCCGAGCTGCTGGTGTCGTACCGGACCTGGCTGGCCTTCCTGCTGGCCTGCCGCAACGACCAGCCCGTGAAGGTGCCCTCCGACGCGGTCGCGATCTCGGTGCTGACCGACGATCCGGGCTTCGTGCTGCCCGGGAGCGTTCCGGAACGGTGCCGGGTCACACCCCCGCCGCCCGCGCAGCGGCCCGACGCCGTGACGCCGGAGCTGGCCACGTCCGTGTTGGAGGAGGTCGACGGACAGACACTGGATCGGCACGTGTCGTAAAAACTGCGCCAGTAGCGTCGGACGGCCCAGTAGTGTTCGCGAAGCCGAAAGCGCCCAGGGCGGGCGCCCCTGACGGAACCGAGAGGGACGTTTCTCTTGACTAGTTTACAGAATTCGGCCACGGACACCGCACGCGTCTCCAGCCGCCGGATGTGGGCGATCCTGGGACTGGTGCTGGTTGTCGACGCTCTCGATGTGATCGATGGGACGATCACGAACATCGCGGCCCCCACCATCGCCGCCGATCTCCACGGCGGAGTGAGCCTGATCAAGTGGCTGGGGCCAGCGTACATGATCGCCATGGGCGTCCTGCTCCTGGTCGGCGGACGGCTGGGTGACAAGTTCGGCCAACGCAAGCTCTTCCTGCTCGGCATCGGCGGGTTCACCCTCGCCTCGGCACTGGCCGGGTTCGCCCCCGACCCGATCCTGATCATCATCGCCCGGATCGCCCAGGGGGCGTTCGGCGCTCTGCTCATCCCGCAGGGCATGGCGATCATGACGAAGGTTTTCAGCCCCGAAATGCTCGCCAAGGCGTTCGGCCTGTTCGGCCCGGTTCTCGGTGTTTCCGCTGTCGTCGGCCCGGTCCTCGCCGGAGTCATCATCGACGCGAACCTGTTCGGCCTGGACTGGCGCCCGGTCTTCCTTCTCAACATCGTCCTCGGCGTCGCCGGGCTGCTTCTGGCCGCCAGACTCCTGCCGCGCGACGACGGCGACCGGTCCACCGTCATCGACGGGTGGGCCTCCGGCCTGCTCGGGCTGGCCATGCTCGGGCTGCTGTACGGCCTGATCGAGGGCTCGACCAACGGCTGGAAAGCCGTGTCCATCGCCTCGATCGCCGCCGGCGTCCTGCTCTTCGTCGCCTTCGCCTACCGTCAGCGCACCGCGGCCAACCCGCTCATCGTGCCCTCGCTGTTGAAGAACCGGGGTTTCACCTCCGGAATGCTCGTGGGCCTGGTCTCGTTCGCCGCGGGCACCGGCCTGTTCTTCGTGCTGTCGCTGTTCATGCAGGAGGGGCTGCACGCCAGCCCGCGGACCGCCGCGCTCAACATGGTGCCGCTCACCGCGGGGCTCATCATCTCCACGTTCGCCGCCATGGGCGGCCTGGTCACCAAGCTCGGCCGCACGCTCGTCTTCATCGGCCTGGGCGTCAGCATCATCGGCAGCGGCTGGGTCCTGGCACTCGTCAACCACTACGGGACGCACGTCAGCCTGTGGGCGCTGGCCCCGGCGTTCCTGGTCATCGGCATCGGCACCGGCCTGTGCTACACCACGATCCCGACCGTCGCCCTCGGTGACGCGAAGCCTGAAGAAGCGGGCAGCGCCAGTGGCTCGCTCGGCTCGATGCAGCAGCTTTCCACGGCGATCGGCTCGGCCGGGGTCTCGTCGATCTTCTTCGAGTACGCGGCCTCCGGATACGGCCACGCGATGAAGGTCACTCTCGTCGTCGTCCTGGCCGCCACGGCCCTCAGCATCCCGTTCGTCACGCTGATGCCCCGTCAGGCGCCGGCAGGGCCCCCGGAAGGGGAACCGGCACCGGAGCCGGCGGCCGCATAGGGCGAGGACGGCCTTGCCGACGAGGTGTCTCCCACCTCGTCGGCAAAGCCGTCTTCCGGCGGCTGAAAACCATTACATCGATGGACCGCTGATGCCGTCGGCACCGGCTGTCCTGGAGGTTGACGATGAAATCGACAGTTGACACGTTCCGCACGCCCGAAGGCGTCACGCTCGGCGTCGAGCACTTCGGCGACGAGGCGGCGCCCCTGGTGCTGCTCGCGGGCGGCACGACCATGTTGTCCTGGCCCGACGCGCTCTGCGAGGCGCTCGCCCGCGGCGGACGTCACGTCGTCCGCTACGACCTGCGCGACGCCGGCGCGTCGACGACCGTCGACCCCGGCGCGCCCGCGTACACGCTCCGGGACCTTGCCGCCGACGCGGCCGCGCTGGCCCGCGGGCTCGACGACCGCCCCGCCCACCTGGCGGGCATCGGTGTCGGCGGGATGGTCGCCCAGGTGGCTGCCCTCGACCACCCGAAGGCGTTCTCCGCACTGACCCTCGCAGGGACGCGGTCCGTCGCCCCCGGCCCGGTCGACGACGACCTGCCCGACCACGACCAGGCGGCGATGAAGGAACGGTTCCAGCTCCCGAAGCCCGACTGGTCCGACCGTGCCTCGGTGGCGGAGTGGGCGGCTGCCGGAGCTGCCGTCTTCGGTGACGACCCCGACGCGGCACGGACCATCGCCGGGCGGATCTTCGACCGCACGCCGGGCACATCGCGCTCTGTCCAGATGGCCAACCAGCTTGGCACCGTGTTCGCCAGCCTGGACTGCGCGCCCCGCTGGCGCGAGCGCCTGCCCGAACTCGCGGTGCCGACGCTCGTGGTGCACGGTCGTCGCAACCGGTTCTTCCCGGTCGGCTGTGGTGAGGCGCTCGCGCGTGAGATCCCCGGCGCGCGGCTCCTCGTGCTCGAGCAGGCCGCGACCGCGATCCCCGCCGCGTCCGCCGACGAGGTCGGCAAGGCGATGCTCGAGCTCTGACCTCAGGGCCCTTCCCCACGCATAGGGCAGGGGGGCCGGGCGACCCGGCCCCTCCACACCACCACATGCGGGTCACGCATCCGCGGTTCATTGAGCTGATTTCAGTCGTTGCGGACCTTTGTTGGCCTGATGTCGTGAGTATGAGGCCGGGGCGGCGGACGACGGGTCAGGTGCCTTCGACCGGCCTGAGGTCGGGTATGTCGGTCAGCGCCGAGCTGGGTATCGACACTCGGTGTCGGGCCGGCCGGAACCGTTGCGCGGGAAGCCGTCGAAGCCGGCCGCCCGCGGCCGGCTGCACAACGGCACCTTCACCGCCCGGCCGTGATGTGCCTGCCCCGGCCCCGTAACCAAGCGGCCCCCGGCCCGGGTTGATGAAGTATGCCTACACAACCGTCCCGGCCGGGGACCACATCGAGTTTGCCTACCAGTGCCGGCTGCCGCTGTCCACGCAGACCCTGCGCTTCCCGACCGGGCTGTCGCGCACTCGCCTGAAGAAGATCGGGTCGCGGTGGCGCAAGCTCCCAGCGGGGCGGATCGCGGTGATCGTGCCGGCTGCGCTGCGGGACGACCAGCACCTGTCCGCCCTCGCCGGCGGCAACGCCATCTCGCGCACCACTGTGGACCGGTGGCTCAACGACGGATCACTGGTACTCACCGAGGGCCGCACCGGTCTGCCCGTGCGACGCGGCTGGTCAGCGAAGCACGAGCGGCACTGCCCGCCCGGCGCGCGACTCGGAGATCACCGCATTCCGCCACGACGACATGGTCAGCCCTGCAAGGTCTGGAAGTTGCTCCTGCAGCGGGCCGCGGACCAGGTCGGCGGTGATCTCCATCTCGGTGTCGGTCATGCGAAGTCACCGTACTGAGGCAGCCCCGCCCGGGGCGGGCAGCTTCAGCTGCGCGTGGCTGTTCTGGTAGGCGGCCAGCCGCCACTCCCCGTCTCGCCTGACCACCACCCAGGACGCCCGGATCGACTGCTCGTCCGGCACCTCGCTGTGGCCGGCCGGCAGCACCCCGCCCTGGGTGATCAGGATGCCGGAGTCCGCGCTGAGCAGGCGCAAGTCCAGCGGGCGTCCGGTGACCTGGGTGCCCTTGTACTGCCCGGCGAAGGACTCGACCAGGTAGGTGTGGATCGCGTCGCGGCCCTTGAGGTACATGCCGGGCAGGATCATCGTGCCGTCCTCGACGAAGACGTTGGCGAAGGACTCGGCGTCGTTGTAGGCCCAGGCCGCGACCACCTTCTGGGTCAGCGCGGCGATCGCCGCCATGTCAGCCTCGGGCGCGGCGGTACTCGACTCGGTGTGGGTGTCCGTGCTCATGTGCTCACTCCTGTCTCAGATGTAGGCGGTGTTCGGGTCAAGGCCGCACAGCACGCGTCCGTAGAGCTCTGCGTTCGTGTTCGGGTGCATCAGGGCGTGGAGCGTGACCGCGTTCAGGTCCCTGACATAGCGCTGGATCGGCACGCTGGTGTAGATCGAGGAACCGCCGCTGGCGGTGCCGAGGATGTCCGCCGCTTCCTTGGCCAGCCGACCGGTAGCGCCGAGGTCGGCTCGGGCCAGCGCGCGCTCGCCGACGTCCCACGCCGAGCCCTCGGCGCATTTGGCGTCGAGGGTGGCCGACAGCCGGTGCGCGTGGAACGCCGCCTCGTCGATCTTCATCGCCGCCTCGGCGATCTGCAGGTGGGTGATCGGCGCTTCGGACTGCTTCTCGTAGGCGGTGTAGGTGATCTTGCGGTCGGGCAGCCGCTTGACGAAGGCGTCCATCGCACCGCGGGCCATGCCGACCAGTGGTCCCACGGCGGAGGCCGAGGCCACCGGGAGCAGCGGTGCGCGGTAGATCGCCGAGTCGGCGTTCAGCTTGGACGCGGACTGGGCGTCCAGGATCGCCGGCAGCGGCAGTACGCGCTCGGCCGGGATGAACACGTCTTGCGCCACCGTGCTGACGCTGCCGGTGCCCTTCAGCCCGGTGGTGTGCCAGTCGTCCACGATCAGCAGGTCCGACATCGGCACCAGCGCGACGATCGGATAGGGCTGACCCTCCGGCGGCACCAGGATCGCGATGATCTCCTGCCAGTGCGCGTGCTGCGAGCCGCTCTGGAAGCCCCACTTGCCGTTCACGACGACACCGCCCTTGGCGGGGGTGGCGGTCGCCGACGGGCTCAGGGTCCCGCACACCCGGGCGTCCGGGCGAGCGAAGACCTCGTCCTGTACCTCGTCGGGGAACAGGCAGGCCATCCAGCCGGGAATCCAGTAGACCGAGGCCACCCAGGCCGTGGAGCCGTCCGCGCGGCCCAGCTCGGTGGCGACGTCGACCAGGGTCGCGCTGTCCGCCTCGAAACCGCCGTAGCGGGTCGGGACGCGCAGCTTGAAGACGCCGGCGTCGGTCAGCGCCTCGATCGATTCGTCGTGGATGCGCCGGTGCTCCTCGTTCCAGGCGGCGTGCCCGCGCAGCAGCGGCGCCAGCTCAGCCACCCGGCGCACCATTTCCTGTCTGGTCGGTACTTCGATGTCGGACACGGGACACCTCCTGGGGAAGGGGGATCTGTCGTCTAGGGCCGGCCGCCACCGGCACGGCGTCCGGGCCCCGCACGGTGAACCACACGCCCCTCACGACGGGCCGGATGATCCCTGACGTTAAGAGCCTTGGCATCGCCGTGTCGTCTCCGAGATTGCCGGCGCCGACCCGGGCGCCCGCCCGACTCGGGTCCCGGCGATTCCATGTCTCAAAGTGCTGACCTCAGGACCTCCCACCAGCGCCAGAGCCGCTTCAGTCCCACAACGGCATTCCGGGAGACGTTCTCGATAAGGGGTCTCTGCATGCTGATGCGCAGAGCTTGAGCACCGACAGGACATTCCGACGCGTCATTCGCCTGCCGCACGCGGACCCCAGCCGGCCGTCGCGGCCGGCACGGCGGGCGCCGCACCGCCCGCGCCCCGCCGACCCGCGGCCACGGACCAGGCGGTGCCGCGGCGACCCGCACGAAGCACATGCACTGATCCGCATCGAGAACCACCGATCCACCCGCATATCGCCGAGCCCAAGACCTGAAGACCCAGGTGAGGTCCGCCGACGCCCCAGGCATCACCGGACCCCCACTTCGCCGGTCTCGGAGACACCGGGGCACCGGACCTGCCCGGGCTCCGCCGACGGCGACCGTCGCACTGAGGAATCGGAGCCATGCCATGGACGAGACCGTGGAACAGGCGGTGCAGCGTGCCATCACCACGATGCACGACCGGCTCGGAGAGCCGGTGACCCTGGACGACATGGCGAAGGCCGCCATGTTCAGCAAGTTCCACTTCACCCGGGTCTTCCAACGGGTGACCGGCCTGTCACCGGGCCGGTTCCTGTCGGCGATCCGCCTGCAGCGGGCCAAGCAGCTCCTGGTGTCCACCGACCTGAACGTCGCGGACATCAGCTTCCTGGTCGGCTTCAACAGCGTCGGCACCTTCAGCTCACGCTTCAGCCGCAGCGTCGGAATGTCCCCGTCCCAGTACCGGAAGCAGGGCGGCTTCGCCACCCACCTCCCCGACCCGGCCCCGCCGGAGTCCACGGAGTCCGCCGCCGACACGTCTGCGTCGTTGGTCGAGGGCGTGGTGCGTGCGCACGAGGAGCGCGGCGGACCGGTGTTCGTCGGCCTGTTCCCCGGACGGCTCCCCGAGGGGGCGCCGGTTCGCAGCATGCTGCTGGAGCGCCCCGGCCACTACCAGCTGCACCGGGTGCCGAAGGGATCGTGGTACGTCCACGCACACCGGCTCGCGCATGACGTGCCGAACCCGTCGCGGGCAGTCGCGGCCGTGGAGCGCGAACCGATGATGGTCGGGTCGAAGGGGCCGATCGTCACCGGCCGCGAGGGGAACCAGACGGTGCGGAAGGTCGACGTGCTGCTGAGCTCGGCACGGATCATGGATCCGCCGGTACTGCTGGCGGTGCCCGACGCCCGGACCCTGGCCTCCCGGCTGGCGACGCGAGACGTCGGTTAGCCTCGATCCTGCCTGACGGTCAGTCGACGGAGTCGGTGGACCGTTTCGCTTTCTGTGGCTGAGGGCGGGCCTGCCGGCGGCCCGGGTGTCGCGTCGGCTGGGCGCCGGGTGCCACTGCTCCGGGCCGTGCGCGACGTCGGCGAGGAAGTCCCCGCCGAACGCGACCGCCGGCGCGAGGCCCAAGGCGACCTTGCCCGGGTCGTGGACGGCCGGCGGTTCGCGCCAGGGGGCGAGCGCTGCGGAGAGGGCCCGGTCGGGGCCGATGTTCGCGGGCATTTCGACCCGCAGGACCGACCCGGCCTGCGAGACCACGGCTCGGCCGTTGCTCTGGACGCGGAGCCTGGCGGACAGCCCGCTTCGTGAAGCCCGGGGCGAGGCGTGCTCTCGCCGGTTCGCGACGTCGCGGAATCCGCCACGAGGACTGGACCGGCAGGGCCGGGAAGATCAGCTGATTCGGTGAGCGTTCGGTGAGTGCCGGCGCGATGCGGCGGGTCAGGCCCGCCGGTACTCGCACCGTGCCGCACAGGCACCGGCCCACAGCCGCCCGGCCTCCCGCCGGGCGGCGACCATGCTCGCCCAGGCGGTGACCTCGATCAGGGCCGCATCAGAGCCCTGCCGCTCCCGGAACCACCCCACGACGGACTCCTCCACCTGGTAGGAGGCCAGAGCCGTGAGAAGCGCCAACCGCCCGACGTCCCGCTCGCGCTCTGACAGCGTCTGGACGGCCGCCTCCACCGCCGCCCGACCGTCGGCGCTCGGCAGCCCGTCGGAGGCGTCGACCAGCTGCCGTACCAGCTCTTGGACCCGGGGCGGCACCGACGCCTCGCCCGCGAGGTCGGCAGCCGCCGCGGCCCGCGCGAAGGCCTGTGCCACCACGTCATCGCCCAGGGCCCAGGCCATGTCCGGCGGCAGCGGCGCCGACGGCAGCAGGTCCAGCGACTCCCCGGGGTCGCCGACCGCCGGCGCCGCCGCCCGGATCAGGCTGCTGAGGAGGGCCGCCACCGGTCGCAGGGCCTTGCCGGGGACCCGGGGCGGCAGCGGCGCGCTGCCGAGAAAGATGTTCACCATCCGGTTCAGGTAGTGGAACAGAGTCGCCACCGCGACGAGTTCGCAGGTCTGCTCCGGGGGGAAGGGCGGCTCCGCGCCGCCGCCCGTCCGCGCGCACAGCGTGCCGGCGGCACCCATGGCCCAGGTCGCCACGTCCTGCAGCCGGCTGTCGTCGACCGAGCCGGGCCGGTCCGCGGCGACGGCCGCCGCCGAGCGGCCACGGATCAGGCCGTGCAGGGTGGCGCTGTGGACCGTCACGCAGAACGGGCAGGTGTTGCTGACCGATACCGCGGTCGCCACCGCCTCCTTGACGCTGCGACTGGCGCGGCGTGACGCCAGCAGCGCCTCGCGCATCATCACCCAACTCGCCGCCAGCAGGTCCGGGCAGGGGGCGTGGAGCAGGATCGGCGGGGCCAGCACCCCGAAGTCGTGCTCCACGCCCCGGTAGACGTCGGCGACGACGCCCCGCGCCTCGGGGTAACGGATCGGGGTCACGTACCGGACCTGCGCGAACGAACCCGCGCGCAGCCGTCGACGGATGAAGTCGCCGCTCACACTGATTGCCTTCCCCTCAGGCCGCAGCGGCAGGTCCAGGGCAAGCCCAACGCTCCTGGCCTCCCGCCGAAAACGCGGGAATCCTGGTATCAGGCAACTGCCACGCGCGCCGCCTCGGCAAACCGTTCTCCGGTGCGCCTGTCATGTCCTGCGGACGGCATCAGGGCACACGTGCATCATCGGGCGCCATGAGTTGCCGTTTCATCTTCGAAAACCACCTTGTGCCGAGAGCTGAGCGGTAGCCCGCACACGGGGGTGGCTCGGCTCTGCTCCTGACGGTCGTACAGGTCGTCGAACGTCATCGTGGCCGGGTGTTCAACGACGAGATCCACGCTCCCCTCGTCCATCGCGGGCACCGCCATGTCCCGTACGCGGCGGAGACCGGGACGCGCCCTGCCCATGCTCGCGAGGCCGATCCTTCGGCTGTCCAAGGACGCCGGCATCGATCACGGGCGATGAGGCGCACGCGTTCGATCCACTGCCGTCTCCCTGGCAACCGCGGAGATGCAGGCGCACGTGGCACAGCGGAACGATGGACGCACCGGCTGGCAACCTGACACACCCACTTGGAGAATCCGTGAGCGACTCTACGAAATCCCGCGCGGTGGTACTGGGTGGCAGCATTGCGGGCCTGTTCGCGGCCAGGGTGCTCGCCGACGCCTACGACGAGGTGCAGATCATCGACCGCGACAGGCTGCTCGGCGCCGAGGAGCCGCGGCGCAGCTGCCCGCAGGGCAAGCACATCAACGGCCTGCTGGCCCGCGGCCAGTTGGTCATGGAGGAGTTCTACCCCGGGATCACGCAGGAGATCTTCGCCGACGGGGTGCCCACCGGCGACCTGTGCGGCGATGTGCGCTGGTACTTCAACGGCGTGCGCATCAAGCAGGAGGACGCGGGTCTGACCTGCGTGGCGGCCAGCCGCCCGATGCTGGAGAAGCACATCCGCCGGCGCACCGCGGCGCTGCCGAACGTGGAGTTCGTGGAGGAGCACGGCATCCTCGGCCTGGCGACCACCCCGGACCGGGGCACCGTCGTCGGTGTGCGCGTGCTGGCAAACGGTCACGAGCACGAGCACACCATCGAGGCCGACCTGGTGGTCGACGCCACCGGCCGCGGGTCGCGCACCCCGGTGTGGCTGCAGGAGCTGGGCTACGAAACGGTCGAGGAGGAGAGCAAGAAGGTCGGCCTCGGCTACGTCACCCAGCACTACAGGCTCAAGGCCGACCCGTACGGCCACGACCTGTCGATCAACCCGGTCGCCAACGCCAAGCTGCCGCGCGGCGCGATCTTCACCAAGACCGACGGCGGCCGCGTCGAGCTGACCGCCTACGGCATACTCGGCGACCACCCGCCGACCGACCAGCAGGGCTTCTACGGCTTCGTGAAGACCCTCGCCGCGCCGGAGATCTGGGAGACGCTGCAGCACGCCGAGCCGCTGGACGAGCCGGTCGCCTTCCGCTTCCCCACCACACTGCGCCGCCGCTACGAGAAGCTGACCCGCTTCCCCAACGGCCTGGTCGTCGTCGGTGACGCGGTGACCTGCTTCAACCCGGTGTACGCGCAGGGCATGACGGTGGCGGCGCTGTCGGCGCTGATCCTGCGCGGACACCTGCACAGCGGGGCCGCGCCGCAGCCGCTGCTGTACTTCCAGGACCTGGCGAAGAACGTCATCGACCTGGCCTGGGAGATGACCAACATCGTCGACCTGAGCTTCCCCGGGGTCGAGGGCGAGCGCACGCTGCAGGTGAAGGCGGCGCAGAAGTTCCTGAAGCTGGTTCAGATCGCCGCGACCCGCGACAAGAAGGTCGCCGCCGCGTACATGCGCACGGCCGGCTTGATCGACAGGCCCGAGTCGCTGCAGAGACCCGCGTTCATAGCGCGAGTGCTGTGGAACGCGCTGCGGGGACCGGCCAAGAGTCCGACGCCGCCGCCGCTGGTGCCGATCAGCCCGGTGGAGACCTGGTCCGCACAGACGACGGCGGCATAACCCGCGGCGCGCGTCGCGGAATCGCCCCAGTCGACTGTCGACTGGGGCGACCGGCGTGTGTGCCCGGCATGGGCGATCGCCTGGGTTGGCAATCCCCGAGGCGAGAGGTGGTGCCGGCCCCGAGCCGGAGGCAAAGGGCGTCATCGTGTGAGGGGGACCGGAGGATCCCCGAGGCGAGATCCGGGTACTGAGGAGCACGGACAACGCATGAGCTTTTTCTTCGGTCTTCGCGGGCTGTCAGGCAGCGCGGCGGCCGGCGCGAACGCCAGGCCCGCCAGGACGCAGGCGATCGGAGTGTCCTTGGCGACGGTGCCCAGCAGGGTGTCCCCGACGTCGTCACCGATGGCCATGTCCACGAACCGCGCCGACCAGGAAGTGGCGGCGATCAGGAGCGCGTTGCGGAACCTCGCCACGGGCCTTCACAGAACGCCCAAGGGGAACCTCCGCGTGGCCCTGTTTGCCGGACGGTGGTGATGTCTCAGGCCGATTGTTCCGCTGACACGCCCGTCAGGGCCAGGTGCCACAGACGTTCGAGCTGCTTCACGGTCCCTCCGTGCCCGGGCTCGGTCTTCGGCCTGCTGCGCAGGTGTGCCTCGGCGCCATTGGTCAGGTACTCCACCAGGGCGGTGACGTCCTCGGGCGGGGCACTGCTGCGGAGCTGGCCGGCTGTGTGAGCCTCGTCGAGGAGCTTCTGAACGGCCGGGAGCCAACTGTTCGGCCATGACGACGGAGCAGTCCGTTCCCGGGCGAGACGGGCGGCGGCACGAACCGAGGGCTCTGCCTCCAGGAGCCGGACCAGGTCGAGCGTGAGGTCGGCGACCCGGGTGAGCGGTGGTGCCGTCTGCGCGATGACGTGCTGTACGGCCTCTTTTATGAGAATGCCGCCCTCTTCCTGTACGGCATCCGCCATCTCTGCCTTTGTCGCGAAATGGAAACTTAATGAGCCCATGGACACGCCTGCGGCTTTGCTGATTCGAGAGAACGAGGCACCGTCATAGCCGTCCTGGTCAAACTCGATGGCGGCGGCCCGGATGATGGCAGTACGCGTCCGTAGAGCTCTGTCTTGTTTCACCATATTTTCTCCGGCTGGGTGCTTGTTGATGGATGCAGGAAGGTGTGGGTCCAAGTCAACAGGCCCGCACACAGGTCAATTTGTCCAATTTTGCACCGGTTCGAGAACCAGCAACGCCGTTACCGGATCTTATCCACTTGCTTACTTTTGCGTGGTTGAATACGGCTATGTCGGTTCTTGGCATGTATCGAGGTGGCGAAGTGGGAAGCTGCCCCTGTCGCGGACTAGAAAAATGAGGGTACCCGTTTTATTTTTGCACCTCGGCAGATGCTTGCTCTTGCGAGGATGGGGGAGATGCCATGGAGACGCCTGCCAGGACTCTGACGCAGGCCTCACTGCCCGCGTTCGCCCGGAGGTTATTCGAGCACCTGCCGAGGGCCGATCAACGCCGCTGGGCGCACATCTATCTGGAGGGGCTGCTCACTGCGCCGGGAAAGAAGTCCGTGCGGCGTATTGCCGCGGCGGCCTCGGAATCTCGCACTGCCCCCCAGTCGCTGCAGAAGTTCATCAACACGAGCCCGTGGGACTGGATGCCCGTCCGGGAGGAACTGGCCCGTTGGGTCGAGCAGCAACTGCCCTTGCGGGCGATGGTGATCGACCAGGCCATCCTGCGCAAGCGCGGGCAGCACTCCTGCGGAGTGCACCGCCGCTACCTGGCTTCCACAGGGCGCTCGGTGACCTGTCAGGTGGGCGTCGGGGCTTTCCTGGCGTCCGACGACGCCGCTCTACCGGTGGACTGGAGCCTGTTGCTTCCCCGGGCGTGGACCAGGGATCCGCTGCGGCGGGCGCGCGCCCGCATACCGGACGAGGCGCGGGCCTGGCCGTTCGCGACGCACGTGCTGGAACTGGCCGGCCCGGGCGCCGCAGGTGCCCGGTCGAGGCCACTGCCTGTTGTGGCCGACCTGGACAGCTCATCCGGTGCGAGCGTGGTGATCGGCCGACTTGCCCTGATGGAGCGCGAGTTCGTCACTGCCGTGCCGGGAAACCTCAAGATTCTCGGGTGCTGCCCGAGGACGCCCTGCCATGTCAGCGCCTCCTTCCACGGGCCGCTCCTGTCGGCCTGCACTCTCCATGATCGCGACCCGGGCTTCCCGGTCCGCACCGAGGATGTGGCCGGGATCGGTCACCTCGGCGCCGAGACGGTGACGTCCTGCTTCGTGCACGTGCCCGAACAGAGTTCCGGAGCGACCCTGCGCACCTACCGGCTGCTCGCGGTGCGCAACGGCGCGAAGGGCCGCTCGGCTCAGCTGTGGCTCACCAATATGCTGGACACCTCTACGGAGGATGTACTCGCTTTGGCAGGATTGCTGTCCCGCACGGCAGGGGCGGTGCGGGACATGGAGGAGCACGTCGGCCTGCTCGACTTCGAGGGGCGTTCCTACCCCGGATGGCACCATCACATGACCCTGGTGTCCGCGGCTTACGCACACCGCCTGCTCAGCTCCGCCCCGAGACGGGAGGGCTCTCGCTTGCTGCAGCGTGAGGGAATGCCCTTGCGTACGCGGCAGCCGGGTGGTGATCGCACACTTGGCCCGCTGCGGTACGACGAGCGCGGCCGCGTCGTCTTCGATGAAGATGCCCTGGTGCACCGCACCCGCTGAGCCCGGATCCACCGGCCGATATCCGGCGGTGATGTTGCCGGGAACGAGGAAGTGCCCTGCGACTGCCACGCGGGGAGTCTCCACGCTTCGGGCACGTACGACCGACAGGGCACTTCCGAGATGCGATCTCCCCATGCCGCGGCGAAGGTCTCCGCACCGTCCGATGGTCCGAACCTGATCGCGAACGGCGGGCTCGCCCGACCCCGCCCGCCGCGCCCTTCCGCTTCGAGCTCACCGCATCTTCGGGCGAGCCGTGGAGCGTTGGTGCAGAGGACGCCCAGACGATCAGCGGCCCCGCGCAGGACTTCCGCCTGCTGGGCGTCCGGCGCCGCCACCACGACGACCGCCCTGACCGCCGCCGGCGAGGACGCCGAGCAGTGGCTGGACGTCGCGCAGGCCTACCGCGGCCCCGTCGGCGAAGGCCGCAAGCTGGGCCAGTCCGTACCCGCGGAGGACTGAGCCGCGGCATCCGGGTCGTCACCTGGCAGCTCTGCGGACCTGGTCCGTCGCGGCGACGTCACGGAACGGGCCCTGCCGTGCCGGTGTTTCGCTGTTTCGCGCCGTGAGAGGGCTCGCGGCATCCGCCGTTGAGCCGCCGGCCGCAGCGCTGGACCGGCGGCGCCGCGCACGGGTGGCAAGCCGCCGTGGCTGGTGAGCTGGAGCCCGGCCGCTGTGCTGACGACGATGGGTGCCATCGGGCGCGGTCGCCACGCCGGGACGGCACCATCCTTGGACCGGGCCGTCCCCAGCGGCCGCTCGACCGTCGCCGGCCGGACCGGAACGGGCAGGGCATCATCAGGCCGATCAGGTTGCGCTCAGCCGCAGGCCGAACGGCGGCGCGGGCTCGGAGGCCGCTTGTGCGCCCGGGGCCGGCCGGGGGAGGAACCGGTCACAGACCGGCTGCCGATGACCGTGGCACGGGCGCACTGATCGCGGCCGCCACACGCCGGCGGCTCGCTGCCCCGGACGTGGTACGTGCTGCCCTGCTGCCGGGCACGGCGATCAGCACCGGCGGATCCAACAGGCTCGCCGGGCGGAGGACGACGTCGGCAGGCATCAGCAACACCTCGGGCCGGACCGTGACGGGCCCGTATCGTCCAACGGAAAGGTTCTCCGAGGCTCCCCGTCCGCGCCCGGCCAGGACGGACGGGCTTCCATAGGGAACGGAGGCCGCCAGCAGATACCAAGTGCCCGGCCTGACCTCGTGCAGTTCGAACGGGCCGGGCCCGTCCATGATGGTGCACTGAACGGGGTTGCCCTGAGGTATGGGGCTCGCGAAGAGCCCGACGAAGACCTGGCCCAGGGGCCGGTCCGCGGGCAGCACGATGCGACCCTGCACGGAGAGGGAGGGGGCCGCACCGGGCCCGGCGCCGCTCCCACGTGACGGCTGTGCGCTCACGCTCCTGAAGTCCCCGTCCAGCTCTCGGAATCTGCTGGGCGGCAGACCGACGCATTCTTTGAATCGTGAACTGAATGTCCCCACACTGCTGTACCCGACCTGGGCGCTGATATCTGCCACGCTGCGGTCGGTACTGACAAGAAGGCGCTTTGCCTCCTGGATGCGGAGCGCGGACAAAAAGCGTCCCGGGGAGATACCGGTCACCTCCCGGAACACCCGGGTGAAGTGGAATTTGCTGAACCTTGCAGTCCTGGCCAGGTCGTCGATGGTCAGGTCCTGATCAAGGCGATCATGCATATCGTTGATGACCCGGAGGATTGCCATCTCCATGGAGGCGGTGGTCATGGATACCCCTTCGAAGACTTCAGCCGCGGGAACGGCCCGCGGGCACCGGATGGATCCTCTTCTTTTCCGAGAGTTCCTCGGCGAAGCGCCGCCAGGTGTCCGAGCACTTCATGGCGATTTCCGCCACGGTCTCCGTGCAGTGCGGAGGGACGTTCTCTACGAGTTTTTTCCAGGCATCATCGGTGATGAAATGGCCGTGGAGCCAGCGGAGGAAATCCCGCCCGGATTGCGAGTCCCGGAGGGACGGGTTGTTGCGCAGAATCCGCAAGAGGTCCCGAGACGTGCGCGCCGTCGTGGGCCGGGCGGAGCGCACCTGGGCGTGCCAAGCAGTGGGCGTGTGCGGGGACACCATGCGCGGCTGAGCGTCGGGGGGCCGCTCCTCCTCCCTGCGCAGGCGCTCCCGAACGCTTTGGGCGGTGCCCAGCGATGGCAGCCCCCTCTCCTGTGCAATCGGTCTCAGCAGCCTCTCGGGGGTGTTGGCCAGGGGATTGGCGGTCTGTCCGCGCTCGGCGGTGCAGGCCGGCGGAGGCAATATGCCACCGCCGCCGACGGGGAGGTTCGGCCGCGGTGAATCGGCAGCCGCATGCCGGCGAACCTCGGTTACGACTCCGACATCGAGGCCGGTGTAGACGGCGACGCTCCGGTCGGACATGGAGGGGAAGCTGGTGAGGATACGGCGGACGGCCGCCCTGCGGTCGGCGAGCGACAAGAGCAGACCGTCAGCGATGTTCCGGGTGACCGACTGGATGAATGCCTCGGCCTCGCAGCCGTCGAAGAACTGGGAATCGACCGTATCCAGTCCGAGTATCACCGCCGCCCTGACGCGATGCATTCCGTCGATTACCCGCATGGAGGGGCGGTGAACGAGTATCGGTGGCAGTGATGAGTAGACTTCGGCAAGGTGCTGCGCGTGAGCCTCGTCGACCCCGTTCAGCCGCGGAGAATCCGCGGGTGAGAGGTCTTTCACGTGTACGGGCTGCGTGAAGTAAGGCGGTTGTTCCCTCATTTTTGCAGCGACGCCCCTCACGGGTTCCTCCGAAACGAGTTGCCGGCCTATCGCCAAACCAGGCGGGCCGGGTTGGCTCAGTGAGCAAGCTACGATCCGAACCTACCCGTTACCCGCTTCTCTGTAAGCCGTTCGACGATCCGAAGCGGCAACTCTGGCTAGTCCTTTCGGAATGCATCGCTCCGTGAGATACCCCAACTGACAGGTAACTACAGACGGCTGATGCCCGGCAGTCGCCCGGACTCCTGCATGGCCCCCGCTGTTGCCATCCTGTGCAGATGACCGGTCTCCACGCCACCGTCCCGACCCCGGCGAAGCTAGGAGATCCGGGTCACGTCTGGCGGCATCCGGTGGGAGGTTCACCTGCGTGAGGGGGAGGGCCGGTGACGTGCCAGGGCCGCGGGGCGCCGCCCCGCCCACCACGGGAACGGGACGGTCCAGCTTCGCGATCAGGCGCCATGCCCATCTTTCGCGTCGAGTCCCACCGGCAACCAGCTACCGGTCCGGCGGGCCGCGGAAAGCGCCGCCCAGGAGGCCAGCGCCACCAGGTCGGCGTCGTCCGGCCGGTCCTTTCGGTAGGCCTCGACGACCGTGGCGTCGATCTGGTGCGAGGCGAAGGCGACGAGCAGGGCGAGCCGGCCCGCCGGGCGGTCGGCCGGCGGCAGCGCTGCGAGCGGGGATTCCACCCAGCTGCGGCTGAGCCCGCGCGGCAGGCCGTCCCAGTCCTTGAGCTCCATGTCAAGCAGGTCCATGACACTCGGGGCTACCACCTCCCGCGCTGCCCGGTCCACCGCGTCGGCGGCTCGCGCGAAGGCCTGCTCGATCGTCCGGTTCGGCCTGGCCCAGGCGAGGTCTGCCGGCACCGGCGCCTGCGGCAGCAGATCGAGTGAGGCGCCGGCCTCGCCGATCCTCCGGCCCGCCCCGCGGATCACGTGGCTGAGCACACGCTGCACCATGCCGAGCCCGGCCCGCGGCGCGCTCGCCGGCATCGGCGCGTCCTCCAAGAAGGTGTTCACCATCCTGTTGAGGTAGTGGAAGAGCACCGCCACACCGGCGTACTCGGGAGCCTCCTGCGCAGTGAAGGGCACGTGTGGGCCCTCGCCCGCCCGCGGCCGCAGGGCAGCCGCCGTCGCCCAGACCGCTGCCTCGCGCAGCCGCGTCCCGGCCACCTCCGCGACCCGTCCGGCGGCGATGGTCCGCGCGTCTTGGCCGCCGACCAGGCCGTGCAGCGTGGCGCTGTGCACGGACACGCAGTACGGGCACGTGTTCACCGCCGAGACGGCCGCGGCCACCGCCTCCCGCACCGCGCGGTCGACCAGGCCCGGGGCGATCAGCGTCTCCCGGAGCATCAGCCATGCCGCCGTCATCACCTCGGGGGCGGGGGAGTGCAGCGCCACCGGCGGCGCCAGTACGCCGAACTCCCGCTCCATCTGCCGGTACACCTGGGCGGTGAGCCCGTCCGCGTCGCCTGGCCGGACCGGGGTGACAAGGCGGATCTGGGCGAGCGCGAGTCCGCGCATGGCGCGCGCGGAGATCCGGGCCACGCCGGTCACCCCAGGACCGCGCGGGCGGCCGCAGCCGTGCCGCGCCGGGCCGCGCCCCCGCCGTCCGGCGCGGGCGCGCCGTAGCGGACATCGACCCCGCGTTCCCGCAGCGCGCGCACGATCCCGGGCACCGCCCGTTCGGCGAGTGCCGCGATGGTGAAGGCCGGGTTGACCGTCAGGGCCCCGGGTACGGCCGAGCCGTCGGTGACGAAGATGCCCGGGTGCCCGCGCAGTTCGTGCCGGTCGTCGAGCGCCGAGGTCGCCGGGTCGTCGCCGATCCGGCACGACGAGAGCGGGTGCACGGTGTACGCGCCGATCACGTCGTTGGTCCACGGCATCACCCGGGACAGCCCGTTGTGCTCGAGGATCTGCCGGACCGCCGCGTCCGAGACCTCCCAGCCCCGCAGCGTGTTCGCGGTGGGCCGGTAGCGCAGGCGGCCGAAGCCCAGCAACTGCTGCGAAAGCCGCTCCGAGTTGCCGGTCGGCGGCGGCGGACCGAAC
Organism: Streptomyces sp. NPDC047079; assembly: GCF_040643755.1. Lineage (NCBI taxonomy): Bacteria > Bacillati > Actinomycetota > Actinomycetes > Kitasatosporales > Streptomycetaceae > Streptomyces > Streptomyces sp. NPDC047079. The sequence continues at coordinate 269,554 of NZ_JBEYUZ010000004.1, forward strand.
ACCCCCTCGTTGTCGTCCTCCGACATGGTGAAGACCGTCAGCCAGGAGCGCCACTTGCGCAGCAACTCCTTCTTCTCCGGCCCGTACCAGGTCGGGCCCGTCGCGTCCGGGACCTGCGCCAGTATGGTGCCGAAGCCGGGCGGGAAGTACAGTTGCTCCAGGGAGAATCGCTCGTACTCGGGCAGCTCCGCGTCGAGGCGGTCCCAGGACGCGACGACCGGTCCGCGGCCGATCTGATAGGCGCCGTACGCGTTCTCTTCGTCGCGGGAGAGCCCGAGCAGTTCCCTGACCTTGTCCTCCTCGAGCACTGCGGTGTTCAGCCGTTCGCCGTTGCCGGAGAAGTAGCGGCCGACCGCGTGCGGCATCGTGCCGAGCTCGGCCTCGGAGCGCTGCAGGATGACAGGGGTGGCCGCGGTGCCGGCCGCGAGGATCACGACCTTCGCGTCGATGGCGCCGGAGCCTGTCTGCTGCCGGTAGTCGACCTCGTGGATCGTGTTGTAGTGCACCCGGTAGCCGCCGGTGTCCAGCCTGGTGATCTTCTGCACCTCGTGCAGAGGCCTGATCTCGGCACCGTGCGAAAGGGCAGCGGGCAGGTAGTTGAGCAGCAGGGAACGCTTGGCGTCGAACCGGCAGCCGGACATCATCCAGTTGCAGTTGGTGCACAGGCTGGTGTCCACGGCGGACGGCGAGGGGTTCGCGGTGTGCCCGGCGGCCTTGCACGCCGCGGCGAAGACCCCGCCGATGTAAGGCACCTCGTCCCACGAGGTGGAGGTGATCGGCAGGGCCTCGGCCACCCGGTCGTACCAGGGTTCGAGGGCGTCGCGGTCGATCACGGTCGGCCACATCCGTCGGCCGATGGAGCCGTGCCGCTCGAAGACGAAACGCGGGGCGCGCGGCATGGTGGCGAAGTAGACGACGCTGCCGCCGCCCACGCAGTTGCCGCCGAGCACGCTCATCCCGTCGCCGACCACGAAGTCGAACACGCGGGTGGCCGAGGAGCCGAACTTGAAATCGTGGTCGAAGTCCTCGGCGCGCAACCAGGGCCCGCGCTCCAGTACCGTCACCCGCGCCCCGCCCGCGGCGAGATGGTAGGCGGTGATCGCGCCGCCGAAGCCGCTGCCGACGATCAGGACATCCGTGGTTTCGGTGGCGTTCACGCGGGGCTCCCGGTGGGGTCGGTGTCGGGGTGTATGTCGGCCAGCTGCCGACCGTAGGAGTAGGCCGGGAAGCGCCACAGCCCGTCCTCGCCGGGCGGGGCGAAACCGAGGGTTGCCAGGCCCGGGTGGCCGGCCGCGATGGCGTCCGCGGTGTGCATGTGCGCACCCGTGTCGAAGGCCATGAAGCTGAACATCGCAAGGCCGGCCCACATGGCGCGCTCCGGGTGTTCGGGCGCGAGCAGTTCACCGACCAGCGCCAGCCGTTCGTCGTAGCGGAGTCCGACGAACGGCTCACGCTCGTCGGGGGGCAACCCGTGGTCGGTGCGGAACCGGACGGCGTGTTCGTCGAGCGTTCTGGCCAGGTCGTCGAGTGCCGGGGCCATCCCGCCCTCGGGCGTTTCGAGCACGGCGATCACGCCTGACGCCACCGCGCCCCCGCCCGCGCTCACCCCGGCCACCGCACGGTCGTCCGGATGGCGCTTCTCACCGGGGATGATCGTGTCGGCGAAGGCTTCGAGGACTGCGTTCCTCGACTCCGGGCCTTCCGGCTCTGGCATGGCGGACTCCCTCGGACGCGGCGAAAGCCGTCTGGTGGTCTACGTCAGTGCGCTTGGGTACGTGTGGCGTGGACGATTCTGGGTGGGTGCGGTGGTCCGCGCATCTTCGTGACTGCCGGTCGGGCTCCGCACCGACGTGGGGATCCCGACCGGGCAACGGACGAGAAGACAAGTGCCGGGTCCGGCAACAGACTCGTTTCGCCGCTGTGATCGGCGTGCGCAGGAAACCCCGTTTTCCCGGAAGGACCGCCCATGACGAAGACCCTTGACGTATATGCGGATCTGGTGGCCGAGGGCGAGGAGATCGACGCGCTGCTCGACGGCCTGGACGAACAGCAGTGGCAGTTGCCCACGCCCGCCCCGGGTTGGACCGTGGCGCACCAGGTCGCTCACCTCGCTTTCGTCTGCCATCTCGCCGCCACTTCCGCGCGCGACCCGCAGCGCTTCGCGGAGTACGCGGCGCAGGCCAGGAACGGCTTCCAGGCGGCGGTGGACGCGGCGCTCGCCCAGTTCCTCGCCGCGGGTCCCCAGGCGGCGAGAGCACGCTGGCGTGAGGAGCTGGCCGCCTCAGTGGCAGGGCTCGCGGCGGCCGACCAGAAGGGCACGGTGCCTTGGCTGGTCAACCCCCTGCCGCCGTCGGTGCTGGCCGCGGCCGGCATGATGGAGGTTTTCGCACACGGCCAGGACATCGCGGACGCGCTGGGCGTACGCCGGGAGTACACCGACCGGGTCGGACACCTGGCCTGGTTCGGCGTGCACACCCGGGACTTCGGCTACCAGGCGCATGGACTGGTCCCGCCGAGCGAGGAGTTCCGCTTCGAGTTGACCGCCCCCTCCGGCGCGACCACCTGGACCTTCGGGCCGGAGGAAGCCGTCGACCGGGTCACAGGACCGGCCGCCGACTTCGCGCTGCTGGTTTCCCGCCGCCGCCACCACGCTGACCTCGCGGTGCGGGCCGAGGGGACCAGGGCCGAGCAGTGGCTGGGCATCGCCCAGGCCTACCGGGGACCAGGCGGAGCCGGGCGGACGCCGGGTCAGTTCGCGCCGTAACCGGCAGGCGGCCGCCCTCGTCCAGGGGCCGGGGATCGGATCGGCACCCGCGTCGATCACCAGCAGCAGCGGGGCGGAGGCCTGCAGGGCGGCGTCGCGCGACATCGGGTCCTCTTCTGAGGTGGGGTGGGGCCGCCTGTCCCGCGGCGGCCCCGGCCTGTCATCCCTACGACGAAGGGGACGCGGCCGGAATCGACAGGGCGACCGATGGAATGCGGGGAGAAATCCGCCGTCCCGGTTCGGCGAGCGGTTACGCGAACCGCCACTGAACGGCGTGGTGCCCATGCCTGGCTCGGCGGCAGCTCCGCATGTCCGCGCACTGGCGGTGCCACCGTGTCTTTTTGTCGAACATCCGAATTCCGTGCGGGAGTGGGCAGCTGCGTCCGCGAGCTTGGTCATGCTGTGCCGATGAGTTCCGGCCCGCTCGGACGTCTGACGCGGTATGGAAACCGTGACGTTCGCCCTGCGTTCGCTCCCGTCTGGGTCGGGGGCGTTCCTTGCCGACCAACTGGCCGCGCTGCTGACCGCCCGGCCGGACGCCGCGGTCGTCGTCTGTGACGTGTCCGCCGTTGCTCAGCCGCGCGCGGCCGATCTTGACCACCTTGCCCGGTTGAAGCTGACCACCCGGCGCGCCGGCCGGGATTTCGTTCTCCGGGGCGTGGGGACGCGGTTGCGGCTGCTGCTGGCACTCACCGGGTTCGGCGAGGTGCTCGACGCAGAGCCCGGTGGTCCGTCGGCCCCCGATGCTGATGACGGCGGCCGGCCGGCCGGGAAGCCCTCGTAGTGGGACCGGCCGCTTCAACCGGTGGTGGCCGCCGCGCCGGCCTGTCGTCGCGATATGTGCCCGGCCGGCGCCGCACCCGTTGCAGCACGTCCTTGCACCGGGCGAACGGCAGCATGGGACGGGCCGGGAGGACGGCCGCGGGGAGCGTGCGGCCCGTGACCTCGCGGACCGCGTCCGGACGTGACTCCTCGTCAGGAAGTGGTACGAGCCGAAATGCCGTCCCTCCGGACCCTGCCGAGGTGGTGAGGAGCCGGGCGTGGAGTTCGGCTGTGCGCGGGCGGGTAGCTCATCAGCTCCTCGGCGACCGCGCCGTAGTGCCAGCACCACTTCGGCGTTCTGGCGGAGGCCAGTGGACAAGGGGCGTGACGCGCCGTCAGCCGGCCGCCGTCCACTGTGCGTGGAGGCCGTGCGGGATGCGCACCGGCAGGCGGACGGCCGCGACCGGCGGCCCGGTGAAGTCCGCGGTGTCGATGACGACGAGTTCGCTGCGGTCGGTGGCGGTGTCGTGGACGACAGCGAGCAGCCAGCCGTCCGCCTCGGGGGCGTCGGCGGCGCGCGGCACGAAGACCGCTTCGCCACCTTCGCGTCCCGCGCCGAAGTCGTGCCTGTCGACACGGCCGGTGACGAGGTCATGGCGCAGCAGTGCGGGTCCGGCGAGTGCGGCGCCCTGACCGGGGCGCAGACCCACCGTGAAGGCATAGCGGTACGGGGCGCCCGTGTACCGGTCGTCGATACGAGGGAACTCCTGTACCTGGTGGGACAGTTGGGCTTCGGTCACGGTGCCGCTGGCCCGGTCCACGGTCCAGCGCCACAGGGTGGGCGAGGACTCGCTGGGATGCAGGGGGTCGCGATCGAAAGCGCGCTCGTGGCGAATGACGTCGACGATGATGTGGCGGCCCCGTCCGTAGGCGTTGACGGGATGGAAGACGAAGCAGGGTGCGATGTCCATCCACCGCACGTCGGCGTCCCCGCCCTCCCGGGGGAGCACGCCGAGGCGGGCGCCGTGGCCGTCGTTCCACGCGTAGGGGACGCGTGAGCCCGCGGCCGCCGCCCGGGCGCTGTAGGTGACCGGCAGGTCGTAGATGATCGCGTCACGGTCCGTCAGCGAGAAGGCGTGCATCATCGGGGTGTCCTTCACCGTGATGTTCTCGCATCGTCGCACCCGGCCGGACGCGTCCAGCGTCAGGTGGTCGACGCCGGGGCGGCCCGGCTCGTACGCCACCGCGTGCATCTCCTGGGTGAGCGGATCCAGGACGGGGTGGGCGCTGAAGCCGCGGGGCAGGGTGCCGTCGAAGTCGACCCGGTCGAGCGTCTCGAGCCGGTCACCGAGCCGTGTCGGCAGTGCCCCGCCGTCGCCGAGCGCATACGTGTGCCCGGCGTGCCGGACGATGGCGCAGTTGGTGTTGTCCGACAGGCCGTGGCGCGGTCCGGGCGTGGGGAGTTCACCGAGGGCACGTGCCACCCGGTCCGTGCGCACCCAGCGGTTGCGGTACCACTCGGCCCGGCCGTCGCACAGCCGCAGGCCGTGCACCATCGCGTCGCCGGCGAAGGAGTGGTCGTGGGCCGGGTCGTGGCCGCCCAGCGTATTGGGGCCGATCCGCAGGAAGGTGCCGTCGAGCTCGGTGGGCAGCTTTCCGCGCACCGTCGGGAAGGGAAGGGTCACCTCCTCGGTAACCGGCTGGTAACCGCTGCTCAGCAGATGTGACGTGCTGTTCTGATGATGAGTGGGCATCGCTGTCCATCCTCATGAAATCACTGTTACGTAACATCGTTACGCCAGAGTCGCACCGGCGTGAGAGGATGTCAACGGTGAGCCCACGGTCAGCGAATCCAACTCTTGGCGTGCAACTCCTCGAGGCTGCGGCACAGTTGCTCGCGGAAGAGGGCCCCGCCGCGCTCTCGACACGTCGCCTGGCCGCGGCGGTGGGTACCTCCACGACGGCGGTGTACACGCACTTCGGGGGGAAGAACGACCTGGTCAGAGCCATGGTTCAGGAGGGTTTCCGACTGCTTGACCAGCGCCTGAGGGACGTGGGGGAGTCGCCGGACCCGGTCGCGGACATCTGCGCCCTCGGAGCGGCATACCGGCGCAACGCGCTGGAGCACCGCCACCTCTACGGCGTGATGTTCGGCGGTGCCGGCCTGGGAGGCTTCTCGCTGACCGAGGAGGACCGTCAGCATGGCCGCTACACACTGAACGTCCTGGTGCGGGCGGTGGAACGCGGCATGGAGATGGGCAGGCTGGACACCGGTGACACGTTCCTCGTGGCCCATCAGATGTGGGTCGCGCTGCACGGTCTCGTCACCCTCGAACTCGGGGGGTACCTGATCGAGCCCTACGACGCGGATGTCTGTTTCGAAGCCCAGGTGACCGGTCTCCTCGTGAGCGTCGGCGCGGACCGGGACGCGGTGACCGCCGCGCTGAGGGCGAGCCGCGGCGGTACGGACCGTTGAGCGGCCCGCCGCGGCCGACCCGGCGTGCGACGTGAAGCCGCCGGCGCCCGTTCCGAGGGGGGAATGACGGCGGCAGTGCCGCCATGCGCGCAAGACCCTCGTCGCCGACGGGGCGCCGGACGCCTGTCCGGTGAACCGCGCCCGTGCTGATCCATCAGGGATGGCGGGACGTTCCCGCTGCCGCATCAGGCCACTGTTGTCCGGCCGAGCCGGGCCGGCCCGCGGCATGCACCAGGGCCGTGGAGTGTGCCGCGTGCCGTAGATCCTGCATCAGCGTGGCCGCGTCGGTCGGGTGACGCGGCGTCACGGCTTCCCGGCGGTGAGCCTCCTTCGAGAGTGCTGTCTTCCGCCGAAAATCAGCAGTCCGCTGAGGTGTCGCCCGTGTGAGGCAATGTCGGAGAGGCAGTGTGAGCTGCCGTCGCTCATTCTCGGAACGCGAACCCACGCCGAACATCCGTCCAGTTCTTTGTGGCAACTGAGGGGGAGTGCGATGAATCAACACGAGCGATTTCGCAGAATGACGCCAGGTGTGGTGACGGTACTGGTGGCCGCGTCCCTGTTCTTCGCGGTCCGCACCTCCGTCGCCGTGGCCGGCGGTGATGACGCCGCGGCGAAGTACAAGTTCCAGGAAATGCCCATCGCGCTGCCACCCGGCTACAACTCGCAGCACATGAACACGGTTCGCAAGGTGAATCCGGCCTATCAGAAGATACGCTCCTGGATCTCCTCGGTCGGTGCCGGGATAGCCGTCAACGACCTGGTCGGCCACGGGAAGGCCGACGGGATGTGCATCGTCGACACCCGTACCGACAAGGTCGTCGTGACGTACACCCCGACCGCAGCGAAGGACGACCGGTTCACTCCGTTCGTCCTCGACGCGGCCCCGCTTCCGATGGACCACGCCATGGCGCCCACCGGCTGCGCACCGGGGGACTTCAACGGTGACGGCAGGATGGACCTGCTGGTCTCCTACTGGGGACGCACGCCCGTCGTGTTCATGGCCAAGGACAGCGCCACCACCCTCTCACCGGACGCGTACGTGCCGCGCGAGGTCGTGCCGTCGGAGAGCTCCGACGGCGCGTACCACGGCCCCCGCTGGAACACCGACGCGGTGTACGTCGGCGACCTGGACGGCAGCGGACACCCGTCGGTCGTGGTGGGGAACTACTTCCGGGACTCGGATGTGCTCGACCCGAAGGGTCTCGACAACGTGGGCATGAACGACTCGCTGTCCAACTCGAAAAACGCCGGCGGCGACCATGTCCTGCGCTGGACCGGCGCGAGAGTCGGCGACGAGCCCACCGTCTCCTTCGTGGAGGAGAAGGGAGCCATCCCCTACCACGCGTCCACCGGCTGGACGCTCGCGATCTCCGGAGCCGACCTGACCGGAGACGACCTGCCCGAGATGTACATCGCCGACGACTTCGGCCACGACCACCTGCTCTACAACCGGTCGACCCCCGGGCACATCGAGTACACCGAGGCCACCGGGAAGCGCACGCCGACCACGCCCAAGTCCTTCGTGCTCGGCAAGGGCTCCTTCAAGGGCATGGGAGTCGACTTCGCCGACGTCGACCACAACGGCCGCTTCGACATGATGGTCAGCAACATCACCGTCGACTGGGGCCTGGAGGAGAGCAACTTCCTCTGGATGAACAAGGCCAAGAACGAGGCCGACATGGCCCGCAAGCTGGCCGCCGGCGAGGCGCCGTTCACACAGGAGGCACAGCAGCACGGTGTCGCCTGGACCGGCTGGGGCTGGGACACCAAGATGGCCGACTTCCTCAACAACGGGGAGGTGTCGATCCTGCAGGCCACCGGCTTCGTGAAGGGCAAGATCGACCGCTGGCCCTGGCTGCAGGAGATGGCCATGACCAACGACGACCTGCTGTCCAACCCGGCCATGTGGCCCCACGTCCAGCCCGGTGACGACATCGCCGGCGACGACATACTGGGCTTCTACGCGAGGACCGAGAGCGGAAAGTACGCCAACGTCTCCAAGCAGCTGGGGCTGGACGTGAAGATCCCCAGCCGGGCGCTCGCCACCGGGGACACCACCGGGACCGGCACCCTCGACTTCGCCGTCGCGCGACAGTGGGGTCCGCCGGCCTTCTACGCCAACCAGGCCGCCGACAAGGGCCAGTACCTCGGCCTGCGCCTGTACCGGCCCGCCGCCGGCTCCGGCCAGGACGCGGGCAAGGGCAAGGGCAAGGGCATCGCGAACATCGGCGCGCCCGCCTACGGCGCCACCGTCAAGGTCACGACGCCCGCCGGCACCCAGGTCTCCCAGCTCGACGGCGGCGGCGGCCACAGCGGTTTCCGCAGCTTCGACGTGCACTTCGGACTCGACTCGTACCACGGGCCGGCGACCGTGGAACTGTCGTGGCGGGACGCGGACGGCGGAAGGCACCGCACGACCCAGAAGCTCACCCCCGGCACCCACACGTTCATGCTGACCGACACCGCGCAGGAGGTTGCCAACCGATGACCGCCGTTGCCTCTTCACCAGCCGGATCCCCGCCGGCGGCCAAACGCGACCCCCGCTACCTCGCTCTGCGCAACTTCGCCATCTCGATGAGCGTGTTCAACATTCTCGGGTACACCGTGCTCGGCTTCGAGCAGCCATGGCTGTGGCCCATCATCGCGGTTGTCACCGGCTACACGACCGAGATCCTCCTCGAGCTGCTGAGTGCCTGGGCCCAGCGTCGTTCACCGCGCTTCCGGGGCAGGGGATTCCGCGGCGTCTACGAGTTCCTCCTGCCCTCCCACATCACGGCACTGGCCGCGAACATGCTGCTGTACGCGAACAACCAGATCCTGCCGGTGCTCTTCGGGGTGTTCGTGGGTGTCGCGGGCAAGCACGCGCTGCAGGCCCCCGTCGCGGGCCGCATGCGGCACTACATGAACCCGTCCAACTTCGGGATCACCCTCACGCTGGTCTGCTTCGGATCATGGGTGAGCATCTCTCCGCCCTACCAGTTCACCGAGAACGCCAACACCTTCTTCCGAGTGGCGATCCCGCTGATCATCGCCACCGCCGGAACGATCATCAACACGGCGCTCACGAAGCGGACCGCACTGATCGTCGGCTGGCTCGGCGGCTTCGTGATCCAGGCCCTGATCCGGCACTGGTTCTGGGACGTGGCCCTGGCGTCCGCGCTCGGACCGATGAGCGGCGTGGCCTTCGTCCTGTTCACCAACTACATGATCACTGACCCGGGCACCACCCCCACCAAGGGGCGCAACCAGTTCGTCTTCGGGTCCTCGGTCGCCGTCGTCTACGGCATCATGATGCTCTTCAACGTCGTCTACACCCTCTTCTTCGCCACCACCGCGGTCTGCGCTCTGCGCGGCATCGGCTGGTGGGTCGCCCATCTCGTCCAGCGCCGGAACGCCTCGGGGACCTCCGGGGGCGACCACGCCGTGGGTCCGAGTACGGCGCTCGGCGACAAGACCACGACCGAGGCGGTGGCCGCATGACGTCCTCCTCCCGACCCAACCCCGCCAGAATCGCCGTCGTCGGCATGGCCTGCCGTTACCCCGACGCGGACACCCACGAGCAGCTGTGGCAGAACGTCCTGGCCGGCCGACGGGCCTTCCGCCGGCTGCCGGACGAGCGGATGCGCGCCGAGGACTACTACTCGCCCGACCCCGCGGCTCCGGACCGCTTCTACTCCAGCAAGGCCGCCGTCCTCGACGGCTTCGAGTTCGACCGGGTCAAGTACCGGGTAGCGGGCAGTACCTTCCGCGCCACCGACATGACGCACTGGCTCGCGCTCGACACCGCCGCCCAGGCCCTCGAGGACGCCGGCTTCCCCTTCGGGGAGGGCCTCGGCGACCTCAACACCGGGGTCATCATCGGCAACACCCTCACCGGCGAGTTCAGCCGGGCCAACCTGATGCGGCTGCGCTGGCCCTATGTGCGCCGCACCGTCGGAGCGGCGCTGCGCGAGCAGGGCTGGGACGACGCCACCCTGGCCGTGTTCCTCGAAAAACTCGAGGAGCGCTACAAGAGTCCCTTCCCGCCGATCGGCGAGGACACCCTGGCCGGCGGTCTCGCCAACACCATCGCCGGACGGATCTGCAACCACTTCGACCTCAAGGGCGGTGGGTTCACCGTCGACGGGGCCTGCTCCTCGTCGCTGCTCTCCGTCGCCACCGCATGCGACGCCCTGGCCGACGGACGGCTCGACGTCGCCGTCGTCGGCGGTGTGGACCTCAGCATCGACCCCTTCGAAGTGATCGGCTTCGCCAAGACGGGTGCTCTCGCCACCGGTGAGATGCGCGTCTACGACCGTGGTTCCAACGGCTTCTGGCCCGGTGAGGGCTGCGGCATCCTCGTGCTCATGCGCGACCAGGACGCTGTCGCGCAGCGCAGGTTCCGGTACGCGAGCATCGCCGGCTGGGGCTACTCCTCCGACGGCCGCGGCGGGATCACCCGGCCCGAGGCCGGCGGACACCGCCTCGCCCTGCAGCGCGCCTACGCCGCCGCCGGGTTCGGCATCGAAACGGTGGGCTACTTCGAAGGTCACGGCACTGGCACCGCCGTGGGTGACGCCACCGAGCTGCGCGCCTTCTCGGAATCGCGCCGGGCCGCCGACCCGGACGCGGCGCCCGCCGCCATCAGCACGGTGAAGGGCAACTTCGGGCACACCAAGGCGGCGGCAGGGGTCGCCGGGCTCATCAAGGCCGTCCTCGCCGTACGCCACCAGGTCATTCCGCCCGCGACCAGTCACGTGGACCCGCATCCCGAACTCACCGGCGACCGGCCGGCCCTGCGCGTCCCCAGCGAGCCGGAGCTGTGGCCCAAGGACGCCCCCATCCGCGCGGGCGTCTCCTCCATGGGTTTCGGCGGTATCAACGCGCACATCGTGGTCGAACACGCCGACGGAGTGCGCAAGGAGGCCGTCGGCCGGGTCACCCGACAGCTCGTACGGTCCCGGCAGGACGCGGAGCTGCTGATGCTCGACGCCGAGACGATGGCCGAGCTGCGCGGCAAGGTCACCCGCCTGGCCGCCTTCGTCCCGAGACTGTCCTTCGCGGAACTCGGCGACCTGGCCGCCACGCTGCAGAGCGAACTCGACGGCCGGCCGATCCGGGCCGCCGTCGTCGCGGCCACCCCGGAACAGGCGGAGCAGCGCTTCACCAAGCTGCTCACGCTGCTGGACGGCGGGGCACGGTCGGCGCTCGACATCGCGGGAGGGGTGTTCCTGGGCAGCGCGACGCCGCAAGCCCGCATCGGGTTCCTCTTCCCCGGCCAGGGCGCCGGCCGACGGGGCGACGGCGGTGCGATACGCCGGCGCTTCGCCTCGGTCGACGAGCTGTACCGCGCGCACCCGCTGCCCACCGACGGCGACCTGGTGGACACCGCGGTGGCGCAGCCGCGCATCGTCACCTCCTCCCTCGCCGCCCTGCGGGTGCTTTCCACCCTGGGTATCGAGGCGGTGGCCGCGGCCGGACACAGCCTCGGCGAAGTCACCGCCCTGCACTGGGCCGGAGCGACGGACGAGGCCTCGGTGCTGCGGATCGCCGCGGAGCGCGGCCGGCTCATGGCGGAGGCGAGCGAGGGCGGCGGAGGCATGGCGGGCATCGCCGCTCCTGCCGCCGACGTCGAACCGCTGCTGGCCGGGGAACCGGTCGTGGTCGCCGGCTACAACGGTCCCCGGCAGACCGTGATCTCCGGGCCGGCGGACGCCGTCCAGCGAGTCTGCGCCGCAGCCTCCGCCCAGGGCCTGGGCACGGCGCTGATCAACGTCTCGCACGCCTTCCACTCCGAGGCCGTCGCCCCCGCGGCCGAAGCCTTCGGGGCCTACCTGGGGACACAGGAGTTCACCCCGCCGGCCCGTCGCGTGATCTCCACGGTGACGGCGGGCGAGGTCACGGCCGACACCGATGTGCCGGAGCTGCTGACCCGGCAGGTGCTGGAGCCGGTGCGTTTCGCCGAGGCGGTCCAGGCCCTGTCCACTGAGGTGGACCTGCTGCTCGAGGTCGGCCCGGGGAAGATCCTGCAGGGCCTGGTCGCGGACATCGCCCCCGGCGTGCCCGTCGTCTCGCTCGACGCGGACAGCACTTCTCTGTCCGGCCTGCTGACTGCGACCGCGGCCGCCTACACCCTCGGCGCGGGCCTGCGGCACGCCGCGCTGTTCGAGGACCGGTTCACCCGGCCGTTGCCCCTGGACAAGGAGTTCCACTTCTTCGCCAGCCCGTGCGAGTCGACTCCCGAAGTCGATCTGTCCTTCGCCGACGTGCGCTTGGACGCACCGCCCGTCTCCGCTCCGGCGAACGAGGCGCCGGAAGCCGCCGCGGCCGGGGACGGCGACAGCCTCTCGGTGCTCCTGCGCCTGGCCGCGGAGCGTGCCGAACTGCCCCTGGAGGCGGTCAACCCACACAGCAACCCACTCGACGAGCTGCATCTGAGCTCCATCACCGTGGCTCAGATCATGAACCGCGCTGCCCAGGAACGCGGCATCACCGCACCGATGGTGACCACGGCGTTCGCCACCTCCACGCTGGCCGAGCTCGCGGAACTGCTGGACGGGCTGGACGAGACGGCCCATGACGACGCGGCACAGCCCCAGGTGCCCCTGGGTGTGGCCCCCTGGGTACGGGCCTTCGCCGTCGACCTGGTGCCGGCGGAGCCGGGCCCCGCGGCCGTACCCGAGTCCGCCGGCGACGGCGACTGGGAGCTGTTCGCACCCGAAGGGCACCCGCTCGCGCCCGCGCTCCACGAGGCGCTGCGCATCGGGGGGCTCGGCGGCGGCGTGCTGCTGTGCCTGCCCAGGGACTGCGACGAGAACCACACGGCGCTCATGATCGCCGCAGCCCGTGCCGCACTGTCCCGCACCGACGCCACCCGCTTCGTCGCGGTCGGTGACCGGCGGGGTGCGGCGGGGCTGGCCAAGACCCTGCACCTGGAGGCACCGGGCATCGCGACCACGGTGGTCACCTTGCCACTGCCGAACAGGATGCCGGCGGAACGCGCACGGGAACTGAGCGCCCGCATCGTCACCGACGTCTCGGCGACCAGTGGGTTCAGCGAGGTCCACTATGGGGCGGACGACCGCCGCACCGTACCCGTGCTGCGCGCGCTGCCGCTCGCTACCCCGGCTGGTGAGCATGGCGCGACCCCCGGGACGGCGCAGGTGCTCGACACCGAGGACGTCCTGCTGGTCACCGGCGGCGGCAAGGGCATCACTGCCGAATGCGCCCTCGCCCTCGCCGCGGGTACCGGAGCCGGTGTCGGCCTGCTCGGCCGGTCGGACCCGGCCACCGATCCCGAACTGCGGGCGAACCTCGACCGTATGACCGCGGCGGGTGTCAACTTCCGCTACGTCAGCACCGATGTCACGTCCGCCGACGAGGTCAAGGCGGCGGTCGACGAGATCCGCCATGCGCTCGGGCCGGTCACCGCCGTGCTTCACGGCGCGGGACGCAACGAACCGCACGCACTCACCAACCTGGACGAGGCGTCGTTCCGCCGCACCCTCGCCACGAAGATCACCGGCCTGGAGAACGTGCTCACCGCGGTTGATCCGGCCGCCCTGCGGCTCCTCGTCACCTTCGGCAGCATCATCGGCCGGGCCGGCCTGCGCGGCGAGGGCGACTACGCCACCGCCAACGACTGGCTCACCGACCTGACCCAGCGGGTTCAGGACGACTACCCCGACTGCCGGTGCATTGCTCTGGAGTGGTCCGTGTGGTCCGGGTCCGGCATGGGCGAGCGGCTCGGCGTGCTGGAGTCGCTGGTCCGGGAGGGGATCGAGCCGATCCCCACCGAGGAGGGCGTGGCCCTGCTCAAGCAGTTGCTCGCCGAGCCGCAGACGCCGTCCGGCGTGGTCGTGATGGGACGTGCCGGCGGCCTGCCGACGCTGACACTGGAGACCACCGACCTCCCGCTGCTGCGCTTCGTCGACCGCCCGCAAGCCCACTATCCGGGCGTCGAACTGGTCGTCGACTCCGACCTGAGCGCCTCGGGTGACCCCTATCTGGCTGACCACGAGCTCGACGGCGACCTGTTGTTCCCCGCGGTCCTCGGCATGGAGGCCATGGCCCAGGCGGCTACGGCGCTCACCGGGTTCGAGGGCGCACCCACGCTGGAGGACGTGGAGTTCCTGCGCCCGATCGTCATACCTCCGGACGGGCGGACCACCATCCGGGTCGCGGTGCTGGCCGAGAACGTCGGAGCCGTACGGGCCGTCATCCGCAGCAGCGAGACCGGCTTCCAGGCCGACCACTTCCGCGCCACGCTCCGCTACGACCGACCGGAGCCGAAGGACACCGGGCCCGCACCCGTCCGCGACGACGCGCCGCGGATCCCGCTGGACCCCGCACGCGACCTCTACGGACCGGTCCTCTTCCAAGGGCTGCGCTTCCAACGCCTCGCCGGCTACCGGCAACTGGCCGCCAGGGAGTGTGTCGCGGAGATCTCCGACGCGGCCACGCTCCCCTGGTTCGCGCGGCATCTGCCTGCCGAACTCGTACTTGCCGACCCGGGAACCCGGGACGCCCTGATGCACTCGATCCAGTGCTGCGTGCCGGACGCCACGCTGCTCCCGGTGAGCATCGAGCGCCTCCACCTGACCGACCCCACCGCCGCGCACGACAGGAAGCAGGTGACGCTGCACGCGCGGGAGCGCTCACGCACCGGCGACACCTACGTCTACGACCTCGACGTCCGCGACCAGTCGGGCATGCTGGTCGAACGCTGGGAGGGGCTGGTCCTGCAGGCGGTACGCAAGCAGGACGGAACCGGGCCCTGGCAGCCCGCTCTGCTCGGCCCGTACCTGGAGCGGCGCGCCGAGCGGCTCCTGCCCGAGGCCGTACGCTGCGTCGTGCGGCCCGATGACGAGGCACCCGCGGAAGGAGTGGCCGCACGCCGTAAGTGCACAGCCCAGGCAGCCAGTTGGGCTCTGGGTCGTCGAACGGTGGTGGCCTACCGTCCGGACGGCAGGCCCGAGATCGCGGGCGGGCCGCAACTCTCCGCCTCGCACGGCGCAGGGGTGACCTTCGTCGTGGCCGGCGAGGTGCCGGTCGCCTGCGACGTACAGCCGGCCGAGCCCCGCTCCCTCGAGGAATGGGAGGGGCTGCTGGGACCGGAGGGCACCGCCCTCGCCCGGCTGATCGCGAACGAACACGAGGAAGAGCTGTCCGTCGCGGCCACCAGGGTGTGGAGCGCGGTCGAGTGCCTGCGCAAGAACGGCCGCGCACTCGCCGCACTCACGGTCGACAGCACGCCCGGGGCGGAGAAGCACTGGGTGGTGCTGCGCTCGGGCGCGGCCCGGATCGCGACCTTCCCGACGCTCCTGGAAGGGGTCGGCGAGCCCGTTGTCTTCGCGCTCATGGCGCAGACCATGGAGAGGAACGACTGACGATGCAGCCGTACTACGAGTATCGCCATCTGGTCGGTTTCGAGGACACCAACCTGGTCGGCAACGTCTACTACGTCAACTACCTCCGCTGGCAGGGGCGGTGCCGCGAGATGTTCCTGCGGGACCACGCACCCGACGTGCTCGCGGACGTCCAGGGCGACCTGAAACTGTTCACCCTCAAGGTCGACTGCGAGTTCTTCGCGGAGATCACGGCGTTCGACGAGCTGTCGATCCGCATGCGCCTCGACGACCTGACGCAGACGCAGGTGGCCTTCAGCTTCGACTACGTCCGCCTGCGGCAGGACGGAACCGAGGACCTCGTGGCTCGGGGACAGCAACGGATCGCGTGCATGCGCGGCCCGAACAACGACACCCGTCCGGCCCGGGTGCCGGAAGCGCTGCGCACCGCGCTGGCGCCCTACGCGGCGCGGCACGGTGGACAACTCGTCGACACGACGACCGGGGCCACGGCATGACCACCGCAGACCCACTGACGCCACCTCACCGCCCCCTGCGCGTTGTCGACCTGCCGCGGCCGGATCACGCCCGCGGCGAACTGCGCGGCGTGCTGGGACGCTTCGCCACGGGGGTCACCGTCCTCAGCGCGGGCCGGGACATCCCCCGGGGCATGACCGCGAACTCCTTCACCTCCGTCTCGCTCGAACCACCGCTGATCCTTGTGTGCGTGGTGCGCACGGCAGCGGTCCACGACGTCATCCTGACGGAGGAGGCCTTCGCGGTCTCCGTCCTCTCAGGCCATCAGCAGGACGTCGCCAGGTACTTCGCGGACCGCAGCAGGCCACGAGGCCCGCGCGAGTTCGAGACGGTCGACACCACGCCCGGACGGCACACCGGAACTCCCGTCCTGGCCGACGCGCAGGCATGGCTGGAATGCAGTCTTGCGGCGGTTTACGACGGCGGCGACCACTCGATATTCCTGGGCTCGGTGCTCGACATCGGGCGCAAGGAGACCGACGACCCGCTGCTGTACTTCGGCGGCGGCTTCCACCGGCTCTCCGTCTGACGCTCATGGCAGGGACCGTTCCCTGCCGGTGGGACACGGCCGGGAGACGCTGCCGAGTGCGGCGCCGGCCTTCACCGCCCGGTTCGGGGCGGTGAAGGCCGGCGTTGCGTTCGAGCGGCCTGATGGTCGGCGAACACTCGGGCGACCGCGGCACTGCACGCCGGGTCTGGGAGTGGACCGCCGAGCAGATCCAACGACGAACCTCTGACCCAGGCCACCAGGCAGGCTCCGCCGGATCGCCGGGCATGTCGGGCAACGGGCACCGACCCGCCGCCCGTCGGGCCGCTCCAGGGCAGCGACGTCGGATCCGCCTGCACCGGGGCCAGGATGCCGACAGCGCCCACAGCCGTTGCGGGACTTCCGGGTCGGCGGCGACGGCGCACTCCGGAAGTGGCCGGCCCGCCGGGACGGTGGCGATGATGCCTGACAAAGGTGTCCGAGGCGGGATCGGCCCGGCCCGGACCGTCGAGACCGACAGCCAAGGGAGAGTTGCCAGATGGCCACCCCGCTCGGTTCGCTGCGCAGACTTCTGCTCGCCCCTTCGCTGCACTCGGTCAGCTTCGCCGGCCGGGAATTCCCGGTCGTACCGACTCCGGCCACGGCGCGGCTGGAGGCGATTCCTCAGTCGGTGGCCGTCGGCTTCGAATGGGGCATCGAGACCCGCGGGACCGCGGAGGTCGAACGGCGGCTGGCGATGGTCGAACCCGAGTTGCGAGGGTTCGCGTACGAGGGGGCGGTCATGGCGTTCACCGTGCGCGACGCGGTGCGCGGGCATCGGACCAGGGAGCTGATTCTCGGATCCGGCCGCCCGCACTTCTTCCTGGCCTACATCGGCATCGGCTTCGCCATGGCGCGGTTGCCTCGTCCGCTGTGGCACAAGGTATTGCCCGATCTCGGCGAGATCCCCTTCCACCCCACGATGAGCTGGCTGGCCGTCGACGGGTACGGCTTCGACCGCGCGTACTTCGACACGGCACGGTGGGTCGACGGGCAGTACCGGCCCGCCCCGTACCCGTGGGACGGGCATCCCGGGTACTTCCTGCGGGCCGTGGACCAGGGGATCGGACGCGCGCTGTGGTTCATCCACGGCGGCCGCGCCCCCGCCGTGGCCGCGGCCCTGGAGCGCTTCACCGAGGACCGGCGGGCCGACCTGTGGAGCGGCGTCGGTCTCGCTGCGACCTTCGCGGGCGGCGCGACGGCCACGGAGCTCGCAGGGCTGCGGGACACGGCCGCCCGGGCCGGCTACGCCGCGGACCTCGCGATCGGCGCGGTGTTCGCGATCAAGGCCAGGCACTACGCGCAGTTCGTGCCCGAGCACACGGTCACTGCCGCGTCCGAGCTGACCGGACTGGTCATTGACGAGGCCGTGGATCTGGCCGACCGCACCGAGGCCGAGCGCACCGGCACCGGCCCCGTGCCGCAGTACGAGCTGTGGCGCCGGAACATCCGCGCGCACTTCATGAGCGCGGTCCTCGCCCCTTCCCACGAGGAGTAGAGATGGCGAATCAGTTCGGCCGGCTCCGCAGCCGCCTGCTGACCCCGAGCATGAACGAGACGAAGCTGTCCACCCGCGGCTTCCACGAGAAGAGTCCCGAGGCACGCGAACGACTCGAAACGGTCGGTGAGTCCTTCCTGACCGGCTACGCCTACGCCGCCGCGGCCTCCTCGACCGCGGATGCCGAGGTGCGACTCGAGACCGTGCCGCCACAGTTCCGGGGGTTCGCCTACGAGGGCGCCGCCATGGGGATGGCGGTGCGCGACGGGCTGCCGATCGGCGGCAACCGGCACGTGGAGCACTTCCTGCGTGGCGAGGCCGGGAGACACAAGTACATGGTCTACGTGGGAGTGGGCTGGGCCATGGCCCGGGTGCCGCGGTTCCGCTGGTCCCGGATGTACACCGCCGACCCGTTGCTGCGCTGGCTCGTGCTCGACGGCTACGGCTTCCACCAGGCGTACTTTCGCACCGACAAGTACGTGCGCGGGCAGTATCAGGAGCCCGACTTCCCCTGGCCCGGCGCCCAGTGGTCCTGGTACGCCGACCGGGTCATCGACCAGGGGATCGGCCGTGCCATGTGGTTCGTCGGCGGGACGGACGTCGAGCGGGTCACTGCAATGATCGATTCGTTCTCCGAGGAACGGCACGCGGACCTGTACGCGGGGGTCGGACTGGCCGCCACGTACGCCGGGGGCGCCGGCAGGGCAGAACTGCAGCTCCTCCAGGAGCGGGCAGGGAAGCACCGGCACCGGCTCGCCCAGGGTTCCGCGTTCGCCGCCACCGCGCGCCTCGAGGCGGGGCTGGGCAACGAGCACACCGTGCTGGCCACCGAGGTACTGTGCGGCACCACTCCCGAGCAGGCCGTGCTCGTCTGCCAGGAGTCGCTGCCCGATCCCTGCGTGGACGACGGCATGCCGGCCTACGAGGTCTGGCGCTGCCGGATCGCCGAGCGGCTCGCCGCCGGTGCGGAGGACTGAGCAGTGACCGTCACCCAGGCCCGAGCGACCGGGAAACGGCGGCGGGTCCCGCCCGGACCCTCCCGATTCGCCACCTTCAAGCTGCTCAACATGCTGCTGCGCGACCGGCTCGCGCTGATGCGCACGGCCGCGGACGGCTACGGCGATGCCGTGCGGGTCGCGATCGGCCCCAAAACGCTCTACTTCTTCAACCATCCCGACTACGCCAAGTATGTGCTCACCGACAACCCGGGGAACTACCACAAGGGCATCGGCCTGCACCAGGCCCGCCGGGCGCTCGGCGACGGACTGCTGACCAGCGAGGGCGAGCTGTGGCGGGAACAGCGCAGGGTGATCCAGCCCGCCTTCCAGGCCAAGCGGATCGCGGCGCAGGCCTCGGTCGTGGCCGAGGAGGCGGCGCGGATGGTCGGTCGACTGCGCTCCAGAACCGGGGCCGGGCCGGTGGACATCACCGCGGAGATGACCGAGCTGACCCTGGGAGTGCTCGGGCGCACCCTGCTCGACGAGGACCTCAGCGGTCACGCCTCGATCGGCCGCGACTTCGAGGCCGTTCAGGACCAGGCGATGTTCGAGGTCGTCACCCTCGGGGCGGTCCCGCAGTTCCTGCCGCTGCCCCAGCAGTTCCGTTTCCGGGCCGCCCGAGCTCGGCTGCAGAAGGTGACCGAACAGCTCGCGGCGCACCGCGCGTTGCGCTCCGGCGGAGACACGGACGACGTGCTCTCCCGGCTGCTCGAATCCGTGCACGCCGAACAGGACCCGCGGGTGGCGCGGCGCAGATTGCGCGACGAGCTGGTCACCTTGCTGCTGGCCGGACACGAGACCACGGCCAGCACCCTGAGCTGGGCCTTCCATCTCATAGATCAGAATTCCGAGGTGGTCGAGCGGCTACGCGATGAGGCCCGGAGCGTGCTCGGCGACCGGCTGCCGGAGTTCGGAGACCTGCAACGGCTGACGTACACGACGATGGTGGTCGAGGAGACCATGCGGCTCTACCCGCCGGTGTGGATGCTCTCCCGGATCGCTCAGGGTCCTGATGTCATCGCTGGATACGACATCCCGGCCGGTGCCGACGTGGTGGTGTGTCCCTACACGTTGCACCGTCACCCCGCGTTCTGGGAGCGGCCCGAGCGCTTCGAGCCGGACCGCTTCGACCGGCAGCGGCGCGCGCAGCGTCCCCGCTACGCATACATTCCGTTCGGCGCCGGACCGCGCTTCTGTGTGGGAAACCATCTCGGAATGATGGAGGCGGTCTTCGTGATCGCGATGGTCATGCGCGAACTGCGCCTGGTGCTGCCGAAGGGCGCGTCCGTGGTGCCCGAGCCGATGCTCTCGCTCCGGGTGCGCGGCGGCCTGCGGATGTCCGTGCAGCGCGGCTGATGCCTCAGCGGGCCATGTCTGCCCGTCGCGGCCCGGTGGTCGCGGATGAAGTACGCCGCGCCGCCGAGGTCTTACCGGACGGGGCTTCGGCGGCTCGGTACCGCGGAGTACGTCGCGGCCCCGGCCAGGCAGACCAGCCCGGCCAGGGCGGCAGCCGGGGCCGGCCCGTCCAAGGACCGTGTCCCCGAACCGGGCGCGGTACGCGGGCAGCAGTCCGACCGCAGCCGTGCCGAACGCACCGGCGAGGTCGCGCAGCGCGCCCGCCGCCGGGAGCCCGCGCCGGGCAACGACTTCGCCGGCACGACCAGTGCGAGGATGCGGCCACGGCCTGTTGCTCACACACTCACGAATGGCAGGACAGCCACAGCGAGCCTGCCCACCAGCACCTCATCGCAAAATCGTATTGCGAGTACCAGCGACTGCTGTTACCGGCACCTACGTGTGTGGGAAGCAGCAGGTGAACTGAGCGTGCGCAAGGTTCCGCAAGGCAAGCTCGGAGTAGCTGCGCCGGGAGCCGTCCCCTCATAATCGGCGGTCGTGACATCCGGTACGCCAAGCCACAGGAGGCCATCTCCGTGAGTGAGACACCCACAGTTCTGGCACCTGCCATCAGTTCGCGCAAGACCTCCCTCTTCGTTCCCGACAGCTTCCCGCGAAGGCGGGGACTGATTGTATTGTTCAGCCTGATCGGCGGTCTCTTTCTCGCCTACGCCTGGTCCGCCAAGCTCGTGGACGACGAGATCGGATTCAACACCGCCGATACGATTCTCGGGCACGACGCAGCGGCCACGCCTATCGGCGGTATCGCCGCCGGTGTGGTCTTCGCGTTCGTCACCGGCCTGGCCGGGTCCTTCACGGCGTGCAACATCGCGGTCTTTGGGGCGGTGGGGCCGTTGATGGGGCAGAGCCAGTCGAGACGGGCCCGGTTCCTGCATACCGTCAAGCCGCTGGGCTGGATGGCCGTCGGCATGATTCCGGTAGCTGTCGTCTACGGAATGATAGTCGGCATGGTCGGCACGCACATGCCGCAGTTCTCGAACGCCGTGAATCCCGCCGGAGGTATCACTCCCAGGATCGTCCAGGCGATGGTCACTTTTGGCTGCATCGGGATCGTAATGATCGTCCTTGGATTGGCCGCCATGGGCCTGATCAAAGACCCGCTGGCCGCCATCTCCCGTCGATTCCGAAACGCGCCGCTGATCCTGATGGGTGCGCTGGTCGGCGCCTTTCTGATAGGGCGGCCCTATCCTCTGTTCCGCAATCTGTTCCGGCACGCCGCGACCACCCACAACCCGCTGTACGGCGCAATCGCCTTCTCTCTGCAGTCCATCGGCAACATACTCGTCATGTCATTGCTGTTCATCGCACTTTCTTACGGAGCTGGCAAACGCATACAGCGCTGGCTGACGAGCAAGCCAGGAAGGGGTGCCACGTTGACCGCCTCGGCGTTCCTGGTCACTGGCGTCTTCACCCTCGTCTACTGGACCGTGCGGATTCTCGGCAGGCTCGACTACATCTGGTTCCCGACGGCACCTTGGAACAACTGACAGCAGGGCTCCGGGATGCCGCGCCGAACGGGTGAGTGAGCGCACGCCGATCGGCAAGAAGTTCCCTATCTGCCACAGCGTCTCCGGCGCGACGAGGTTGGTGCGCCGGCTCGGCTTCAGCCCGCAAGTGCCCGCACGGCGAGTCGTCCAGCGCGATGAGCGGGCTGTTTCCGGCTGGGAGGCGATTTGGGCCGAGGAGAAGGCAGTTCCCCTTCCCGGCGACCGTTGCGGCCGGCCGGGTACCGGCAGGGCTACGGCGGCACGATGTGCCGGGGCGCGCACCGCCCGCTCGGGTGACCGGTGCCGGCTACAACCCGGCCGGCACCTTTTGCGCACGCGGGGAGTGGTTGTTGGGGGTTGGGGGTGTTTAGCGTAGCGCCGGGCGCCTTTGTGGGTGGCTGTCCGGTGTCGGATGTCGGGTTCTGGGAGGGGGCGTTCATGGGTCACGCGGGTGGAGCGCACGGGATGGATGGTATGTCGGGTATGGGGGGTGGTGTGTCGTCGTGGGACACGCTGGGGGCGTTGTTGTTGACGGGGTGGGCGGTGGTGATGTGGGGGGCTGTCGTCGTCCTCGCTTTCGGGAGTCGTGGGCGGGTCAGGCCCTGGACGTACAAGACTGCCGTTGCTGTGATCGGGCTGGGTGTGATCGGTCAGGTCGGTCACTTCCAGGAGCATGTGGCGCAGGTGGGCTACTGGGTGGCTCACCCGTATTCGCCTGCTTGGATGACTCCGTGGGGGACCGGGCTGGCGCGTGGCATGGGGCAGGTGGATCCGGCCAAGCCGACGCTGGGTATGGAGATTCTGCATCTGGTTGGCAACTTCATCTTCCTTGCGGGGCTTGTCGGTGTCGCGCAGATCACGCGGCGGGCCGCTCGTGATCTCAGGTCGCGCAAGTGGGCCAGGATGGGTGTGTGGATGCAGACCGTCCATGGTCTGGAGCATGTCGCGTTGACTTTGTCCATTGCGTTCGGCGCCAGCCGTGCGATCGGGCTGTCGACCTGGTTCGGTCTGATCGAACCGGGTCCGGCGCTGGTGACATACCGGGTGTGGTGGCACTTCGTCGCCAACCTGATCGGTACGGTCATTCTGGTTGTCGCGGTCTACCACCTCTGGAAGGAGCGGCGCGCGGTCAGGGCGGCGTATGAGGGTCTTGTGCCTGACGCGTGCGAGACGGTGGAGGCCGTGGCTGGGGCTGCTGGGGCGCTCGGGGTTTCCGAGGAGGGCCCGGTGAGCGGGACGACCCTGGCCGGCCGCTCCTGAGGTCCGTGGTCGTGCACGCCACTGGGTGGTGCGGTGACCGATTCCTGCTGTGAGGCGGTGTGGCACCGCCTCACAGGGCATGCGGTGCCGGGCGGCCGCGCATGCGTCGTTGTCCCGGTACCGGCTGCCACCGGCTGCAGCGACCCGGCTCGCATGCCGTGGGCATCCCGGTGTCGGTCGCCGCCGGCCGCAGTGACCGGGCTTGTCCGCGGTGGGGTATCCGTCGGGCAGGCCGGGGGTTTTGGGGCGGTCGAGGATGTGTGCGGCCAGGGCGGCGGGGCGTGATGTGGACGGTAGCGGGCGGTGGGCCGGCCGCGGAGCACGAGATGTTCCGTCCGCCGGCTTCACCGCCTGTTTTGTTGCGGGGGTGGAGTGTGCCCTCCCGGCGGGCCGACGCGCGCTCGGACGCTGCTTCCCGGCGGGGGCGTTGCGTGCCGGTGGACCCGGGCACGCCCGTAGTCGGGGTGGGTGCAGCCCCGGTCGGGGGCCCGGCGGTTACTGGTTCCCGTGGTCGCTCGGATGAGGACCTGGCGGACGCCGCGAGAGTCTCCCGACAGCAGCGCCGCCGTAGGCGCTGGCCCGGGTGAATTCGCCCTGGAACAGCGCCACTTGGCGGCGTCGCCGCACTCGCTAGTAGGTGTAGAAGCCAGAACCCGTCTTGCGGCCCAGCCGGCCCGCCTCCACCATGCGCTGGAGCAGCGGGGGAGCGGCGTACAGAGGCTCCTTGTACTCCTCGTACATCGAGTGGGCGATGGAGACGATGGTGTCCAGGCCGATCAGGTCGGACAGCTTCAGCGGGCCCATCGGGTGGGCGCAGCCCAGCTCCATGCCGTTGTCGATGTCCTCGCGCCCCGCGATACCCGACTCGAACATACGGATGGCGGAGAGCAGATAGGGCACGAGCAGGGCGTTCACCACGAAACCGGAGCGGTCCTGGGCGCGGATCGCGTGCTTGCCGAGGAGCTTCTCCGCGAACAGCTGGGCCCGGCCGAGCGTGCCCTCGGACGTGGTCAGCGCCGGGATCAGCTCGACGAGCTTCTGCACCGGTGCCGGGTTGAAGAAATGGATGCCGACCACCTGGTCCGGCCGCGCGGTCGCGACCGCGAGCTTCACCAGCGGTATCGAGGAGGTGTTGGAGGCGAGGATGGCGTCCGGGCGGATCACCACCTGGTCGAGCACCTGGAAGATCTCCGTCTTGACCTGCTCGTTCTCGACGACCGCCTCGATCACCAGGTCGCGGTCCGCGAACTCGCCGAGGTCGGTGGTGAAGGTGAGGCGTGCCTCCGTCGCCTCCCGCTCCTCCTCGGAGATCTTGCCGCGCTCCGCCGCCTTGGCCAGGGAGCTGAACAGACGGGTCCGGCCGATCTCCAGGGCCTCGCCGGTGGTCTCGGCGACCTTCACGTCCAGTCCGGCGCGGGCGCACACCTCGGCGATGCCCGCTCCCATCTGGCCGCAGCCCACCACTCCGACGCGTTCGATGTCGGTCACATCGTCCCCTTAGCTGATCATCGGGCCTGGGGAGGGGGTCTGCGCACCACACCGGCTCGCGCGATCACAGGACGCCCTCTGGCAGGTCCCCCGTGGTTCGGTGCCTGCTTTCGACTCTGCACGTTACCCCCGGCGTGCCGGTGATCGATCGTCCGGGTCGGGCCCGCCCCCAGGGGATACGATCCGTGATCGGAAAGTTCCGGAGCGTATGGGGGTGCAGCTATGCCAGGGATGTCACGCCGGGCGTTCACGGTGGCCGCCCTGTCGACCCTGGCGTCGGCGGGTGATGCCGTCGCAGGACCACGCCGCGCGGCGGCCGGGGACATGCGGGGGATGTGGCTGGCGACCGTGTTCCGCCGCGACTGGCCCTCGCGGGCCGGACTGCCGCCCGCCGCGCAGCGCGCCGAGCTGTGCGCCCACCTCGACACCGCGGTACGGCGCCGGCTGAACACCGTCTTCTTCCAGGTACGCCCGTCGGCCGACGCGCTCTGGCCCTCGCCCTACGAGCCATGGTCCCAGTTCCTGACCGGCATCCAGGGTCAGGACCCCGGCTGGGATCCGCTCGGCACGGCGGTGCAGGAGGCGCACGCCCGGGGACTGGAGCTGCACGCCTGGTTCAACCCGTACCGGGTGGCCTCCCACACCGACCTCACGCGGCTCGCCGCCCGGCATCCCGCCCGCCGCAACCCGGACTGGGTGGTGGCCTACGGCGGCAAGCTGTACTACAACCCCGGACTGCCGCAGGTGCGCCTGTTCGTCGAGAAAGCGATCCTCGACGCCGTACGCCGCTATCCGATCGACGGAGTCCACTTCGACGACTACTTCTATCCGTATCCCGTCGAGGGCGGCGTCTTCGACGACGACGTGGCGTACGCGGCCTACGGCGGCGGGTTCACCAGCCGGGCTGCCTGGCGGCGGCACAACATCGACCTTCTGGTACAGGAGACCGCGACGCGCGTCCGCGCGCTCCGGCCGGCGGCGCGCTTCGGCGTCAGCCCCTTCGGAGTGTGGCGCAACGCCGACACCGACCCCCGGGGCTCGGACACCCGGGCCGGGGTGCAGACATACGACGACCTGTACGCGGACACCAGGAAGTGGGTGAGGTCCGGCTGGCTGGACTACATCTGCCCCCAGCTGTACTGGAACATCGGCTTCCGCGCGGCCGACTATGCGAAGCTCGTGCCCTGGTGGGCGGGGGAGACTCAGGGCACGCGCACACAGCTGTACGTGGGTGAGGCGCTCTACAAGGCCGGTGACCCGGCGCAGCCCCCCGCCTGGCAGGACCCCGCGGAACTCTCGCGCCACCTCACCCTGGCCAAGCGGTACCCGCAGGCGCGGGGACATGTCTTCTTCGCGGCCAAGGAGGTGGGGGCGGACCCGGCCGGGGCCATGGCGCGGATCGTCGCCGACCACTACGGCCGGCCGGCGAATCCTCCGCGCTGAGTCCGCGCCCGTACCGCCGTGCGTGATCCGACGGGCGGACTCGGCTCCGGTCCGGGCCCGGCCCGTCCGGTTTGCCCTACTGCCCGATCTGCTGACCCATCTCCTTGTGGCGGATCTCGGTGTCGGGTCCTGGTGAGCACACGCCTTCGTGTCCGTCCTGGAAGCGGACACGGTACGGCGGGGTGCCGTTCGTGCCCATCACTTCGACGATCTCACCGATCTTGTCGTGCTGCCCGACGGTCCTGCCGTGCTGCACCAGCTTGTCGCCCACGGTTGCGCGCATCTGGGGGCCTCCTCGTCACATGCGAGTGTCGGTCCGTGGCCGCGATCCACGGCCGGTGGCGCCGGTCGACCCGCTCCGCGCGCCCCCGCCCCGGTCAGGCCCGCGCCCGCTGGGTGACCGCGATACACACCAGCACCGCAGCGGCCGTCAGCGGTGCGGCCGGAGTGAGCTGCTCGCCGAGGAGCACTACCGACCACACCAGTGTGAGCAGCGGCTGTGCCAGCTGCAACTGGCTGGCCCGGGGGATTCCGATGGCCGCCATGCCGCGGTACCAGACGAACAGTCCGAGGAACTGGGAGCCCGCCGCCACCCACAGCAGGCCCGCCACGCCGTGGGCCGTGAGGTGGACGGGTTCGTGGGAGAGGGCGATGAGCGTGGCCGGCACGCTGAGCGGCAGGCACAGCACCAGGGCCCAGCCGATGACCTGCCAGCCGGGCATCACCCGGGCCAGCCGGCCGCCCTCGGTGTAGCCCGCGGCGCAGACCAGCAGCGCACCGAAGAGATAGGCGTCCGCGCCGGTCAGCGCGCCCCCGCTCTGCTGCACGGTGAACGCGATGACGGCCGCGGCGCCGGCCAGGGCGGCGAGCCAGAAGGTACGGGAGGGGCGGGCGCCGACGCGCAGGGCGGAGAAGAGCGCCGTCGTGAGCGGGAGCAGTCCGACGACCACCGCGGCGTGCGCCGTGCTCGAGGTCTGCAGGGCGAGGGTCGTCAGCAGAGGGAAACCGAGCACGACCCCGGCCGCGACCACCGCGAGTCCCGCCCGGTGCCGCCGCGCGGGCAGCGGGACCCGCAGCGCGAGCAGGCACCCACCGGCGATGACCGCGGCCAGCACACTGCGCATCGCCACGAGCGACCAGGGCCCGAACCCTTCCAGTCCCCAGGCGGTGGCGGGAAACGTCAGGGAGAAGGCCACGACCCCGAGGGCGGCCTGAAGCGTGCCCCCGTACCGCGGGGCCGGGCCTGCCGTCCCGACCCGCCGTACCCGCCCGCGGGCCGTGCCGCCGTTCGTCTGTGCGGCCGCTATCGACCTACTACCGGTAGCGCTATCCTGTGCTCTCATGCAAGAGCGTAGCAGTGTCCGGGAATTGGCGAGCAGACTGCGGTCCGAGATAAACCGCTACTCGCCAGGGGAGAAGCTGCCGTCCAGTCGGGCGCTGGTCGAGCGCTTCCGCGTCAGCCCGGTGACCGTCTCCCGTGCGCTCGCGCAGCTGGCCGCCGAGGGGCTCGTGGTCACGCGGCCCGGAGCCGGCGCCTATCGGACCGAGCCGCGCGCGGCGGCCCCGACGGTGGGCGACACCGCCTGGCAGGAGGTCGCGCTCAGCGCGGAGGCCGCCGCCGAACTCGTGCCCCGGAGCGTCGATGCCTCCGGAGTGCTGCACTCCCTGGCCGCCCCGCCCGCCGGCGTGGTCGAGTTCAACGGCGGCTATCTGCACCCGGGACTGCAACCGGAGCGCGCGATGGGCGCGGCCCTGTCGCGGGCCGGGCGCCGCCCCGGCGTGTGGGCCCGGCCACCCGTGGAGGGCGTGCCCGAGCTGCGCGAGTGGTTCGCACGGGGCATCGGCGGCGCGATCACCGCCGCCGACGTACTGATCACGGCCGGCGGCCAGTCCGCGCTGACCACCGCACTGAGGGCACTGGCGCCGCCCGGCGCACCCGTGCTGGTCGAGTCGCCCACCTACCCCGGCATGCTGGCGATCGCCCGCGCGGCGGGCCTGCGACCCGTGCCCGTGCCGGTCGACGCGGACGGAATGAAACCGGACCTGCTCGCCGACGCCTTCCGGGCGAGCGGGGCCCGCCTCGTCGTCTGTCAGCCGCTGTTCCAGAACCCCACCGGCGCCGTCCTCGCACCGGAGCGCCGGCGCGAGGTGCTGCACATCGCGCGCGAGGCCGGCGCGTTCGTCGTCGAGGACGACTTCGTACGGCGGCTCGCGCACGAGGACGCCGGTCCGCTGCCGGCCCCGCTGGTCGCCGAGGATCCCGACGGTGTCGTCGTGCACGTGTCCTCACTCACCAAGGCCACCTCGCCCAGCTTCCGGGTCAGCGCGCTGGCCGCACGCGGCCCGGTACTGGAGCGGCTGCGGGCGATCCAGGTCGTCGACACCTTCTTCGTGCCGCGCCCGCTCCAGGAGGCCGCCCTGGAACTCGTCGGCTCGCCCGCCTGGCCCCGTCATCTGCGCGCCGTCGCCGCCGAGCTGAAGCACCGCCGGGACACGATGACCGCCGCCCTCGGCCTGCACCTGCCCGAACTCGCGCCGGCGCACATCCCCTCCGGCGGCTACCACCTCTGGACGCGCCTGCCCGACGGCACCGACGAGCCGTCCCTCGTCGCGGGCGCCCTCCGCGCGGGCGTGGCGGTCACGCCCGGCCGCCCCTACTTCAGCGCCGAACCCCCCGCCGCCCACCTCCGGCTGAGCTTCGCGTCCGTCGCCGGGGCGGGGGAGATCGTGGAAGGCGTACGGCGTCTGCGTGCCGCCTGCGACGAGGTGTTCGGGCCCCGCGAGGACGAAACCCATGGTCACGCCCTCGGTGACCCCCGGGGGCGATACCCTTGGTAACTCCTGAGTAACGCCCCCTTGACCTGCGCACTTGCGGGTCCCACGATCGCCCTGTGCATGTTCGGGTCACGTTCGTCGCCGCCGCGCGCTGCTCCTCCTTGCTCGCCGAGCGATTCGAGGACGACCGCCCGCTGGACCAGGCGGGCTGGGACGAGGTGCAGTGGGCCGCCGGAGATCTGGCGCAGCTGGCGGCGGCCGAGCTGCGCTACTGCTCGCCCGCGCCGCGCAGCCGGGCGACCGGGGACGCGCTCGGGTACGCCCCGCTGGTGCAGCCCGCGCTGCGGGACTGCGACATGGGCCGCTGGCGCGGATTCACGCTGGGCGAGGCGATGGCGCGGGAGCCGTCGATGGTGGACGCCTGGCTCTCCGATCCCCGCTCCACGCCACACGGCGGCGAGTCGCTGGCCGCGTTCATCTCCCGGGTGGGCGGCTGGCTGGAGACACGCCCGGTGGACGACGGCAGCCGCATCGTGGCCGTGGCGGAGCCGTCGGTGGTCCGGGCCGCCGTCGTGTACGCGCTGAGGGCTCAGCCGTCGTCGTACTGGAACATGGACGTCCGCCCCCTGTCGACGGTCACGCTCGCCGGACGCGACGGCCGCTGGAACCTCCGCCTGGAGCCGGCGGCCCGCAGGCGGGGGTGAGTGAGGGGGCACTAGCCACCGCGTGTGTAGTCGGTGGTCAGGACCAGGTCCTTCGTGGGCCCGGCGACACGCCACTTGGTGCGCCAGTGGTCCGCGTCCTGGACCGTGAACTCGCCCCGGTACAGGTCCGCCGCGCAGGGATGGTCGGCGACATGGCGGCCGGTGGTGAGATCGAGGTCGTGGAACGGGCGGCCGTCCGCGAAGCGCACCCGCGCGGTGCCGGCGGAGTCCCCCGGCAGGAACCACAGCCTCCGCTCGGCGGGACGCGGCGTGCCCCGCCAGACGAACGTGCCCGACTCGTGGTGCAGGAGCCCGTCGCCGCCGTCCTCCAGCGGCGAGAACACCGTCGTCCCCGTGAAGCGCCCTTCCTCACCGCTCGCCAGGTCGCGTACGACCCGCGCCACGTTCCACCGTCCGGCGAGATGGGCGAGCACGTCCCGCACGGGCCAGAACCTGGAATCCATACCGTCGACCCTATGGGATCAAGCGGTGGCGGCGGATCCCGCGGTGGGCTGCTGCCCGAGGGGCAGAAGCCCACGCTCGGCGAAGACCTTCTTCGCGGCGAGTGTCGCGTTCAGTGCCCTCGGTATGCCGCAGTAGACGGCGGAGTGCAGCAGCGCCTCGACGATCTGCTCGGGGGTCAGGCCGACATTCAGCGCCGCGTTGACGTGCACGTCGAGTTCCAGCTCGCAGCCGCCGAGCGCGGTGAGCATGCCCAGGGTCACCAACTGGCGGTCGCGCGGGGCGAGCGCGGACCGGTCGTACATCTCGCCGAAGGCCCAGGCGACGATCTGGTGGCCGAGCTCGGGGTTGATGTCGGCGAGCGAGTCGACGACCCGCTGACCGGCCTCGCCGTCGACTCTGCGCAGGACCTCCAGGCCGTGGGCGAAGCGGTCCTCACGGGTGGTGCTCTGGCTCATATCGGTTCGTCCGTTCCCGGCTGCCGCTCGAGGAGCAGCCGTTCGTAGTGGTCGATCTTGGTGTCCAGGACGGCGGCGGTGCGCCGCAGCGCGCGGATCCGCTCGGCCAGGTCGGCACGGTGCGCGCGGAGCATCGCCAGCCGGTCGGCCACGGTGCTGTCACCCCGAGCCCGCAGCCCGGCGAAGCGCTGCATGTCCGCGATCGACATCCCCGTCTCGCGCAGCCGCAGCAGGAACTCCAGCCAGGCCAGGTCGGCCGCCTCGTAGCGCCGCTGGTTGCCGGTGGTCCGGCCGACCCGCTCGATCAGGCCCGCCTTCTCGTAGTAGCGCAGGGTGTCGTGGCTGAGACCGGTGCGCTCGGCGACCTGGGCGATCGTCAGGGTCGGCTCGCGGCCCGGCGGGAGAGGCTGTCCGCTGGTCATGGAAAGACCGTAGAACCTGGAGCGCGCTCCAGGTCAAGCGGGCGCCGACGACCGGAGTTGCACTTGGCCGTCACTTTCCGTACTGCTTTTGTTCGCCCAATGGCAATGGAAACCCTTGAATGGCTCACCCCGTATTCGGAATTCATCCTTTCACTTTCCGCGGGCGACACAACCATCGGGAAGAACCACCTGTCTACGTGGGCGAAACAAGCGAAAGGCGGGGAGTGGCGCCCCCGAACGAGACGACCTACGTCCCAATTCTCTGGGGGCCTGTCAGCAATGCCTTGCCCGACCCAGTCAACGGTCGAATCAGCCGGCCGTGGAATTGCTCGCGGGAACGCGCGACGCCGACCGGACAGGGAGAGGGTGTGAAACCCGCCATCCCTCCCGACCGGCGGATCCGGCCGACGCACGCCGCCGCCCTGCTCGCGGCGGTCATCACCGTCACCGCGTCCTGCGGACGGAAGACTGCACGGTGCGCGGCACGACGAAGGACCTCATTCCCTGATGCGTACCGTACTCACGCGTCCGATGGCGAGGCAGATCTTTAATTTCGCCATGGTCGGCGTCGTCAACACCCTGACTTATTACGGGCTCTACCTCCTGTTTCTCGTCCGTCTTCCTTATCTTGCCGCGCATATTCTCGCGTTCATCCTCAGCATGATCGGATCTTTTTTCCTCAATGCTCGGTTCACCTACCGCACGCGGCCGACCTGGCGTAAATTCATGCTGTTCCCCCTGACGAATGCCACCAATTTCCTGGTCACGACGGCGGGTGTCTACGTGATCGTCGACGTCCTCCACGCCGGGAGCCGATTCGCCCCACTGCTCGCCTCCGCCGCGGCGATTCCCGTGACCTTCGTCGTCTCCCGCACGATCATGCTGCCCAAGGACGAAGGTGCCGCCGCGGGCGCCCCCTCACGCGCTCCTGTGCGGTGACGCGGCCCGGCGGTCACCATCGAGAGAGAGGCTCGGCCTCCAGGATTGCATAAACGTGCAGCGATACGTATAGTCATGCCATCCAGGAGGAGGTTCCATGACGGTACGTGCGGCGGTCGCCGGAGCGAGCGGATACGCGGGCGGGGAGCTGCTGCGGCTGCTCCTGGCCCACCCCGAGATCGAGATCGGCGCCCTGACCGGGAACTCCAACGCCGGTGAGCGGCTGGGCGCGCTCCAGCCGCACCTGCTGCCCCTGGCCGACCAGGTGCTCCAGGAGACCGGACCCGATCATCTCGCAGGGCACGACGTCGTCTTCCTCGCCCTGCCCCACGGCCAGTCCGCCGCGGTCGCCGAGCGGCTCGGGGCGGAGGTGCTCGTGATCGACATGGGTGCGGACTTCCGGCTGGAGGACGCGGCCGCTTGGGAGAGGTTCTACGGCTCACCGCACGCCGGGACCTGGCCCTACGGCCTTCCCGAACTGCCGGGCGCCCGCGCCGCGCTGGAGGGGTCCAAGCGCATCGCGGTGCCCGGCTGCTATCCGACGGCCGTCTCGCTCGCACTCTTCCCCGCCTACACGGCGGGCCTCGCCGAGAACGAGGCCGTGATCGTCGCCGCCTCGGGCACCTCCGGCGCCGGCAAGGCGCCCAAGCCGCATCTGCTCGGCAGCGAGGTCCTGGGCTCGATGTCCCCGTACGGCGTCGGAGGCGTGCACCGGCACACCCCCGAGATGATCCAGAACCTCAGTGCGGCGGCCGGCGAGACCGTGTCCGTCTCGTTCACCCCGACCCTGGCGCCCATGTCCCGAGGCATCCTGGCCACGTGCAGTGCGAAGGCGAACCCCGGCGTCACCGCCGAGTCCGTCCGCGCCGCCTACGACAAGGCCTTCGCCGACGAGCCCTTCGTCCATCTGCTCCCCGAGGGGCAGTGGCCCGCCACCGCGTCCGTCCACGGTTCCAACGCCGTTCAGGTGCAGGTCGCATACGACGCCGCCGCGCACCGCATCATCGCGATCAGCGCCATCGACAATCTGGCCAAGGGCACCGCGGGCGGTGCCGTGCAGAGCATGAACATCGCCCTCGGGTTCGACGAAACCACCGGGCTTTCCACGATCGGAGTCGCACCGTGAGTGTCACGGCAGCAAAAGGGTTCACGGCGGCCGGTATCGCCGCCGGGATCAAGGAGAACGGTAACCCGGACCTGGCCCTCGTAGTCAACAACGGGCCCCGCCGCGCCGCCGCGGGCGTCTTCACCTCCAACCGCGTGAAGGCCGCGCCGGTGCTGTGGTCCGAGCAGGTCCTCAAGGCCGGCCAGGTCTCCGCGGTCGTCCTCAACTCCGGCGGCGCCAACGCCTGCACCGGCCCTAAGGGCTTTCAGGACACCCACGCGACGGCGGAGAAGGCCGCCGACGTCCTCGGCCGGGGCGCCATCGAGGTCGCCGTCTGCTCGACCGGCCTCATCGGCGTCCTGCTCCCCATGGACAAGCTGCTCCCGGGCATCGATACGGCCGCCGCCCAGCTGTCCGAGCACGGCGGCGAGAAGGCCGCCATCGCCATCAAGACCACGGACACCGTCCACAAGACCTCCGTGGTGACCCGGGACGGCTGGACCGTGGGCGGCATGGCCAAGGGCGCGGGCATGCTCGCTCCCGGCCTCGCCACCATGCTCGTCGTCCTCACCACCGACGCCGAGGCCGACAACGAGACCCTGGACAAGGCGCTGCGCGCCGCCACCAAGGTCACCTTCGACCGCGTCGACTCCGACGGCTGCATGTCCACCAACGACACCGTCCTCCTCCTCGCCTCCGGGGCGTCCGGCGTCATCCCGGAGTACGAGGAATTCGCGGACGCCGTCCGGGAGGTCTGCGCCGGCCTGGGCCGCCAGCTCATCGGCGACGCCGAGGGCGCCAGCAAGGACATCAAGGTCGAGGTCGTGGGCGCCGCGACCGAGGAGGACGCCGTGGAGGTGGGCCGTTCCATCGCCCGCAACAACCTCCTCAAGTGCGCGATCCACGGCGAGGACCCCAACTGGGGCCGTGTCCTGTCGGCGATCGGCACCACCGGGGCCGCCTTCGAGCCCGACCAGCTCAACGTCGCCATCAACGGTGTCTGGGTCTGCAAGAACGGTTCCGTGGGCGAGGACCGCGAGCTGGTCGACATGCGCTACCGCGAGGTGCACATCGTCGCCGACCTCGCCACCGGCACCGAGACCGCCACCATCTGGACCAACGACCTCACCGCCGACTACGTCCACGAGAACAGCGCCTACTCCTCATGAGCACCGGAACGACGCGTAAACACACCGCCCTGCCCAAGGCCCAGATCCTCATCGAGGCGCTGCCCTGGCTGACCCGTCACCACGGCAAGATCGTGGTCATCAAGTTCGGCGGGAACGCCATGGTGAACGACGAGCTGAAGGCCGCCTTCGCCCAGGACGTCGTCTTTCTGCGGCACGCCGGCCTCAGGCCCGTCATCGTGCACGGCGGCGGCCCCCAGATCAGCGCGGCCCTCGACCGGCACGGCATCCCCACCGAGTTCAAGGCGGGCCTGCGCGTCACCACAGAGGACGCCATGGACGTCGTACGGATGGTGCTGGCCGGTCAGGTGCAGCGCGAGCTGGTCGGGCTGCTCAACCAGCACGGTCCGTTCGCGGTCGGCCTCACCGGCGAGGACGCGCACACCATCACCGCCACCAGGCACCGGCCCGAGATCGACGGCCGACCGGTCGACATCGGGCGGGTGGGCGAGATCACCGCGATCGACACGGGCGCGATCGAGGCGCTGCTCGCCGACGGCCGGATCCCGGTCGTGTCCTCGATCGCCCGCAGTCAGGACGACGGACATGTCTACAACGTCAATGCTGATACGGCGGCTGCGGCACTCGCTGCGGCTCTGGGCGCCGAAACCCTCGTGGTCCTCACGGACGTCGAGGGACTCTACGAGGACTGGCCGAACTCCGACGAGGTGATCAGCCGTCTGACCGCTTCCCAGCTGGAGAAGCTGCTGCCGGAGCTGTCCTCCGGAATGGCCCCGAAGATGGAGGGCTGTCTGTTCGCCGTGCGCAACGGCGTCACCACCGCCCGCGTCCTCGACGGCCGGGTCCAGCACTCGATCCTGCTGGAGATCTTCACCGACGAGGGCATCGGCACGATGGTCGTGCCCGACGAATACGCTCAGGGGGTCTCCGAATGACTGGTACGACCGGAATCACCGCCGACTCCGGGGGCCTCGCGCACTCCGCCAACGAGGAGCTGACTCAGCGGTGGCGGGGGGCGCTCATGAACAACTACGGCACCCCGAGGCTGCCCCTCGTCCGCGGCGAGGGCACCAGGCTGTGGGACGCGGACGGCAAGGAGTACCTCGACTTCGTCGGCGGCATCGCCGTCAACGCGCTCGGTCACGCCCACCCCGCCGTCGTCGAGGCGGTGGGCAGGCAGATCGCCTCCCTCGGCCATGTCTCCAACCTGTTCATCGCCGAACCGCCCGTCGCCCTCGCCGAACGGCTGCTCCAGCTCTTCGGCCGGGACGGGAAGGTGTTCTTCTGCAACTCCGGCGCCGAGGCCAACGAAGCCGCCTTCAAGATCGGCCGGCTCACTGGACGCACCCACATGGTCGCCACCGACGGCGGTTTCCACGGCCGCACCATGGGCGCCCTCGCCCTCACCGGCCAGCCCGGCAAGCAGGAGCCGTTCCTGCCGCTGCCCGGCGAGGTCACGCATGTCCCCTACGGCGACGCCCAGGCGCTGGCCGCCGCGGTCACCGAGGACACCGCCCTCGTGATCATCGAGCCCGTCCAGGGCGAGAACGGGGCCGTCGTCCCGCCCGCCGGCTACCTCAAGGCGGCCCGGGCGATCACCGCCGCCACCGGGGCGCTGCTCGTGCTCGACGAGGTGCAGACCGGTGTCGGCCGCACCGGGCACTGGTTCGAGTACCAGGCCCACGAGGGTGTCCTGCCGGATGTGGTCACGCTGGCCAAGGGCCTCGGCGGCGGGCTGCCGCTCGGCGCCACCGTCGCCTTCGGCCGAGCCGCCGAGCTGCTCAGGCCCGGCCAGCACGGCACGACCTTCGGCGGCAACCCCGTCGCCTGCGCCGCCGGGCTCGCCGTCCTCGACACCATCGCGGCCGAGGGACTCCTGGAGAACGTCAAACGGCAGAGCGAGCGACTGCGGGAGGGAATCGAGGCGCTGGGGCACCCGCTGATCGACTATGTCCGGGGTGCGGGCCTGCTCCTGGGTATCGTGCTCAGCGAGCCGCTCGCGCAGCAGGCGCAGCAGGCGGCTCAGGACGCCGGTTTCCTGGTGAACGCGCCCGCCCCGAACGTCGTACGGCTGATGCCGCCGCTGAACCTCGGCAATGACGACGTGGCGGCCTTCCTCCAGGCGCTTCCCGGTGTCCTCGACGCAGTGAACGGGGACGGACGATCCGGAGAATGAGACGACGATGACCCAGGCGCAGGACCACGAGCACACGGGACCAGCCGTGCCGCAGACCCGCACCGCGCGCCACCGCCGGATCGTGGACATCCTCAACCGGCAGCCGGTGCGCTCCCAGAGCCAGTTGGCGAAACTCCTCGCCGACGACGGGCTGAACGTCACTCAGGCGACGCTCTCCCGGGACCTGGACGAGCTGAACGCGGTGAAGATCCGCAACACCGACGGCGACCTCATCTACGCGGTTCCCAGCGAGGGCGGCTTCCGCACCCCTCGCGCACCGCTGGGCGGGTCGGCGAAGGAGGAGAGGATGCGGCGCCTGTCCCAGGAGCTGCTGATCTCCGCGGAGGCGTCCGCGAATCTCGTGGTCCTGCGCACCCCGCCGGGTGCGGCGCAGTTCCTCGCCTCGGCGATCGACCAGGCGGAACTGCACGACATCCTCGGCACGATCGCCGGTGACGACACCCTGCTGCTGATCAGCCGGGATCCCACCGGGGGCCAGGCGCTGGCGGACCACTTGCTGCGGCTGGCGCAGGCCGGGCACTGATACGGAAGAACCCGGACATACGGGGAGGACGCACCGGCTCCGGTGCGTCCTCCCCGTATGTCCGGTCATCCCAGCCGTGCCGCCAGCCCACCCGTGCACCGCACCTCGTCGCCCGCCGTGATCAGCAGCGCCTCCACGTCCGGCAGCGACTCAAGCCAGGCCAGCCCCTCCCGCGAGCCCATGGCGAACGCGGCCGTCGCCCAGCAGTCGGCCCAGGTCAGCCGGGGCGCCACCACGGTCACGGCGACCAGGTCGGTCACCGCCGAACGGCCGGTACGCGGATCCACGATGTGCGCGCCGCGCTCCGCGGTCCCGGACGTGGCCACGGCCAGCTCGTCGCTGCCGGCCGCGGAGACCACCCCGGCGAGCCCGCCGGGGCGCAGCGGATCCGACACACCGACCCGCCAGGGGCGGTGCGGCCCGGGCACCCCGTACAGCTGTACGTCCCCGCCGCCGTTGACGCTCACCCCGCTCGCCCCGGCCGCCGCCAGCCGCCGGGCCGCCCGTTCGACCGCCCAGCCCTTGACGATGCCGGTCGGGTCGACCCGGCCCTCGTAGCGCGTGCTGAACCAGCCGCCGCTGCGCCGCTGCGCCTCGGCACCCAGCGCGAGCACCTCGGCAACCTCCGGATCGCACTCCTCGATGGTCACCTCGCCCCGGGCGAGCCGTGAGATCTGGCTGTGCTCCCGGTAGGTGCTGAACACCTCGTCCACGCGGTGGAGCTCGGCGATCGCCTCCTCCAGCGCGGTGCGTACGGCCTCGGGCTCACCGCCGCGCACATCGAAGGAGACGACGGTGCCCATCACCTCTTCCGTGTGGCGCAGCGCGGGCGGTGCCGCGGCGGGATCGGTCACCTGTCCGGCCACTCAGCCACCGGCCTTGTCCAGGGCCGATTGCAAGGACCGCTTGTATCCGGCGCTGGTATAGGTCGCGCCGGACACCGCGTCGATGTTCGCGCTCTGCGCGGCGACCGCCTCCTGGTTGAGCCGGGGGACGGCCAGCGCGGTCTTCTGGTCGCTGACCCCGCCCTTGGGCGCCTGGACCGCCTGGGCTTTGGTGATCTTTCCGCCGCTCAGCGTGAGACGCACCTGGACATCGCCGTACTGGGTGTGTGCCACGCTCCCCGTGACCGTACGCGCCTGGGCCGACGACCCGGAGCCTCCCGCGGAACCGGAACCGGAACCGGAACCGGAACCGGAACCGCCCGCCGCGCCGGAGGTCCCCCCACCCGAGGCGGCCTTCGCCTTGTCGATCGCCGACTGCAACGACTGCTTGTAGCCGCCGCTCGTGTAGGTGGCGCCCGAGACCGCGTCGATGTTGGCGCTCTGCGCGGCGACCGCCTCCTGGTTGAGCCGGGGGACGGCCAGCGCGGTCTTCTGGTCGCTGACCCCGCCCTTGGGCGCCTGGACCGCCTCGGCTTTGGTGATCTTTCCGCCGTCCAGCGTCAGACGCACCTGGACATCGCCGTACTGCGTCCTGGCCACATCGCCGGTGACGGTCTGCGTCCCCGTCTGCCGCCCGCTGCCGCCCTGCGGCGACTCCTGGGCCGCGGCCGTCTGCTGCGGCGCGGCTCCGCCCGCCGCCTGGGCCGAGGCCGGATCCGACGCCGGCTTCAGCGACAGCAGCAGAACGATCCCTGACACGGTGGCGGCGCCGGCGAGTACGGCACGCCTGAGGGGGTGGGTCTTCCTCATCGCTCCCAAAGCTCCTGAATCCCGTCGCTCACATCTCGAACGACTCGTGATGGATGCGGCGGGCGGGAACCCCCGCGCCGCGCAGTGCTTCGAACACCTGCTGTGCGAAGCCGGGCGGTCCGCACATGAAGACGTCGTGGTGGTCGATGTCCGGCAGCTTCCGGCGCAGGGTGTCCGCCGAGATGTCCGGGCGCTCCCCGTCCGGGCTGTTGACCGCGTACATCAGCCGGGCGCCGCGCTCCTCGGCGATCTGGGCCAGCTCGTCCCACAGGGCCAGGTCCTGGGTGGTGTTGGCCCGGTAGAGGAGGGTCAGATCGCCGGGTGCGCCGGGCAGTGTCTCGAACAGCGCCCGCATCGGCGTGATGCCGACACCACCGGCCACCAGCAGCACCTTGCCGCGGCTGCGCCGGGCCGCCGTCAGCGCGCCGTAGGGCCCCTCCGCCCACACCCGGGTGCCCGGCTGAAGGTCCCGCAGCGCGGAGCTGTGGTCGCCGATCGCCTTCACCGTGATGCGGAGCATCTGGGGGCGGGGTGCCGCCGACAGCGAGTACGGGTGCGAGCTGAACCGCATACCTGGCGCGAGGAAGCGCCACCGGAAGAACTGCCCGGCCTCCGCGCCCATCCGGTGCAGCTTCCGCCCCGTCATCAGCACCGAGACGACGCCGGGCGTCTCCTCGATGACCGCCTCCACCCGCAGCCGGTGGCGCAGGTTCAGCCGGATCGGCGTGAGGATGCGGTACCAGATCACCAGCGCGGTCACCGAGCCGTAGAGGGCGTACCAGGCGGTCTTGGCCGCGGGCTGGGCGGCGAACTCGTTGCCGGTCGACAGCTGGTGCCAGAAGGACAGATAGGTGGCCGCGTAAGTGAGCAGGTGGACGTGATACCACAGGTCGTACGAGATTCTGCGGCGGATCGGGCCGATCGAGATCAGCCCGATGAGCACCAGCAGGCCCGTGCCGATGGTGGCCTTGCCGACGTCCGGCAGCTGGTCGACCGAGTCGATGGTCTGCTGCACGATCCCGCCCAGCCCCTTGCCGTTCTGCAGGGCGTACCCCCACATGGTCAGGAAGAGGTGGGCGAGGACCAGGCAGATGGTGTACCGGCCGGTCATGGCGTGCCAGCGCGCGACCCGGTCGGAGCCGACCCGCCGCTCCAGCGCGGGCACCCGCGCCATCTGGAGCACGACCAGCGCCATCAGATAGCCGGCGAGCAGGCCGGTGATCCGCCCCGCGTTGAGGATCCTGCTGTTGTTGTCGGCGATGGACGGGGTGTTCGCCCACCACAGCCAGATGACGCCCGCCGCGCCCGCCCAGACCGCGACCAGAAGCGGGACGGCAGGGGAGCGGCGAGGGCGGATGGCGCGCATCGTCTGGCGCCGCGCGGCGCGGCCACCGGCGATCGTGGACACGGTCTCCTCCGTGTTCCTCCATGGGACGGGTGAGGCCAGCGGCCCCCTTGGCCCAGAGGTACGTGCCGTACCTGCCCCGCGTTCAAAGTCCCGCGGAGTCAAGGGCGGACTGGAGTGACGCACGGTAACCCTCGCTGGTGTAGCTGGCGCCCGAGACCGTGTCGATGCTCGCGCTCTGGGCGGCGAGGGCCTCCCTCCTCAGCTGGGGCAGCGCATAGCTGTTGATCTCCTGGTCCCTCGGGTTGTCCCGGGGGTAGTCGACCGCCGCGACGTCGGTGATCCTGCCGTTCGTCACCGTGACGCGGACCTGGACGGGGCCCCACCGGGTCTGCACGGAGGTCCCGGTCACGGTCTTGGTGCCGGCGGACGCACCGGACCCCCCGGAACCGGTGGATCCACTCGAGGCGCTCGAACCGCCCGAGGCGCTCGACCCCGCTGATCCGCCGGAACCGTTCGATCCACCCGGGACGCCCGACGCGCCGGAACCCGACGGCGGCGGCGCGCCCACCGCGACGGACGGTGACACATGCGGCTTCAGCGACAGCAGCATCACCATGCCGGACACCGTGGCGGCGCTCGCCAGCACGATCCGCCGCAGCGGGCTCTTCCTCTTCAACGGGTGCATGACGCCCTCACAGCTCGAACGACTCGTGATGGATACGGCGGTCCGGGACCCCGGCCGCCCGTAGCGCCTCGTACATGTCCTCGGCGAACCCGTGCGGACCGCACAGAAAGACGTCGTGGTCGGCGAGTTCGGGCACCGAGCCGTGCAGCGCGCCCGGTGTCAGACGCGGGCGCGAGCCGTCCTCGCCGTTGAGGGCGTACAGCACCCGGGCGCCGCGCCACCGGGCTATGGCCTCCAGCTCGCCGCCCAGTGCCAGGTCCTCGGCCGAGCGCGCCCGGTACAGCAGCGTCACCTCGCCCGGCAGCGTCTCGAACAGGGCGCGCAGCGGGGTGATCCCGACTCCGCCCGCGATCAGCAGCGACTTGCCGGTGGTCCGCCGGTCGGCGGTCAGCGCTCCGTACGGGCCCTCCGCCCACACCCGGGTGCCCGGCCGCAGCAGGGCGACCGACGTGCTGTGGTCGCCGAGCGCCTTGACGGTGATGCGCAGCTGCGTACGGCGAGGCGGTGCGGACAGGGAGTACGGCGTCGAGGTCCAGCGCAGGCCCTCCGTGAGAAACCGCCAGCGGAAGAACTGCCCCGGCTCCGCGCCCAGCTCGTCCAGCCGCCGGCCTCGCACGACCACGGACCACACGCCCGGCGCCTCCTGGTGCACCGCCTCCACCCGCAGCCGGTGCCGCAGGTTCAGCCGCACCGGGCCGAGGACCCGGAACCACACCACGAGGGCCGCGACACCCAGGTACAGCGCGTACCAGACACCCTGCGCGAGGGCGCTCCCGGCGAACTCCGCGCCCAGTGCCAGCTGGTGGCCGAAGGCCAGGAACACCGCGGCGTAGGTCAGGAGGTGCACGTAGTACCAGAACTCGTGGCCGGTCCGTCGGCGGACGGCGCGCATCGACGTGATCCCGACCGCGAACAGGATGACCGTCCCGAGGGTCGCCTTGATCATCTCCGGGTAGTCGAGGACCACCGTGAGCGTCTCGCGCACAAGCGAGACCCGGTCCTGAGCGGCATACCCGGCGATGATCAGGACGATGTGCGCCACCAGCAGACAGACCGTGTACCGCCCGGCCATCGCGTGCCAGCGTGACACCCGGTCCGAGCCGATCCGCCGCTCCAGGAGCGGAACCCGGGCCATCAGCCCGACCAGGACCGCGCAGGCGTATCCGCACAACAGCCCCGCGATCCGTCCGGCCCCGGTGAGCCAGCCGGCGGTGCCCACCACCGATTGGGTGTTCTGCCACCACAGGGTGACCACGGCGGCCGCCCCGGCCCACAGGGCGCCCAGCAGCGGGGAAGCGGGGGAGCGCCGGACGATCGGCGGCACGGGCGGCGCCTGCTGCCGGTACACCGTGGTCATGAGGGGTTCCTTTCGGGCGTCGAGAACGCAACTGTGCAGGCGGAAGTTCTGAGGACGCTCTGAGGGACATGAGTCACTCCTGAGCCGGAGCAGCCTGCGGGGGTGGCTGCGCGCCGGTCACTCGGGGCGGGGTGCCGGGCACTCGTGGCGCACGGTGCCGGGCGCTCATAGCGAACTCAGAGGCTCCGGCGGCACCGGCCGCCTCCGACAGGGGTCATCCTGGTAAGTGCGATGAACACACCACGATCCGGCCGCCCCGCGCTCTCCCGTCCCGACGGCACGCCCGTGCGCGTCCTTGTCGTCGACGACGACCCGGACCTCGCCGAGGTGCTGTCCGGGGCCCTGCGCTACGAGGGCTGGGACGTGCGCACGGCCGACGACGGGGCCGCCGCCGTCGCCCAGGCACGGGACCTCCTGCCCGACGCCGTCGTCCTGGACGTGATGCTGCCGGACACCGACGGTTTCGGGGTACTGCGTTCCCTGCACGGGGTGAAGCCGGATGTGTGTGTGCTGTTCCTCACCGCCCGGGACGCCGTCGAGGACCGCATCGCCGGCATCACCGCGGGCGGTGACGACTATGTGACCAAGCCGTTCAGCCTGGAGGAGGTCGTCGCCCGGCTGCGCGGACTGCTGCGCCGCGCCGGCATGGCGCGGCAGCTCGAGGAGGGCCCCCGGCTCGCCGTCGGCGACCTGGTCATGGACGAGGAGGCCCGGGAGGTCACCCGGGCCGGTGACCTGATCGAGCTGTCGCCCACCGAGTTCGAACTGCTGCGCTTCCTGATGCGCAATCCGCGGCGCGTGCTCAGCAAGGCCCAGATCCTCGACCGGGTGTGGTCGTACGACTTCGGCGGCCAGGCCCACGTCGTGGAGCTGTACATCTCGTATCTGCGCAAGAAGGTGGACTCCGGCCGCGAGCCCATGATCCACACCGTGCGCGGGGCGGGATACGTGCTCAAGCCGGTGGCCCGGTGAAGGCCGTGCTGTCGGCGGCGGTACGGCGCGTGCGGCGCGTGCCCCGGCCGCGGACCCTGCGGGCCCGGCTCACGGCCGGGCTCGTCGTGCTGCTGGCGCTCGGCTGCGCCGCCGTCGGGGTCGCCGCCGTCGTGGAGCTGAACGGCTTCCTCACCGGGAGGCTGGACCAGCAGTTGCGCGATGTCGGAGCACGGTTCCCGGCGAGCCTCGAGCACGCCGTCGCACCGTCGGACCACGACGGCGACGAACACGGTGACACACGCAAGCAGTCCGCCGGCACCTTCGGCGCCCGGCTGGTCGGCGACACGGTCACCAATGCGGCGGTCGTGCGCCCCGGCACCCAGAGCACCGGTCTGAGCGCCCCGCTGAGCGCCCGGGACGAGCGCACGCTTGCGGCCGTCCGCACGGACGGCAGGGGCCACAGCGTCCATCTGTCGGCCCTGGGCGATTACCGGATGACGGCGGCGACCGGCCGCGACGGCGACGTCCTGGTCACCGGGCTTCCGCTGGAACCGGTGGAGGCCGCGGTGCACCGGCTGGAACTCGTGGCCGCCGTCGTCTTCGGCGCGGCACTCGCGGTCGCCGGGGTCGCGGGCGCCGTCTGGGTGCGCTGGTCCCTGCGACCGCTCAGCCGGGTCGCCGACACCGCCGTCCGGGTCAGCGAAGTGCCGCTCGCCAGCGGTGAGGTCGCGCTGCCGCCGCGCGCCCCCGAGGGCGATCCGCGCAGCGAGGTGGGCCGCGTCGCCACCGCCTTCAACCGCATGCTCGGCCATGTCGAGGACGCGCTGACCAAGCGGCACGCGAGCGAGGAACGGCTGCGCAGCTTCGCCGCCGACGCCAGTCACGAGCTGCGTACTCCGGTTGCCTCGGTCCGCGGCCACGCCGAACTGGCGCTGCTGCACCCGGTCCCGGTCCCGTCCGAGGTGAACCGTGCCCTGGAGCGGATCGCCGCCGAGTCGGCGCGCATGGGGGAAATGGTCGACGATCTGCTGCTGCTGGCCCGGCTGGACGCCGGCCGCCCGCTGGAGCGCCGTCCCGTCGACCTCACCCGACTGGTCCTCGACGCGGTCACGGACGCGCGCGCCGCGGGCCCGGGGCACCGCTGGACGATGGAGCTGCCCGAGGA
The DNA here is from genome assembly GCF_040643755.1 of Streptomyces sp. NPDC047079. NCBI lineage: Bacteria > Bacillati > Actinomycetota > Actinomycetes > Kitasatosporales > Streptomycetaceae > Streptomyces > Streptomyces sp. NPDC047079. Next base: position 313,450 of record NZ_JBEYUZ010000004.1, read on the forward strand.
GCCGGTGACGGTGACCGGCGACACCCACCGGCTCCAGCAGGTGCTGGCCAATCTGCTGGCCAACGCGCGTCTGCACACACCTGTGGGCACCCGGGTGGTCGTATCGCTGGAGACCGAGGGCACCACGGCCGTCCTCACGGTCCACGACGACGGCCCCGGAGTGCCCGGCGACATCCGCCCCGGCGTCTTCGAACGCTTCACCCGGGCCGACCACCGCCGGCGCCCGGACCACCCCGGCGGCGGTGCGGGGCTGGGCCTGTCGATCGTGGCGGCGGTGGCGGAGGCGCACGGGGGGACGGTGGAGCTGGACAGCCGTCCCGGCGCGACGGCGTTCACCGTACGGCTGCCGGGTGACGGGGCCGGTGGCGAGTGACCGCGGGACGGGCGCCCGGGCCCCGGGGCGGGGTCAGTAGCGCGTGAGCGCGGTGGCCCCGGTGGTCGTTCCGATGGCCATGTGCGGCGCCCGCGCGGGATCCGCCCAGGCCAGGATCCGCCGCATCGCGTCGCCGGGCACCGACACACAGCCCGACGTCGCCGCCTTGCCGTTGACGTGCAGGAAGATCCCGGCGCCGCGTCCGCGCACCGGGGCGTGGTAGTTGAAGCCGATGACCATGGCGTGGGAGTACTGCGGGTCGTATGCGCTGAGGTGTTCCGCCTCCGAGGCCCGGCAGTCGGCGGGGAGGGGCTCCGTCCAGCGGTTGTAGGAGCGCGAGTCGTTGTCCTGGCACCACCAGGAGCTCTGGTGCACCCGGCGGTAGGGCACCCTGGTCCCCGCGGGGGCCGCCGCGATGCCGAACGCGAACGGCAGGTCGTACAGCCCCGTAGGAGTCGTGCTGGTGCCCTGTGTGCGCGAGCCGCCCTCCACCAGGCCCCGCGCGCCGAAGCGCGCGGCCGCCGAACCCGCCTTCACCCACTGCCCGCCCCGGCGGTCCCACCAGGTGACCGTGCCAGAGGTCGCGGCGGCCGTGGGCGCCTGCGCGGTGATCAGCTGGCTGCCGCCGCCGGTGTCCGCCATCCGCCCGGGGAGCGGGACCTCCCCGGCGGGGTACGGCGCGGCAGCGAGCAGCAGGAGGAGGGGAGCGGAGGCGAGGGCGGCGACGACACCGGAGCGCATGGCTCAGAACGTAGAGGGCGGCAGCGGCAACGGCAGTCCCGGCAGGCCGTCGAGGCTGGTTCCGATGTGTTCTTTCCTCCGGAAGTACGCATCGAGGGAGGCGTCGTCCTCGCGCGCGAAGCGCTTGGCGTGCAGATCGCGGTCCTCCTGGTACGCCATGAAGGGAACCGCGTAGCCACAGGTGTCCCGGATCCGCTCCGCGGTCACGACGATGATCGCGCGCAGGCCGTGCGGGGCCGGGGCGATGTCCGGGAAGTGCGCGAGGAGATCCCGGAAGCGCGGGTCGTCGCGGAAGACCGGCTCCCCCCGGCCGTGCACCCGCACGATGTTCGGAGGTCCCTGGAAGGCGCACCACATCAGGGTGATCCGGCCGTTCTCCCGCAGGTGCGCGATGGTCTCGGCGTTGGATCCGGCGAAGTCGAGGTAGGCCACGGTGAGGTCGTCGACGACGGCGAACGACCCCTTGAGCCCCTTCGGGGAGAGGTTGACCGTGCCGTCGGCGGCGAGGGGGGCGGTGGCGGTGAAGAACAGGGGCTGTGCCTCGATGAACGTCCGCAGTCTGCCGTCTATGCGCTCATAGGTTTTTCCCATGCCGCCGATTATCGGCTGAGATCTTTCGCCTGTCTAAGGAATTGCGGCTTCCGCTGGGCCCTTCGGGGGGGTCCGTGGCCGCCCCGGCCGGCGCGCGGGGCGGCCACGGTGCCTGTCACGTCACTCGGTGAGCGTGCAGGCGGCCAGGGAGTAGGCGGCCAGGCAGTCCAGGCCCCGGCGAGAGATACGGGCAAGCCGTTTCGGCGGTTCACGGAGTTCTGAGATCTCCTCTCGAACCCTCGCCACGACCCCGATGGGATTGACGAACCATGCAGCCTCCTGCATACTCATGCATATCAGCGAATGCACTGTGAGGGAGAAACCCGTGACCGAGCGCGTCGTACTCGCCTACTCCGGCGGTCTGGACACCTCCGTCGCCATCGGCTGGATCGCGGAGGAGACCGGCGCCGAGGTCATCGCCGTCGCCGTGGACGTCGGTCAGGGCGGGGAGGACCTGGACGTCATCCGCAAGCGAGCGCTCGCGTGCGGTGCCGTCGAGGCCGAGGTCGCCGACGCCAAGGACGAGTTCGCCGACGAGTACTGCCTCCCGGCGATCAAGGCCAACGCCCTCTACATGGACCGCTACCCGCTGGTCTCCGCCCTGTCCCGGCCGACGATCGTCAAGCACCTGGTCGCCGCCGCCAAGAAGCACGGCGCCACCACGGTCGCCCACGGCTGCACCGGCAAGGGCAACGACCAGGTCCGCTTCGAGGCCGGCATCGTCGCCCTCGCCCCCGACCTCAAGTGCATCGCCCCCGTCCGTGACTACGCGATGACCCGCGACAAGGCCATCGCCTTCTGCGAGGCCAAGGGCCTGCCGATCGCGACCACCAAGAAGTCCCCGTACTCCATCGACCAGAACGTCTTCGGCCGGGCCATCGAGACCGGCTTCCTCGAGGACATCTGGAACGCCCCGATCGAGGACATCTACGAGTACACCTCCAACCCGGCCGAGCCTCGCGACGCCGACGAGGTGGTCATCACCTTCAAGGAGGGCGCCCCGGTCGCCATCGACGGCAAGCCCGTCACCGTCCTCCAGGCCATCCAGCAGCTCAACGAGCGGGCCGGCGCCCAGGGCATCGGCCGGATCGACATGGTCGAGGACCGGCTCGTCGGCATCAAGTCCCGCGAGGTGTACGAGGCTCCGGGCGCGATCGCCCTGATCACCGCCCACCAGGAGCTGGAGAGCGTCACCGTCGAGCGTGAACTCGCCCGCTACAAGCGGCAGGTCGAGCAGCGCTGGGGCGAACTGGTCTACGACGGCCAGTGGTTCTCCCCGCTCAAGCGCGCCCTGGACGGCTTCATCGCCGAAGCGAACCAGCACGTCTCCGGGGACATCCGTATGACCCTGCACGGCGGCCGCGCGGTCGTCACCGGCCGGCGCTCCCAGGAGTCGCTGTACGACTTCGACCTCGCGACCTACGACACCGGCGACACGTTCGACCAGTCCGCGGCCAAGGGCTTCATCGACATCTACAGCCTGTCGTCCAAGATCGCCGCCAAGCGGGACCTCGCGTAGGGCGCGGGCCCCTGGCACCGCCCGACAGACACGCATGAGCCTGACCGCCGCCTCCTCACTCCCGGGTGGGGAGGCGGTGGCACATCCCCACCTTCCGAGGAGCACAGAGTTGAGCAGCAACAGCGGTGACGTACGGCTCTGGGGCGGCCGTTTCGCCGACGGTCCCGCCGAGGCCCTGGCCAAGCTGTCCGCGTCCGTCCACTTCGACTGGCGGCTCGCGCCGTACGACATCGCCGGTTCCCGCGCCCACGCGCGCGTGCTGCACAAGGCGGGGCTTCTCACGGACGACGAGCTGACCCGGATGATCGCGGGCCTCGACCGGCTGGAAGCCGACGTGGCCTCCGGAGACTTCGTGGGCACCATCGCCGACGAGGACGTCCACACCGCCCTGGAGCGCGGCCTCCTCGAACGCCTCGGCCCCGACCTCGGCGGGAAGCTGCGCGCGGGCCGCTCCCGCAACGACCAGGTCGCCACCCTCTTCCGGATGTATCTGCGCGACCACGCCCGCGTCATCGGCGGCCTGATCGCCGACCTCCAGGACGCGCTGATCGGATTGGCCGAGGCCCACCCGTACGTGGCGATGCCCGGCCGCACCCACCTCCAGCACGCCCAGCCGGTGCTCTTCGCCCACCACGTGCTCGCCCATGCGCAGTCCCTCTCCCGGGACGCCGAGCGGCTGCGCCAGTGGGACGAGCGGACCGCCGTGTCGCCGTACGGCTCCGGCGCCCTCGCGGGCTCCTCCCTCGGCCTGGACCCGGAGGCGGTGGCCGAGGACCTCGGCTTCGAGCGCGGCAGCGTCGGCAACTCCATCGACGGCACGGCCTCCCGCGACTTCGCCGCCGAGTTCGCCTTCATCACCGCGATGATCGGCGTCAACCTCTCCCGGATCGCCGAGGAGGTCATCATCTGGAACACGAAGGAGTTCTCCTTCGTCACCCTCCACGACGCCTTCTCCACCGGCTCCTCGATCATGCCGCAGAAGAAGAACCCGGACATCGCGGAGCTGGCGCGCGGCAAGAGCGGCCGTCTGATCGGCAATCTGACGGGTCTCCTCGCCACCCTCAAGGCCCTGCCGCTCGCGTACAACCGCGACCTCCAGGAGGACAAGGAACCGGTCTTCGACTCCATCGACCAGCTCGAGATCCTGCTCCCGGCCTTCACGGGCATGATGGCCACGCTGACCGTGCACCGCGAGCGCATGGAGGAGCTGGCCCCGGCCGGTTTCTCGCTCGCCACGGACATCGCCGAGTGGCTGGTCAAGCAGGGTGTGCCCTTCCGGGTGGCGCACGAGGTCGCCGGCGAGTGCGTGAAGGCCGCGGAGGCCGAGGGCAAGGAGCTGGACGAGCTGACGGACGAACAGTTCGCCAAGATCAGCGCCCATCTCACCCCGGAGGTCCGTACCGTCCTCGACGTCCCCGGTGCCCTCGCCTCCCGCGACGGCCGCGGCGGAACGGCCCCAAGTGCGGTCGCCGTCCAGCTCGCCGAGGTGAAGGCGGACGTGGCGGCGCAGCACGCGTGGGCCACCGCGCGGCAGAGGAAGTAGCGGGCGTACGGGGAGGGGCGGCGCGGGCTACGTTGGGTCCGAGCCGCAAGGAGCCGACCGAACGGGAGCCCGCGATGCCCTTCGCCCGACTGGCCTCGGCCACGACACCCACCTGCCACCTCGGCCTGGGTCTGGCCGCCGTCGGTCGCCCCGGGTACATCAACCTGGGCCGGGAGCAGGACCTCCCGGCCGTCCGCAGCGTCGACGCCCTGCGCGCCCGTACCCACGAACTGCTGGACGCGGCCTACGCCCAGGGTGTCCGCTACTTCGACGTGGCCCGCTCGTACGGCCGTTCCGAGGAGTTCCTCGCCGACTGGCTGAACGCCCGCCCCGGGATCGACGACGTCGTCGTCGGCAGCAAGTGGGGCTACACCTACACCGCGGGCTGGACCACCGACGCCGAGCAGCACGAGGTCAAGGACCACAGCGTCGCCACGTACGAGCGGCAGCGTGCCGAGACCGCCGCCCTGCTCGGCGACCGGCTCGACCTCTACCAGATCCACTCGGTGACCCCCGGCAGCCCGGCGCTCACCGACAGGGGACTCCACGCGAAGCTCGCCGAGGCCGCGGCGCAGGGCCTGACCATCGGCTTCTCCACCAGCGGCCCGGCGCAGGCCGACACGATCCGCGCCGCGCTCGCCGTGACCGTCGACGGTGAGCCCCTCTTCCGTACCGTCCAGTCCACGTACAACCTCCTGGAGACCTCGGCGGCCCCCGCCCTCGCGGAGGCCCACGACGCCGGGCTCACCGTGCTCGTCAAGGAGGGCATGGCCAACGGCCGATTGGCGGGCCAGTACGCCCCGGGGGCGCTGAAGGCCGTGGCCGAGGAGACATCGCTCGGCTCCGACGCGGTCGCCCTCGCCGCGATCCTGCGCCGGCCCTGGGCCGATGTCGTCCTCTCCGGCGCCGCCACCACGGACCAGCTCGCCTCCAACCTGCACGCCGCCGTCGTCGACCTCGACGGGGACCAGCTCGCCCGGCTGGAAGCCCTCGCCGAGGAACCGCGTGCGTACTGGGAGCGACGCGGACAGCTGCCCTGGCACTGATCTTCCCCGAAACTCGCGGCTGCTGAGACGTTTACGGATTGTCTGAGACAATGATGTCTCATATGCGCTATCCTCGTCTCATGGCCGTCGATCGTGACCACGTGCTGCGCAGCGCAGCCGCCCTGCTCACCCGGAAATCCACCGCCACCATGGACGAGGTCGCCAAGGCGGCCGGGATCAGCCGGGCCACGCTGCACCGCCACTTCGCCGGGCGCGACGCGCTCGTTCGGGCCCTGGAGGCACTCGGTATCGAGGAGTGCGAGGCGGCGCTGGACGCCGCACGGCTCGACGACGGCTCGGCTCAGGAAGCCCTGCGCCGCTTCGTGACGGAGATCGAGCCCGCCGCGGCCCTCCTCGCCTTCCTCTACAGCGAGAACCAGCTCTACGAGGGCGCGGTACAGAACGCGGGCTGGGCCCGGATCGACGCCCGGATGGCCGCGCTGTTCCGGCGCGGCCAGTCCAGCGGCGAGTTCCGTATCGACCTCACCCCGGCCTGGCTCACCGACGCGCTGTACGGCCTGCTGGCGTCGGGCGCCTGGGCCTTGTCGGAGGGCCGCCTGGCCCCCAAGGACTTCACCTACATGATCGTCGAGATGTTCCTCGGCGGCGCCCTCAGGAGAGAGGAACCATGACCAGCACCTTGCAGCCGGCGCTCGCGCCGCGGGTGGAGAAGCGACCGGAGCGGTGGCTCGCGCTCTCGGTGCTCGTGCTCGCCGTGCTGCTGGTGGCCGTGGACGCGACCGTCCTCGGCCTCGCGACCCCCTACATCACCGAGGACCTGCAGCCGTCCGGCACCCAGCTGCTGTGGATCGGCGACGTCTACTCGTTCGTCATCGCCGGGCTGCTCGTGTCCATGGGCAGCCTCGGCGACCGCATCGGCCGCAAACGGATCCTGCTCGGCGGCGCCACGGCCTTCGGCCTGATATCCGTCCTCAACGCCTACGCGGCGACGCCGGAGACGATGATCCTCGCGCGGGCGCTGCTCGGTGTCGCGGGCGCGACCCTGATGCCCGCCACGCTGGCCCTGATCCGCAACATCTTCCACGACCCGCGCGAACGCAGCCTCGCGGTCGGCATCTGGGGTGCCACCGCCTCGGCCGGCACCGCGGTCGGCCCCATCACCGGCGGCTTCCTGCTCGAACACTTCTGGTGGGGCTCGGTCTTCCTCATCAACGTGCCCGTGATGGTGGTCCTCGTCCTCGTCGGCATCCGCACGCTGCCCGAGTCCCGCAACCCGAACCCCGGCCCCTGGGACCTGATCAGCGTCGGGCTGTCGCTCGTCGGCATGGTCGGCGTCGTGTACGCGGTCAAGGAGGCGGCCGCACACGGTCTCACCTCGGCGGTCGCGGCCACCGGTGTCCTCGGCGCCGCGGCGCTCGCCGGCTTCGTACGACGTCAGCTGACGCTTGCGGTGCCGCTCCTGGACATGCGGCTCTTCCGCCGCGGCGGCTTCAGCGGGGCGGTCCTCGCCGACCTGCTGACCGTCCTCGGCATGTCCGGCCTGGTCTTCTTCCTCTCGCAATATCTGCAACTGGTGCAGGGCAGGCGGCCCTTCGAGGCAGGCCTCGCCGAACTGCCCGCCGCCGTCGGCGCGGTGGCGGCGGGGCTCGTCGCGGGCGCGGCGGCCCGTCGCTTCTCGGTGCGCGCGGTGGTCTCCGGCGGGCTCGCCGCCGTGGGGCTGGCGCTGGCCGCCCTCACCCTGCTCGACCGGTCCACCGGCTACCCCTTGATCGGGTCCGCACTGCTGGTCGTGGGCGTGGGCGCCGGTCTGTCGTTCACCGTGACCGCCGATGTGATCCTCTCCAGCGTGCCCAAGGAGCAGGCGGGTGCCGCCTCGGCGGTCTCCGAGACGGCGTACGAACTCGGCGCGGCCCTCGGCATCGCCCTGCTCGGCTCGATCGTGACCGGCGTCTACCGCGACTTCACGGCCCCGGCGGGCACCCCGGCCGCGGCCCACGAATCGCTGGGCGGCGCGGTCGAGGCGGCGCGGCACCTGCCCACGGGCACCGGCGAGGCGTTGCTGTCGGCGGCCCGCGACACCTTCGTCGAGGGCCTGAGGCTGGCCACGGGCGCGGGCGCGGCGGTCCTGCTGGCGACGGCGGTGGCGGCGTGGTTCCTGCTGCGCGGCCGACGGCTGGACAGCCCGTCGTGAACGAGGCGACCGCGCCCCGGCAGGGGAGCGGGACCGTGCCGATGTGCGGCTCCGCCGCGCGGGCGCGATGCGCCACGACGCACCGGCACCCGCCCCGTCACCCGGACCCCGGCGCCGCCGAGGCGCCCCCGGCACCCGCTACGCGGCCTTCGCCTTCGTGGCGTACATGTCCACGTACTCCTGCCCCGACAACCGCATGACCTCGGTCATGACGGAATCGGTGACCGCCCGCAGCACATAGCGGTCCCGGTCCATCCCCTCGTACCGGGAGAACTCCATCGGCTCACCGAAGCGCACGGTGACCCGGCCCGGCCGCGGCATACCGCGGCCGCCCGGCTGGAGCTTGTCCGTGCCGATCATCGCGAAGGGGACCACCGGGGCGCCGGTCATCAGGGTGAGGCGGGCGATGCCGGTGCGGCCGCGGTACAGACGGCCGTCGGGGGAGCGGGTGCCCTCCGGGTAGATACCGAAGATCTTGCCCTCCTCCAGCACCCGGCGGCCGGTCATCAGGGCGGCCACCCCGCCGTTCGCGCCGTCCCGGTCCACCGGGATCATGCCGACGCCCGTGAAGAACCAGGCCATGAGCCTGCCCTTGAGCCCCTTGCCGGTGACGTACTCGTCCTTGCCGATGAAGAACACCTGCCGCGTGGTCACGATCGGCAGCACGATCGAGTCGATGAACGTCAGGTGGTTGCCGGCCAGGATGACCGGGCCGTCTCCCGGGATGTGTTCCGCGCCCTCCACCCGTGGGCGGAACATCAGGCGCATGATCGGTCCGAGCACTGCCTTGATGAGCGCGAAGCGGGACAACGGGCCCTCCGGTGTCAAGGGATGCGGTATGAGTCTGTGCAGGTGAGGACGATACTCGGAGCGCCCGGTCCGGCGCACATCGGGTTCACCGGGTTGTGACGAGTCATTGACGACTGTTTACCTGCGGCGGCGTCGTGTCGCACGTTCGTCATCCGCCGGACGGGTGTGACGGACATCGCGCCCGAGCGCTGACGGCACGTCACGCGCTGTCGTGGGCACGGGTGTCCCGCACGAGCGCCTCCATGCATCCGGCAGGACGGCCCGCGTGCGTCGGGCGTTCCTGTTTACGTCTCCCGGCCGTCACCCGGCCGCACCTACGATCGACCCGCTTTCGACACGCGTGGCGGGAGGAACCCATGGGGACGCTGGAGTCGTACGAGCGGGGGCGGGGGACGGGCCGGAGGGCGCTGCTCGGGGCCGCGGTGCTGGGCGCGGGCGGTGCGGTCCTCGGACTGCCCGGCGTGGCGAGCGCGGACGCGCGGCACGGCGGAGGACTGAGGGGGCTCCCGGTGCCGACCGTCATCGGGCACCGTGGCGCCAGCGGCTACCGCCCGGAGCACACCTTCGGCTCCTACCAGCTGGCGCTCGACATGGGCGCCGACATCGTGGAGGCCGGCGACCTCGTACCGACCAAGGACGGCCACCTCGTGTGCCGGCACGAGCCGGAGATCGGTGGCACCACCGATGTCGCCGACCACCCCGAGTTCGCCGACCGCAAGACCACCAAGGTCCTGGACGGCGTCTCCACCACCGGCTGGTTCACCGAGGACTTCACTCTCGCGGAGCTGAAGACCCTGCGGGCGATCGAGCGCATCCCGGCCACCCGTCAGCGCAACACGCTCTACGACGGCCGCTGGGAGATCCCCACCTTCGAGGAGGTGCTCCGCTGGCAGGACGAGCAGACCCGCAAGCGCGGCAAGCAGGTGTGGATCTACCCCGAGACCAAGCACCCCACCTACTTCCGCAAGCTGGGCCTCGGCCTGGAGGAGCGGCTCGCGAAGATCCTGCGGACGCACGGCAAGGACCGCAAGGGCTCGCCCGTCATCATCCAGTCCTTCGAGCCGACCAGCATCCAGCGCCTGGACAAGCTGGTCGGCAACCCGCTCGTCGTGCTGCTGTCGGCCGCGAACACGCGCCCGTGGGACTTCGTCGAGACGGGCGACCCGCGCACGGTCGCCGACCTCGTCACCCCCAAGGGCCTGAAGGAGATCGCCTCCTACGCCCAGGGCATCGGCCCGACCCTCGACCTGGTCATCCCGAAGGACGCCAACGGCAACCTCACCCAGCCGTCCGCACTCGTCGCCGACGCGCACGCCGCGGGCCTGATCCTGCACCCCTACACGATGCGCAACGAGAACACCTTCCTGCCCGCGAACTTCAGGAAGGGCACGGACCCGGCGGCGTACGGCGACGTGTTCGGCGCCTTCAAGGCGTACTTCGCGACCGGTATCGACGGGGTGTTCACCGACAACGCCGACACCGGACTGCTCGCCCGCGAGGACTTCCTGCGCGGCCGAGGGGTCAACGCCTGACGCGAGGACCCCGCTTGGGGTGATTCCCGGCCGCCCCGGCAACCCGTCGCCGGGGCGGCCGCGTCACGCCGCATATGACCCACGAGATGCTGACGGCCCTGCGCCCCCTGCTCACCGCCGAGGCGTCGGCGGAGGCGCACGCCTCGGGATTGGAGCCGGGCGATCTGGAACAGGCGGTGTGGCTGCGGCTTCTGGAGCGGCTGGAGGGGGACCGGCCGCCCGTCGATCCGCAGGGATGGCTGCGCCGCGCCGTGCGCGCCGAGGCGCGCCGCGGCCGCCGAACCGCCCGCCTCGAACTCCCGTATGGGACCGAGCCCGTAGACGACACGGGCCGCGATCCCGAGCAGCAGGCCCTCATGGCGGCTCGCCGCAGGGCGCTGCACGCGGCCGTACGGCGGCTGCCCGGCCGCTGCCCCCGTCTCATGGCGGCACTGCTCTCCCCGCACGACCTGACGTATCGGGAAATCGCGGGGGAGTTGGGTATCTCACAGGGCAGCCTCGGCCCTGAACGTTCCAAATGCCTGGGATGTCTGCGGCGATTGCTGGCGACGGAGGTTGCGGCCGGTGAACCGCGGGGATAGGAGTGGGGTACGACCGGCGATCAGGTGAGCGGGAGGCATGCGCACATGGGCATGAGCGTGACCATCTCTGTGGCGACCGAACAGGACGCCGAGCAGATCTTCAGGCTGCAGTACCTGTGCTTCCAGAGCGAGGCCGCGCGGTACGGCAACTACCGCATCGATCCGCTCGTCCAGAGCCTCGACTCGGTCCGCGAGGAGGTCGCGTCGGACTGCGTCTTCGTGGCGCGCCTCGGCGAGGAGGTCGTCGGCTCCGTGCGCGGCACTGTCACCGACGACGGCGCGGCGTCCATCGGCAAGCTGTGCGTCCACCCGAGGTTGCAGGGCCACGGCATCGGCGCCCGCCTGCTGCGCGCGGCGGAGGCTGCGCTGGCGGAGGAACGCGGCGCGAAGAAGTTCCGCCTCAGCGCGGGTCACCGCAGCGAGGGCAGCCTGCGGCTGTACCGCCGCCTCGGCTACGAGGCCGCGGGCACGTCCCGGGGCGCCGACGGCGTACCGATGATCGTCCTGGAGAAGCAGGCCCCGGCGTCGACGTACGCGACGACGGCCTGAGCGGACACCGCGCCCCGCGAGGGGCGCGCCCCTCCCGGCGCTCAGCCGTCCTGTGGCCGCGCGCGCGCCTTCCGCAGCCAGTACACGGCCGACAGCGGCAGCAGTACGGGGATGAAGAGGTACCCCATCCCGTAGTCCGACCAGACGGTCGCGTCCGGGAACGCGGACGGCTCCACCAAGGTCCAGGTGCCGACGGTGAGTACGCCCACCAGCTCCGCCGCGCAGCACGCCAGGGCCACCCGCCGGGCCCTCTCGCCGCCGCGGACCAGGGAGTACGTGATGAAGCCGTAGACGACTCCGGCCACCGCGGACAGCGAGTAGGCCAGCGGGGCCTTGTCGAACTGGGTCGAGATCTGTACGACCGAGCGTGACACCGCTCCGACCACCATCACGCCGTACAGCCAGACGAGCAGCATGCCGGGCCCGGTGATGAGCCGCGTCTTCGCCGGCCTCTCCTGCGTGGCCGCCATCTCAGCCTCCCCAGATGTCATAGAGCCGCACCTCCAGCACCGCGAGGACCACACCGCCGGCCGTGACCGTCACCGAACCCCAGCGGGTGCGCTCCGCCAGCGACATGAAACCCGTCGCCGGGACGCAAGCGAAGGCGCCGAGCAGATACGCCACGAAGATCGTCGTGCCCTGTTCCGGCTTCTCGCCGCGCCCCAGCTGGACGATGCCGACGACCAGCTGGGCCAGGGTCAGCAGCGTCACCACGGCCATGCCGATGAAGTGCCAGTCCTTCGTGGGCTGGTCGCGGTAGGCCGCCCAGCCGCACCAGGCGGCGAGCAGCAGCGCGGCGACACCGGTCGCCAGCGTCAGGGCATCAAGCATGCCGTGACCCTATTACGGTCCAAAAGACCCGGTGCCCTCGCCCCCGGCGGGTGCCCCGCGGACACCGGCAGCCGGCGCCCCACCGGGCCGGACACCGTGGCCTTGGCCACAACCCGCCCGGTCCGCCTGCCGGACACGGTCCGGTGCTCGTGGCCCCTCGGCCGTGTCGCCACTGGTCAACCGGCATGCGCCGGGGTCCAGTGAGACGGCCGAACACTGTCCACGGCTGTCCGAATAGCGGACGGCCGTGGCGGGCCCCGGTGACGTGTCTGCTTTACTGAGGCCCATGACCACGACGAGCTGCCGCGCCCTTGCGACCGAGGCGACCATGACGCCCGGTGCTCGTTGTATGTGTCGAATGTGCGCCTGCTAGAGGGCCCCCGCACCATCCAGAGCCTCGCGCCCCGAAGCGAGACCGCCGTGCCCTGTCCCTACGCCCGTGTCGTATGCGACTGAGCCTCCCCCCACCGCCGGAACGGCACAGGGGGACCCCAACGCGCACAGGTCCTCCCCGGTTCGATCGTGAGAACCGTGTCGCGTTCCCCACGCACCCGTGCCCGGCGCACATCCACGCCCTGCACTCGACAGTGACGGAAACCCCAGTGATCACCACATCGGGCCTTACCAAGGTCTACCGCTCGCGCGGCCGCGAGGTGACCGCCCTCGACGGCGTCGACCTGCACGTACGCGAGGGTGAGGTGTACGGCGTCATCGGCCAGTCCGGCGCCGGCAAGTCCTCGCTGATCCGCTGCGTCAACCTCCTGGAGCGCCCCACGTCCGGCACGGTCACCGTGGCCGGGCAGGACCTCACCGCGCTCGCCGGCCGCGGTCCGCGCGCGGGCAAGGAGCTCCGCCAGGCGCGCAGCCGTATCGGCATGGTCTTCCAGCACTTCAACCTGCTGTCCTCGCGGACGGTCCAGGACAACGTCGAGCTGCCGCTGGAGATCCTCGGCAAGTCAGGGAAGGAACGTTCCCGCAAGGCTCTCGAACTCCTCGACCTCGTCGGCCTCGCCGACAAGGCCAGGGCCTACCCGGCCCAGCTCTCCGGCGGTCAGAAGCAGCGCGTCGGCATCGCCCGCGCCCTCGCCGGCGATCCCAAGGTGCTGCTCTCCGACGAGGCGACCAGCGCCCTCGACCCGGAGACCACGCGCTCCATCCTCCAGCTGCTGCGCGACCTGAACCGGCAGCTGGGGCTCACCGTCCTGCTCATCACCCACGAGATGGACGTCGTCAAGAGCATCTGCGACTCGGCTGCCCTCATGGAGAAGGGCCGCATCGTCGAGTCCGGCACCGTCAGCGAACTGCTCGCCACCCCCGGCTCCGAACTGGCCGCCGCCCTCTTCCCGGTCAGCGGTGCCGCGTCGGGCGACGACCGCACCGTCCTCGACGTCACCTTCCACGGGGCCGCCGCCACCCAGCCCGTCATCTCGCAGCTCTCGCGCACCTACAACATCGACATCTCGATCCTCGGCGCAGCCATGGACACCGTCGGCGGCAAGCAGGTCGGCCGGATGCGCATCGAACTCCCCGGCCGCTACGAGGAGAACGTGGTGCCCATCGGTTTCCTGCGCGAGCAGGGCCTTCAGATCGACGTCGTGGGCCGGGACGCCGAAGAGCCCGCGCTGGTGAAGGAAGGTGCCAAGTGACCTGGTCCGAGATGCAACCGCTGCTGTCGCAGGCGTCCTGGGACACCCTCTACATGGTCGGCTGGTCCACGCTCATCGCCGTCGTCGGCGGACTTCCGCTCGGCATCCTGCTGGTCCTCACGGACCGGGACGGGCTGCTTCAGAACGTCGTCGCCAACAAGGTCCTCGGGCAGATCGTGAACATCGCCCGCTCGATGCCCTTCATCATCCTGATGGTCGCCCTGATGAGCTTCACCCGCTGGGTCACCGGGACGACCATCGGCCGTGAGGCGGCCATCGTGCCGCTCGCCATCGGCGCCATCCCCTTCTTCGCCCGTCTGGTCGAGACGGCCGTCCGCGAAGTGGACGGCGGCCTCGTCGAAGCCGTGCAGGCGATGGGCGGCAACACCTGGACCGTCGTGCGCAAGGTCCTCGTACCGGAGGCCCTGCCCTCGCTGATCTCCTCCGCCACCACCACGGTCGTCGCCCTCATCGGCTACTCCGCGATGGCGGGCACGGTCGGCGCCGGCGGCCTCGGCGACATCGCCATCCGCTACGGCTACCAGCGCTTCGAGACCCAGCTGATGTGGATCACCGTGGCGATCCTCGCCGTCGTCATCTCGCTCATCCAGTTCGCCGGCGACTACGCGGCCCACTTTCTGCACCGGCGCGGCGGCCGCTCCGGGCCGGTGCCGAAACTGCGGCTGCTGAAGGCGAAGGAGCCCGCGGCGGCCGACGTGAGCAAGGCCGCCTGAGCCCCCACCGGGCCGCCCGGATCCCCCTGACTCCCCGCCCACCCATGACGGGGTCGCACCACCCATAAGGAAAGGCACTTTTCGTGCGTAACACCGCCAAGATCACCACCGCTGTCCTCGCCGCCGGGGCCCTCACCTTCGGGCTCAGCGCCTGCGGCTCCGGCAAGAGCTCGTCCTCCGCCGCGGACACCAGCGGCCCGCTGGTCGTCGCCGCGAGCCCGACCCCGCACGCCGAGATCCTCAACTTCGTGAAGGACAACCTCGCGAAGAAGGCGGGCCTGGACCTCCAGGTCAAGGAGTTCACCGACTACATCACGCCGAACACGGCGACCGAGGACGGCTCCGTCGGAGCCAACTACTTCCAGAACCAGCCGTACCTGGACGACTTCAACAAGAAGCGGGGCACCCACATCGTGCCCGTCGTCACGGTGCACCTGGAGCCGCTCGGCCTCTACTCCCACAAGGTGAAGAGCGCCGACGCCCTGAAGAGCGGTGCGACCATCGCCGTCCCGAACGACTCGGTCAACGAGGCGCGGGCCCTGAAGCTGCTCGCCTCCAAGGGGCTCATCACCCTCAAGGACGGCGCCGGCAACGAGGCGACCCCCCAGGACATCGCCAAGAACCCGAACAACCTCCGGTTCAAAGAGGTCGAGGCGGCCCAGACCCCGCGTTCCCTGGACGACGTGGACGCCGCGGTGATCAACGGCAACTACGCCATCTCCTCCGGCCTCAAGCCCGCAAAGGAGGCCCTCGTCCTGGAGTCCCCGAAGAACAACCCGTACGGCAACTTCCTCGCGGTCAAGAAGGGCAACGAGGACGACCCGCGGGTCAAGAAGCTCGCGAAGCTCCTCACCTCGCCCGAGGTGAAGAAGTTCATCGAGGACAAGTACCAGGGGTCGGTCATCGCGTCGTTCTGATCTCATATCGTCAGGCACGGGGTCCATACCTTCACAGGGTGTGGACCCCGTGGTGCGGTTCAGTGCTTTCATGCTGCATGCTGGGCAGTTCAGCAGGCCCTGCAGGTTTTTCAACGGTTACGGAGCGGCGCATGACTGGCACCTTCCCCAACGTCTCCATCAGCACGGAGCGGTTGGTTCTGCGCCCCTTCGAGGAGCCCGATGTCCAGGCCTTCGCCGAGATGATGAACGACGAGCTCGTCACCGCCTGGACCTCCGTCCCGTACCCCTACACCGAGGCCGACGCCCGGCGGTGGATCACCGAGCGTGCCCCCGCCGAACGGACCGAGGGCCGTGGCATCGTCTTCGCGGTCACCGAGTTCCTCACCCAGCGTCTCGTCGGCATCGTGCATCTGCAGAACACGGACTGGCGTGTCCGATCCAGTGAGATCGCCTATGTCATCGCCCCCTGGGCGCGCGGCGAGGGCTACGCCTCCGAGGCGGCGCTCGCCACCGCCCAATGGCTCTTCGGGGATCAGAAATTCGAGCGGATCGAACTGCGCACGGCGGCCGACAACACCGCCTCCCAGCAGGTCGCCCAGAAGATCGGCTGCATCAGCGAGGGTGTCCTGCGCAACGCCTGCATAGCCCGCGTCCGCACGGAGGACGGCACCTGGACCGACGTACGGACCGACTTCATCGTCTGGAGCCTGCTGCCGGAGGATCTGGACGGGGTCAGCGACGAGCTGGCCGACAGCGGCGGTTTCACGTCGTTCTCGCACTGGCACTGAAACCGGGATCCGCTCCCACCGGCCGGGCCCCCGGGCGGCCGGCCCCAGCTCGACCGGGTAGTCTCACGGAGCCCGCCGTGCGGGCGTGCCCCCTGACGACCTGCGAAGACCTGCTGGGAGACTGACGACGATGGCCGACCGGGTCACGGTGATCGGCTGGGACGGCTCGCCGCTGACCGCCGCCGCGCGCTCCGCCCTGGGCGCCGCCACGCTCGTCGCCGGCGCGGCCCACCACCTCGCGCTCCCGGAGGTGCCCCAGACGGCCGAGCGCATCCGCCTCGGCAGCCTCGCCCTCGCCGCCCGCCGTATCGCCGGCCACCGCGGCACCGCCGTTGTCCTCGCCGACGGCGACCCGGGCTTCTTCGGTGTCGTACGGACCCTGCGCGCCCCCGAGTTCGGCCTGGAGGTCGAGGTCGTGCCGGCCGTCTCCTCGGTGGCCGCCGCCTTCGCGCGTGCGGGAATGCCCTGGGATGACGCGCAGGTGGTCGTCGCACACCGCCGGACGCTGCGGCGCGCGGTGAACGTCTGCCGGGCCCACACCAAAGTCGCGGTCCTCACCTCACCGGGTGCCGGGCCCGCCGAACTGGGCCTGCTCCTCGAGGGGGTGCACCGCACCTTCGTCATCTGCGAGGAACTCGGCACCGAGCGGGAACAGGTCACCGTCGTGACCTCCGACAAGGCCGCCGACCACACCTGGCGCGACCCCAACGTCGTCATCGTCATCGGGGGACCGGTGACCGTGACGGACGACGGCGGCTGGATCGCCGGCCGCGACCCGGGCGCGGAACCGCGCGGCTGGG
This sequence comes from Streptomyces sp. NPDC047079, assembly GCF_040643755.1. Taxonomy (NCBI): domain Bacteria; kingdom Bacillati; phylum Actinomycetota; class Actinomycetes; order Kitasatosporales; family Streptomycetaceae; genus Streptomyces; species Streptomyces sp. NPDC047079. The sequence goes on from NZ_JBEYUZ010000004.1 coordinate 330,585, forward strand.
CGCTGCCCGCCGAGGCGTACGGCGGCGGACTCGGCGAAGGGGAAACGGATCTGCTGCGCTCCGTCCAACTCGCCCGCCTCGGCCCCAGGGTGGGGGATCTCGTGTGGGACATCGGCACCGGAAGCGGGGCGTTCGCCGTGGAGGCCGCCCGCTGCGGGGCGGCCGTCATCGCCGTCGACCGCGACCCGGACGCGTGCGGCCGCACCGCGGCCGCGGCGCGCCGCTTCGGCGTCCAGCCCCAGATCGTGCACGGCACCGCCCCGCACATCCTCGAGGACCTCCCGGAACCGGACGTCGTACGCGTCGGAGGCGGGGGAGCCGTGGTGGTCTCCGCCGTCGCCGACCGCCGCCCGCAGCGCATCGTCGCGCACGCGGCCACCCGGGACGAGGCCGAACTCCTCGGCCGGGACCTGTCGGAGCACGGCTACGACGTGGAGTGTGCCCTGTTGCAGTCCGTCGAACTGGACACGCGGGCCTGGGCGGAGAAGGAACGGAGTGTCGCGTTCCTGCTCAGCGGGCGATTGCCTGACCGCGCCCCGTGATCCGGTCGTCGTACCGGCGCGGTAGGCTGGCCGATCGTTGTACCGCACTTGGGTGATCCGGCACTACATCAGCCAATGTCCGGAAACCATGCCTCTTTTGGGGGCAGTGTGGTACGGCAGAACCGGAGCGCGCGCAACGTGGCGCAGTCCACAGCGGGTCGTCGTGGATCAGGCTGCCGCGACGGCGAGGTCGCCGCGACAATGCCGTTCAATGGCTTTGTCGTCATTGTTGGCGGGTCGTTCGTGCCGCTGGGCACGCACGCTCGTTCTTCACTGCGGGCGGTCGGCGCGCCGTTCCGGGCGAGCTGGGCGTAGGAGCACTAACCGATGGGCGAGGGGTACGCATGACCGACACCGGCCAGGTCCCGGGCGAGGGGCTGCCGGAGAGCGCAGGCATGGTGGATCAGCCGGGCGTCCTCGCGCCGGGCGCGTACACCTACCTCAACCCCTCCGACAGCGCCCCCGATGACGACGACCTTCTCCTGATGCCCGGCCAGCAGGGGGCATGGGGCAACGAGATGCCGCAGACCGCCCAGGCCCCGGCGTCGTATTCCCATGAGCCGGGCCCGCACGAGACCGCCGGGCGGGACAGCGGCTCGATCGACCTCGGCGCGGTCCGTACGCCGCCTCCGGCGTCCGTGCCGCAGCCGGCCCCGGCGCGGCGCCCGCTGCACCTCGGCCCGCCGACCCCGGACGCCACCGCGAGCCCGGTGCGTTCCCTCTCCGACCGCGGCCCGGCGGACGCGCCGCTGCGGCCGGCGGGGCCGCCGACGACCGGGCCCGAGTACCTCGACGTGCCGCAACTGGTGGACAACTCCCCGCAGGGCGCGATGCCATGGGGTGCCTCGCACCAGGCCGGGGCCCCGGGACCGGTGGGCCCCGAGGGGAGCACCGCAGAAACGGTCGTTCCCGCGGCGGCGCCCTCGCCGGTGACGGTCGCGGAGGCCGCGCCCTTCGCCCCGGATCCCGCGCCGTTCGCCCCCGAGGCCGTGCCCCAGCACCCGGACGGTCAGGGGCGGTTCGAGGGGCAGCCGGCTCCGGCCGGCCCCGAGGCGTTTCACGCCCCTGGCCCCCAGGCACCCGAAGCGCCGTCCGACTCCGAGCCGCGGCACGCCCCGGGGCTGCCGCAGGATGCCCAGGGACTGCCGACGACGGCTCAGCCCGCGGTTCCGCACGTCACGGACACCGCCCCCGCCGCTCCCATCGCCGAGGGGACGCCCGTCGCCCCCGAGGGCCCGACCGTCGTGGCCGTGCCCGACGCGGAGGGGGCGCCGTTCCCGGACGCCCCGCAGACGGCCGAAGGCTTTGCGGTCCCGCAGACGTCTCCCGCCGAGGCCGCCCCGGCACCCGAAACCGCATCGGCTCCGGAGGCGTCGCCCGTCGCGGTCGCCCCCCAGGCCGCTCCGGACGGGCAGCCCGCAGCGACCGGCCCCCAGGGCCCGGAGGCGGCACGGGACACCGAGCTGCCGCACCCCGCCTCCTTCGCCGCCGTGCCGAACGAACCGCAGCCGGCGGACGAGGCGGCCCACGCGGGCGTACCCCGGCAGGCGACCGACGCCCATGCCACCCCGGCCACGGGCTTCGCGGCGCCGCCCGCAGGGGCCCCCGAGCCCGGTGTGCCCGCCCCGGCCCCGCTTCCGCAGGACGCGGTCCAGACGATGACCGCCGGGCCGGACGAGCAGCCGGAGGAGGCCGTGCACGGCGCCCCGCCCGCCCAGACGACCGAGAGCGGGGTGCCGGACCTCGCGATCCCGCTGCCGGAGTCCGCCGAGCAGGTGGCGCAGTCCGCGGTCGCCGAGCCCGGCCAGGCCGTACCGGCCGCCGTGGTAGCCCCGGCCGAGGCGCCGACGGCGTCCGCCGACCAGGCCCCGGGCGAGCATCCCGCACACGACGAGCCGGCCGCCGTCCCGGCGGAGTCCGGAGCGGACCACTCGCTCGGCAGGTTCGTGCCCGTCGAGGGCACCGTCCCGGCCGGTCCGTACCTGGCCCCCACCCCGCCGCACGCTCTGGACGTGCCGCCGCTGCCCGCCGAGGAGCAGGGGGCCCCCGAAGAACCCGCTCCCGGCGCCGAACAGGAGGACCCGGCCGTCGCCGCAGCGGCGACGGAGGAACCCGTCGTCACCGTTCCCGCGCCCCGGGAGGGCGAGGCATCCGCTCCGGAGCCGCGTACCGCGGAACCGGAGCCCGTAGTCGCACAGCAGGCGGAGGACCTGGACACCCGGGCCGCCGACCAGGAAGAGAGCACGGCCGCAGTGGAAGACGTCACTGAGTCCACCGGCCCGGCGGCACCCGGATACGACGACGCCGAACGTGAGACGGTGCTGCGCGTGATGCGCGAGCGCCGCGACATCCGCAACGGCTTCCGCAGCGACCCGATCCCCCACGAGGTGCTGCTGCGCGTCCTGGAGGCCGCCCACACGGCGCCCTCCGTGGGCCACTCCCAGCCGTGGGACTTCGTCGTGATCCGCTCCGCCGAGACCCGCCGCAGCATGCACGAACTGGCGCAGCGTCAGCGCGAGGCGTACGCCAAGTCGCTCCCCAAGGGCCGCGCGAAGCAGTTCAAGGAACTGAAGATCGAGGCCATCCTCGACACCCCGGTGAACATCGTGGTCACCGCCGACCCGACCCGGGGCGGCCGCCACACCCTCGGCCGGCACACCCAGCCGCAGATGGCCCCGTACTCCTCCGCGCTCGCCGTGGAGAACCTGTGGCTCGCGGCTCGCGCCGAGGGCCTCGGCGTCGGCTGGGTCAGCTTCTTCGACGAGCGCGAGATGGTCCGCGCCCTCGGCCTGCCCGAGCACCTGGAGGTCGTGGCCTACCTCTGCGTGGGCTACGTCGACGAGTTCCCGGAGGAGCCGGAGCTGATGCAGGCGGGCTGGTCCAAGCGCCGCCCGCTGTCCTGGGTCGTGCACGAGGAGACCTACGGCCGTCGTGCCCTGCCCGGCGAGGAGCCGCACGACCTGCTCGCCGAGACCGTGGCGGGGATCCGCCCTCTGGACGCCAAGGCACTCGGCGAGGCCTGGGAGCGGCAGAAGCGCATGACCAAGCCCGCGGGCGCGCTCGGCATGCTGGAGATCATCTCCGCGCAGCTGTCCGGCCTGTCCCGGCAGTGCCCGCCGCCGATCCCGGAGCCCGCGGCCGTCGCGATCTTCGCCGGCGACCACGGTGTCCACGCCCAGGGCGTCACGCCATGGCCCCAGGAAGTGACGGGCCAGATGGTCGCCAACTTCCTCGGCGGCGGAGCGGTGTGCAACGCGTTCGCCAACCAGGTGGGCGCGGAGGTGTGCATCGTCGACGTGGGCGTGGCCGCGGACCTGCCCGCGACCCCGGGCCTGCTGCCGCGCAAGGTCCGCGCGGGCACGGCCGACATGACGACCGGACCGGCCCTGACCCGCGAGGAGGTCAAGCAGGCGATCGAGGTCGGCATCGAGACGGCCCGCGACCTGGTGGCCGCCGGCAACAAGGCGCTGCTCACCGGTGAGATGGGCATCGCCAACACCACGGCCTCCGCCGCCCTGATCGCGGTCTTCACCGACACCGACCCGGCCGAGGTGACGGGCCGTGGCACCGGCATCAGCGACGAGACGCTCGCCCGCAAGACGGAGGTCGTGCGCCGCGCGATCGAACTGCACCAGCCGGATCCGGCCGACCCCATCGGCGTCCTCGCGGCATTCGGCGGCCTCGAACACGCGGCGATGGTGGGACTGCTGCTCGGCGGCGCTTCCCTGCGCACCCCGGTGATCCTCGACGGTGTCAGCGCGGGCGCCGCCGCCCTGGTGGCCCGCGCGATCGCCCCCGAGGTTCTCGCGGCCTGCATCGCGGGCCACCGCAGTGCGGAGCCCGGCCATGTCGCCGCCCTGAACAAGCTCGGCCTGCGCCCCCTTGTCGACCTGGACCTGCGCCTTGGCGAGGGCACCGGCGCGCTCCTCGCGCTGCCGCTCGTGCAGAGCGCGGCGCGGGCGATGCACGAGGTGGCGACGTTCGACTCGGCCGGAGTGACCGAGAAGTAGGCACGCGAGGAGGCCCGGGGCGGAGGTTCCCGGGCCTCCCGGGGTTCCGTGTCCTTGTCCACGGACCGGACCGAGCGCGGCGCTCCGCTGTGCCGTACGTAAAATTCCCACGTCAGGGCCGCTCCGACGCCGTAGAGGCCCCTTCCGTACCGCCTGGACGAGGAGCCGCACCTCCATGGCCGAACACCCCCCGTACCCCGTAGGGCTCCGCCTGTTCGACCGCCGCGTGGTCGTCCTGGGTGGCGGCCAGGTCGCCCAGCGACGTCTCCCGGCGCTGATCGCGGCCGGCGCGGACGTCCATCTCGTGTCTCCCGAGGTGACCCCCTCGGTGGAGGCCATGGCGGACGCGGGCGAGATCACCTGGCTCAGGCGCCCGTACCGGGACGGGGACCTGGCGGACGCCTGGTACGCCCTCATCGCCAGCAGCGACCCCGAGGCCAACGCCGCCGCCTCCGCCGAAGCGGAGCGCCACCGTGTGTGGTGCGTCCGCTCCGACGACGCCGACGCGGCCACCGCCTGGACCCCGGCGACGGGCCACAGCGAGGGCGTCACGGTCGCCGTGCTCACGACCGAGGCCAAGGGCCGCGACCCTCGGCACACCGCCGCCGTCCGCGACGCGGTCGTCGAGGGTCTGCGCGACGGCACGCTCGTCGCTCCGCACCACCGCACCCGTACGCCCGGTGTCGCGCTGGTCGGTGGCGGCCCCGGCGACCCGGACCTCATCACGGTCCGCGGCCGGCGCCTGCTCGCCGAGGCCGACGTGGTCATCGCGGACCGGCTCGGCCCCCGCGACCTGCTCGCCGAACTCCCGCCGCACGTCGAGGTGATCGACGCGGCGAAGATCCCCTACGGCCGCTCCATGGCGCAGGAGGCCATCAACAACGCGCTGATCGAACACGCCCGGCAGGGCAAGTCGGTCGTCCGGCTCAAGGGCGGTGACCCCTTTGTGTTCGGCCGGGGCATGGAGGAGGTGCAGGCCCTCGCCGAGGCGGGCATCGCGTGCACGGTGGTCCCGGGCATCTCCAGTTCGATCTCGGTGCCGGGTGCGGCCAGCATCCCCGTCACCCACCGTGGTGTCGCACACGAGTTCACTGTGGTGAGCGGCCATGTCGCCCCTGACGACGAGCGCTCTCTGGTCGACTGGCCGTCGTTGGCGAAGCTCACCGGCACGCTGGTGATCCTCATGGGCGTCGACAAGATAGGGAAGATCGCCGAGGCGCTCGTCGCCCACGGCAAGGCGCCCGACACGCCCGTCGCCCTGGTCCAGGAAGGCACCACGGCCGCCCAGCGCCGGGTCGACGCCACCCTCGCGACGGTCGCCGAGATCGTGCGCGCCGAGGACGTGCGGCCACCGGCCGTGATCGTCATCGGGCAGGTCGTGAAGGCGGGCCCACGTCCCGAAGCGTGACCGATCAACCCGTTCCAGCCCTTCGTAACCCGCCGTAACCAGCCCCTTCCAGCCGTTGGCACCGCTCCCAGGACAAGGCAGTATCACCCTGTGGCCGATCTCATCACCGTCGAGGACCCCACCGACCCGCGTCTGCGTGACTACACGGGCCTGACCGACGTGGAGCTGCGCCGCAAGCGCGAACCCGCGGAGGGCCTGTTCATCGCCGAGGGCGAGAAGGTGATCAGACGGGCCAAGGCGGCGGGTTACGAGATGCGCTCCATGCTGCTGTCCGCGAAGTGGGTCGACCTGATGCGGGACGTCATCGACGAACTGCCGGCCCCGGTGTACGCGGTCAGCCCGGAACTCGCCGAGCAGGTCACCGGCTACCACGTGCACCGTGGCGCCCTCGCCTCGATGCAGCGCAAGCCGCTGCCGACGGCGGACGAGCTGCTGGCCACCGCCCGCCGAGTGGTGATCATGGAGTCGGTGAACGACCACACCAACATCGGCGCTATCTTCCGCTCGGCCGCCGCCCTCGGCATGGACGCGGTCCTGCTGTCGCCGGACTGCGCCGACCCGCTCTACCGCCGCAGCGTCAAGGTCTCCATGGGCGCGGTCTTCTCGGTGCCGCACGCCCGCCTCGAGACCTGGCCGAAGGGACTGGACTCGGTCCGCGGGGCGGGCTTCACCCTGCTCGCGCTCACCCCCGACGAGAAGGCGAAGACGCTCGACGAGACGGCACCGCACAGGATGGAACGGGTCGCGCTGATGCTCGGCGCGGAGGGCGACGGCCTGTCCACCCAGGCGCTGGTGGCCGCCGACGAATGGGTCCGAATCCCCATGGCCCACGGAGTGGACTCGCTCAACGTGGGCGCGGCGGCCGCGGTGGCCTTCTACGCGGTGGCCACCGGCCGTCCCGGGTCCTGAAGGGTTTCGTCCGGATCAGCCCGGGCGGTACGAAGGAAGGACACGCGCCCTGGGCCGGGCCGGCTCACCCCGCGTCCGACGCGGCGACGATGTTGCCCTTCTCGTCGACGTCTCCTGTCGGCTGTTCGGTCTGCCTCCACTGTGGTCGGTGGTCATCGCCGGTTCCTGAGTACGCCTACTCAGGCCGGTGCCTACGTATCTACTCAACCGAGCCGGTGCAGGCTCGGCTCGCTGCGGTACTGGACGGCCACGGGAGGCCCGGGCAACGGAGCGTACGACCGCTCCGGTCGTACCTCCCTGTGCCCGCCCCCCTCACCCAGCCCGCGCGCCGGGCCCTGGCAGCCCTGGGCGGCCGCGATGCCCAGCGCCACCATCAGCGTCACCACCACGAACACGAACAGCCGCTGGCGCAGCAGCCGCGGGTTGGCCGGGCGACGACCGGTCCCGGTGGTCCGCGGGGCCGGCCGCCCGGCTCCGCTGCGCGGTGCGGGCCGGCCGCCGGAGCGGGTCGTGTTGCGCTGCGCGGGCGTCGGGCGCGCCCCGGGCCGGGAGCCGTTGCTGCGGGGTGGGGGAGTGCCGGGGCCCTGGGGACGCCGCACGGTGCGCTGCTCGGCGTACTGCTCCGCCAGCCGCCCCGTCGGCCGGTCCGGCTCACCGCGCTGGGCGGGCGGCCTCACATCCGCGATGCCCTGCGCCTCCCTCGCCGCGATCTCCTTGAGCCGGAGGGAGAGTTGAAGCGTGCTGGGCCGTTCCTCGGGGTCCTTCGCCAGGCATGCGCGGACGAGCGGGGCGAGCGCGTCCGGCACCCCGTGCAGCTGGGGCTCCTCGTGCACCACGCGGTAGAGCATCACTTCGGAACTGCCGTGCCCGAAGGGGGAGTCGCCGGTAGCCGCGTACGCCAGCGTCGCACCCAGCGAGAACACGTCCGTGGCCGGGGTCACGGCGGCGCCGCGCACCTGCTCGGGCGCGAGGAAGCCCGGCGAGCCGACGGCCGTCCCGACATGGGTGAGCGTCGAGGCGCCCGTCGCCCAGGCGATACCGAAGTCGATGATCCGCGGCCCCTTCGGGGACAGCAGGATGTTGGACGGCTTGAGGTCGCGGTGGACGACCCCGGCCTCGTGAACCGCCACCAGACCCTCGGACAGGGCGGCACCCACGGCGGCCACGTCGGCGGCCGTCAGGGGCCCCTCCTCGGCGACCTTGTCGTGCAGGGAGGGGCCGGGCACGTACTGCGTGGCGAACCACGGACGGTCCGCCTCCAGGTCGGCGGCCACCAGCCGCGCCGTACACCCTCCACGAATCCGTCGTGCCGCCGAGACCTCACGCGCGAACCGTGACCGGAACTCCTGATCCTCCGCCAGGTCCGGCCGGATCACCTTCAGTGCGACCCGCTGGCCCCGCTTGTCGGAGCCGAGGTAGACGACGCCCATCCCGCCCGCGCCGAGCCGCCGGTGAAGTCTGAACGAGCCGACGACACGCGGGTCCTCACGCCTCAGGCGCATCATCGCCATGTCCATCCCCGCTGCCCGGTCCGTCTGACGAGCCACAGCTTACGTTTCCACGGCCATGTCCGCGCAGAGGCCGCGCCCTCTCTCCCCGATCGATTGTCGTTGCGGGGCGCGAAACTTGAGAGGTGGTCAGGGCTGTGGCGGGCAACGCGGCCCCACGCCGACCATGATCCCAACCGACGGACGGGGCACGGGGGTTGGATCCGCGGGGCGTGGTCGTGCCGGGACGGCCGGGGACGCGATGCGCACCCCCGAGGCGGTGGCGAGCGGGGCGGATCGCCCGGTGGAGACCACGGTCCGCGGGGAAGCCGTGGAAGTGAGCGAAGTCACCCGGTGAGCGCCCCCGGGCGGTACGGAGCAGACGGTGCCGAGCGGAAGGACCACACCCGGCGTTCCCTCCGGGAAGACCCTGAGACGTAGGACCTCTTCTCCACCCAGGGGAGTACGCCGCGGGCTGTCGCTCATCCTCCGGGAGGCCCGGCAATCGATACGAGGGCATGACGTCCGAAGCCCTCCCGGAGCCTAGATTTGAGGTCAAGCGGCGGGTGGAGCACTCGTCCCCCGAGGTCAGACACCCGCCGCTGCCAGCGACAACGGAACCACGGTCAGGAGAGGGACCATGGCCCACACGGCACCGCGGACACTGATCCGCACGCGGGAACGCAGGGCGTACGACGCGTTCGGCACCCGCCGCCCGGGCCGCCGCCACCCGCTGGTGGCGACCGCGATGGTCCTCCCCCTGGCGGCCCTGCTCGTGTACGTCTTCGGCGGCTGGGAGGCAGTGGTCACACAAGCGTCGTCCGTGGGCGTGATGCTGGGGCGCTGAGCGGCGCCCCAGGCCCGGAAGAGCGGTCCGGGCGGGGACATCCACCCATGAAACCCCGTGGGGACGGGGGTGCGGCGGACGGCACAGACGCCCGCGCAGCTGGGGAGCTGCGCGGGCGTTGCTCTTCCACCGGGCACAGGGTTCCCGGCGGGAGGCACCCGCCGAGCGCGGAAAGAAGCATCCCGCCCCCGCCCGGCCGGAGGTACCGGGCATGTGGAGTGCCGGGCCCCTTGATCCTGGCCGCCCCCTTGCCCGTACGCTCCCGGCACAGCCACCCGCACACCCCGGGGGATTCGTGAACGTACTCCTGCCCGCGCTGACCGCGCAGCTGCGCGCCGCCGCGCACCCGGTCGGCGCGGCCTGCCGCTGCGCGGACCCGGGCACGGTCCTGGCCGAGCGCGACGACGACGCCACCGTCGTCCGCCACGGCGACACCATCGCCAAGGCCCACGCCCCCGGCACCGACCCCGCCGGACTCTCCCTCCGCCTCGCTACCGCCACCCGGCTCCCCGGCATCCTTCTCGCGCCCCTGCGCCCGGCCGCCGTCACCCTGCACGACCGCCTCGTCACCTTCTGGCCGCACGGCACCCCGGTGGACCCCGACACCCCCGAGGCCGCTCCCTGGGAGGCGGCCGCGGGTCTTCTCGCCCGGCTGCACCTGGCCCCCGTCCCCGCGGGACTGCCGCTCATGCGCGGCCCCGCCAAGGCCGCCCGCGCCGTCCGGCGCCTGCGCGCGGCCGGCCCCCACCCCGCCGCCGAACCCGTCCTGCGTGCCTGGGCCGCCCTCCCGGCCTGGGCCCGGGCGCAGGCTCCCGCGCCGCTCGCCCGGACCCTCTGCCACGGCGACATGCACCTCGGCCAGCTGGTCCGCCACCCCTCGGACACCGGCCGGTGGCTCCTCATCGACGTCGACGACCTCGGCGTGGGCGATCCGGCCTGGGACCTGGCCCGCCCGGCCGCCTGGTACGCCTGCGGTCTTCTGCCACCCGGCGAGTGGTCCCGCTTCCTTGCCGCGTACCGGGAGGAGGGCGGCCCGGCCGTTCCCTCCGCCGGCGACCCCTGGCCGGCGCTGGACGTCCCGGCCCGCGCCCTCACGGTGCAGACCGCGGCCCTGGCCATCGCCAAGTCCCTCGTCCAGCAGCGCCCCTTGGACGAGGCGGAGCAGGCGGTCATCGACTCCTGCGTCCGAATGAGCCGCATTCCGCCGGAGTTGACGGAAAGGTGTGCCCAGTAGGCTGCAACCGATCGGCACCCCGCCGAGTCCCTACCTGGCGAAGCACCACCGAAGTAAGAGGAGTTGAGCAGACGATGCAGTGTCCGAAGTGTCATGCGCCGATGCACACGTACAACCGCAACGGCGTCCAGATCGAGCAGTGCAGCGGCTGCCGCGGCATCTTCCTCGACTACGGGGAGCTGGAGGCGCTGACCCGTCTGGAGTCCCAGTGGGCGCAGCCCGCCCCGCCGCCCCCGCCCGCCCAGCAGGCTTACCCCGCCGCTCCCGCCTGGGGTGCCCCGCACGGCGGCCATCACGGCGGCCACGGTCACTACGGCCACCAGCGCCACAAGAGCTTCGGCCACATGCTGTTCTCCAGCTGAGGTCACGAGGAAGCCCCCGGCCGCGGGGCCGGGGGCTTCGATGTGTGGACGATACTGGGATTGAACCAGTGACCTCTTCCGTGTCAGGGAAGCGCTCTCCCGCTGAGCTAATCGTCCTCGGGACCTCGACCGCTCCGGGGAGACGGCCAGGGGTGCTGCGTGCGCGATACTGGGATTGAACCAGTGACCTCTTCCGTGTCAGGGAAGCGCTCTCCCGCTGAGCTAATCGCGCCGGGGGACACCCGTTGCCGGGGAGTCCAGTGGACGATACTGGGATTGAACCAGTGACCTCTTCCGTGTCAGGGAAGCGCTCTCCCGCTGAGCTAATCGTCCTTGGAGGTGGAGACGGGATTTGAACCCGTGTAGACGGCTTTGCAGGCCGTTGCCTCGCCTCTCGGCCACTCCACCAGGAGTGCAGGGGTTCGGGAAGATCCCCTGGTTCCTTCGAGCGGACGACGAGGCTCGAACTCGCGACCTCAACCTTGGCAAGGTTGCGCTCTACCAACTGAGCTACGTCCGCTTGTCGTTTCGGATCGCTTCCGCGCCCGGCGACGTGTTGAACTCTAGCGGATTCCCGGGCCAGTACAAAAACGCGTTTGCGCAGCGTGCTGCGCTGCGCCTGGTCACGGACACGGCCGGGGTCCCGAGCGGACACGCCCAGGCCACCTCGGGGACACCCGCCATAGACTCGGCTGTGTGTCCGACCTCCCTCCTCTCGCGCGTTTCGGTGACCGCGTCGCCACCGGTCTCCTCGATGTCACCAGCGATCCCGCGGCCCTCGACTCCACCGGCTTCTGGGCCGTCTGCGCGGACTACGAGGGGCGCCTGACCTGCGCCCGCTTCGCGGACGTACGAGAGGCGCCGGTGCCCGCGCCCCGGCCCGGGGCATGGCGAGGTCCGGCCGTCGGTGACTGGACGTCCTCGCTCGACCGCGCCGCGTACACGGCCGGGGTGCGGCGGATCCGCGAGCACATCGCGACCGGGGAGGTCTACCAGGTGAACCTCTGCCGAGTGCTCTCCGCGCCGATCGCGGCCGACGCCGACGTGGACGCCCTGACCTCCGTGCTCGCCCGAGGCAATCCGGCACCGTACGCAGGAACGATTCGCCTGCCGGGGCACGGCGTGGAGACGGCCACGGCGTCCCCCGAACTGTTTCTGCGCCGCGACGGCCGCTCCGTCGCATCCGGCCCGATCAAGGGCACCGCGCGGACCGAGGCGGAACTCCTGGACAAGGACTACGCCGAGAACGTGATGATCGTGGACCTGGTGCGCAACGACCTCGGCCGTGTCTGCACCACGGGGAGCGTGACCGTGCCCGACCTGTGCGCCGTCGAGAAGCACCCCGGACTGGTCCACCTCGTGTCCACCGTCCGCGGCGAACTGCGCGCGGACGCCGGCTGGCCGGAGCTGCTCGCCGCCACGTTCCCGGCCGGGTCGATCACCGGCGCCCCCAAGTCCAGCGCCCTGCGGATCATCGACGCCCTGGAGACCGCCCCCCGCGGCCCCTACTGCGGCGGCATCGGCTGGGTCGACGCGGACCGGGGCGTGGGTGAGCTGGCCGTCGGCATCCGCACCTTCTGGATCGACCGGCCCGCCGGGAGCGCCCCCGTCCTGCGCTTCGGCGCGGGCGCGGGCATCACCTGGGGCTCCGACCCCGAGGGGGAATGGCACGAGACCGAGCTCAAGGCCGCCCGGCTGCTCGCGGTAGCGTCGGGGGAGTACCAGGACACGGGACCGGCATGAGCCACCTCCCGTGCTGTGTCCATCCGGGGGACGGCGTGCCCGTGCGCGGTGTGGTCGCGGGTCCGACTCGCGGCCGCACCCATGCGTCGGACGACGCTTCCGCCACCATCTTGCGAGGTAAAGACCAGTGAAGCTCTGGCTCGACGGCGGGCTGCAGGACATCGACTCCGCCCGCGTCTCCGTCTTCGACCACGGACTGACCGTGGGGGACGGCATCTTCGAGACCGTCAAGGCCACCGGCGGCCGGCCGTTCGCGCTGACCCGCCACCTCGACCGGCTCACCCGCTCGGCGCGCGGCCTCGGCCTGCCCGACCCCGATCTCGACGAGGTCCGGCGCGCCTGCGCCGCGGTCCTGGAGGCCAACCCGATGCCGCTCGGGCGCCTGCGCATCACCTACACCGGCGGTCACGGCCCCCTCGGCTCCGACCGTGGTGATCGGGGCCCGACCCTCGTGGTCGCCCTCGGCGAGACCACCCGGCGTCCCGACTCCACCGCGGTGATCACCGTCCCGTGGACCCGCAACGAGCGCGGCGCGCTGGCCGGCCTCAAGACCACCTCGTACGCGGAGAACGTCGTCGCCCTCGCCCGGGCCTCCGAACGGGGCGCCTCCGAGGCGCTGTTCGCGAACACCGTCGGACAGCTCTGCGAGGGCACCGGTTCGAACGTCTTCGTCGTCCTCGACGGCGAGATCCACACCCCGCCGCTCGCCTCCGGCTGTCTCGCGGGCATCACACGCGCGCTCACCGTCGAGTGGGCAGGAGCCCGCGAGACCGACCTGCCGCTGGACGTACTGGAGCGCGCGGACGAGATCTTCCTCACGTCCACCCTGCGGGACATCCAGGCCGTGCACCGGGTGGACGGCCGCGAACTGCCGGGCGCGCCGGGGCCGGTGACCGCCAAGGCCATGCGGATCTTCGCCGAGCGGGCCGGGGACGACCTCGATCCCTGACCGCCGGGAATATTCGGCTGAACCGCGGCCCGGCAGGGGGTAGAACAACCCCTGATGACCACGACCCTGCGGCCGGACGAGCCGCTTCGACAGCACCCGGACGGAACGCGTTCACGGTGCTACCACGTATGTGTGAACGGCCGCCCGGTGGGAGGCCTGCGTCTGTCGACGCACCCCGAGTACGGGCCCACGGTGGCACGTCTGGACGACCTGCGTATCGAGGAACCGGACCGGGGCAGGGGCAGGGGCACCGTGGCGGCGCTCGCCGCCGAGGAGGTGCTGCGCGGCTGGGGCTGCGCGCACATCGTGGTGTCGGTGCCCGCGGACGCCGAGGCGGCCCTCCGGCTCGTGACGGCGCTCGGGTACGTGCCGCGCAGCCGGAGCATGGCCAAGAGCCTGGGCTCCGGCAGGCCCCGGCTGCCCGCCGGCAGCGTCGCCCGACCCATGACCGAGGCGGAGTACGGGCCGTGGCACGCCCGGGAGCGTGACGGCTTCGCTCGGGACCTGATCGAGCGGGGAGTGCCGGAGCGCCAGGCGTACGCCAAGGCGGACCGGGATCTCGCCAAGTTCCTGCCGGACGGCCTGGCGACCGAGAACACCCTGGTCAGCGTTCTGGAACAGGAGGGGGATCCGGCCGGCAGCCTGTGGCTCGGGCTGTGGCCCGAGACCGCGTTCGTGCTCGGTGTGGAGGTCCGTCCTGAGCAGCGGCGCCGCGGTCACGGCCGCACGCTGATGGCGCTGGCGGAGGCGCAGGCGGTGGAGGGCGGCAAGAACCGCATCGGACTCAGTGTCTTCGCGGGCAACACCCCCGCCGAACGGCTCTACGCCTCACTGGGGTACGAGACGACCGCGCACCACCTGTACAAGGTGCTGGCCTGAGGCTCACGCACCCTCGGCCAGCAGCCGGTCCGCGATCTCCTCGATGCGCCCGCGCAGCCCCTCCTGGCTCTTGCCGCCGTCGAGGCGCTCGCCGCCGATGACATAGGTGGGAGTGCCGGTGACGCCGATCGCCTTGCCCTCGGCCTGGTCGGCGTCGACGGCGAGGATGTGCCGGCCGTCGATCAGCGCGGTGTCGAATTCCTCGGCGTCCAGGCCGAGTTCGCGCGCCACCTCGACCAGGAACGCCTCCCCCTTGCGGTCCAGCTCCTCGACGCGGCCGAGCACCGCCTCGACGTAGGGCCAGCCCTGCCCCTGCTCGAGCGCTTCCTCGGCGGCCTGCGCGGCGGCGAAGGCGTGCCGGTGCTTCTCCAGCGGGAAGTGCCGCAGCCGCAGCTCCAGCCGGTCGCCGTAGCGGGCCCGCAGCGCGCGGAGATCGTCGAGGGCGCTGCGGCAGTCGGGGCACTGGAGTTCGCACCAGACCTCGAGGACGGGCGCGGTGACGGGTGCGGGGGAGGAGTCGCTCATGGTCACCAGTCTTCCAGCCTCGGGACCCCGCCCCAAACGGGTCCGTCGGCGGCCCCCTGCGGCCGGGGTGGAGACGGGAGAGGGGCCGTGCGGTCAGGGGTGGAGGTGTTTCCGCACCCTGGGGAGGAGCCGACCCGGAGATGTCCCTGAGGTCCGCCCGGACCGTGGCACCGGGGGCGCGGAACGGTGCAGGATGGAAGGGACGAACCGACCCCGCCCGACCGAGCTGCGCCTGGAGGACCGGATGATCGCCGAGACAGTCTGTTCCGCCGTCTCCGCGGCCGGCCTGGGTGTCGCGGCGGTCACGGCCTACCGCAAGCGCTTCCTCGCGGCCTTCCGTCTCGCCGCGTACTCGCTCGTGCCGATCGGCCTGGTCATGACCGGCGTCGTGGGCTGGCTCGCCGGCACGGCGTTCAGTCCCATGGCCTGGGCGGGCTTCGGAGTGCTCGGTGTCGCCTGGCTCCTTTTCCTGACGACCCGCGCCGTGGAGCGCCGCGGCGGTGGACGCAGGGAGCGCAGGGCGGCCGAGGCCGCGCGCCGGGCGGCGGTGGCTCCCTCGTCCTCCGGGCC
Source organism: Streptomyces sp. NPDC047079 (assembly GCF_040643755.1). Lineage (NCBI taxonomy): Bacteria > Bacillati > Actinomycetota > Actinomycetes > Kitasatosporales > Streptomycetaceae > Streptomyces > Streptomyces sp. NPDC047079. Next base: position 346,050 of record NZ_JBEYUZ010000004.1, read on the forward strand.
GGCACTCGGCGCCGGGGCCCGCCCGGACGCCCGGCCCGCGGCCGATCCCCACAAGGCCCGTACGGCCGACTCCGCGGACGACTTCAGCGATATCGAGGCCATTCTCAAGAAGCACGGCATATGACGGATTGAAACGGCACGTGGCCGGACGGTGGGCGCCCGACGATCACGAGAGGGCGCTCCGAGATCAACTTCGGTCCCGGTGTCGCGGATATTGGCGAACTCCCGGGCATTGCGGGCGTGTTGATCGCGATGCGGGCGTCGGCTACGTCATCATCGCCGCGAGATGCTGGACAGAACCCAGAGCGGCACCGGCGTTCCTCCCGAGGAGCGCCGTGGTTGTCTCTTCGCGCTTTCCCAGCCACCGCTGATGATCTTCCTAGCGGTGATCGGCTGCCTGCTGCTCATGGCATCACTGCACGATCTGCTGCTGCTCTGAGCCGTATGCGGAGCCCCCGGCGCCACCCGCCGCGGGCTCCGTCAGCCCCGCCACGGTACGCGTCGAAGGGATCACCGCCGGGCCGGTTACGCGCTCACGGAGAGTAGCGGAGAAGGGGTTCCGCCCGACTCCGTCCCGACGGTGGCGGTGGCACGGCGGGCGCTTGCGCCCGGCGGCGGATCAGCCTAAAGACCACCGGACCCACACCCCCATGGGACGCCGTTTCCCCGGCTCGGCGCGCGGCGACGTCCCCTGGTCGGGCCGCGCTCAGCCCGCCGCTTCCTTGCGACGCGCCCGGTAGGCCGCCACATGGAGGCGGTTTCCGCAGGTGCGGCTGTCGCAGTAGCGGCGGGAGCGGTTGCGGGAGAGGTCGACGAACGCGCGCCGGCAGTCGGGCGCCTCGCAGTGGCGCAGCCGCTCCTGCTCCCCGGCCACCACAAAGAACGCCAGCGCCATCCCGCAGTCCGCGGCGATGTGGTCGGCGATCGAGGCGCCGGGCGCGAAGTAGTGCACATGCCAGTCGTAGCCGTCGTGATCGGTGAGCTGGGGCGTGGTTCCGGCCGCCGCCACCAATTCGTTGATCAGCCCGGCCGCGATCCGGGCGTCGGGCGCGGAGAAGATCGTGGCGAGCCGCCCGCGGATCCGGCGCACCGCGGCGAGATCGAGCTCCGACAGCACGCCGACGTCACTCAGAGCGTGCTCCCGCGCGAAACGGTCGAGGGCGGCGACATCGGGAAGCCCCTCCCTCTCGTCGCCCTCGGCCGAGGTGTTCACCAGATCCACCACGAGGTCGAGCGCGCACCGGGTGTCATGGGTGATCAGCACGTGTCGCTCCCTGGCCTGGGGGTCGGGCGGACGCCCGCCGATGCTGGCCGAGCCTAGCGGCTCCTCGTCGCCGTGGGGCCGCCACGCACCAAGCCGTGGCGTCGCTCGACTTCCGTGGCGCGCGGGCGGAGCCACCACGCCACGGCGCGGAGTGGCGCGGTAACCCACTGTGCGTACGCCCGGGCGCCGCCTCCGCGAGGGCTCGCGGTGACGGCGCCAGGGTGTGCCGTATGCGGTTGTCCCGGCCCGAACCGTCTCCCCGAGTGGACGGCGACGGGCGGCTTGCGGATCGTGCGCTAGCTCTCCGCCAGGATGTGGGAGAGCTCTGTGTCGAGATCGAAATGCCGGTGTTCCGTGCCCGGAGGCACGGCTGCGTCCGTCCGCTTCAGGAACGACTCCAGTGCCCGCGCCGGGGCCTCGAGCAGCGCCTCGCCCTCCGGAGAGCTCAGGGCGATGCATACGACGCCCTGACCGTGACTGCGGGACGGCCAGACGCGGACGTCACCGGTCCCTGTGGGCCGGTGCAGCCCTTCCGCGAGGAGGTCGCGGGCGAACACCCACTCGACGGTCTCCTCGGCTCCGGTATGGAAGGTGGCGTGCACGGCGTAGGGATCGGCCGTGTCATACCGCAGTCCTGCGGGTACAGGCAGTGAGGACTCGCTCGACACAACGAGGCGCAGGTGCAGCTCGCAGCTGACCGTGGTGTTCATAAGCGCCAGGGCCTTTCGCTCAGTGTGCGCTCGGGGATTCGCACGTCGGCGAAATCGACATGCCACCTACGGTGCCGTTGTAAACCCCTCTGAGCGTTTTGCGTGTCTTTGCGTAGCTCGTACGGCCGAGACACCGTTCGGGCGGTTCGGCCATTCCGGTGACCGGTTCCTCTCCGGTAGGGTCGGGCCGCATGAATACGGGGAGTGACGAGCGGGGCAAGGGCGCCGCGACCGAAGAGGAGCCGAAGTCCGAGCGGGCCCTCGGTTCCCGGGCGCCGGAATTCATCAGGGAGCGGCGGGCCCTGCATCTCAGCTGGCAGGTGGGCGTTTTCCTGGCCGGCCTCGCGGTGGTCGGCGCGGGCGTGATCATGCTTCCGCTGCCCGGGCCGGGCTGGCTGGTGATCTTCGCGGGCATGGCGATCTGGGCGACGGAGTTCGTCTGGGCCCAGCTGGTGCTCCGCTGGACGAAGCGGAAGGTCACCGAGGCGGCCCGGCGTGCGCTCGACCCCAGGGTGCGCCGCCGGAACATCGTCCTGACGTCGGTGGGCGTGGTGATCGCCGCGACCCTCGTCGGGGTCTATGTGTGGAAGTTCGGCCTCGCGATGCCTTGGAGCGTCGAGGAGGAGTGATCCGCTCCCGGTCAAAGGCGCGCCCTGACATGGGGTAATGTTCTCCCTGCGCCCGGGCGATTAGCTCAGCGGGAGAGCGCTTCGTTCACACCGAAGAGGTCACTGGTTCGATCCCAGTATCGCCCACAGCACTGAGGGCGGCGGGTATGCGCGGACAGCGCGAGTGCCCGCCGCCCTCGTCGTGTGCACGGGCCTGTTTCGGCCATATGCCGGCCCCCTTGCCGTACATCCTTACCGTGCGTCGGCAAGCGCTTACTCAAAACGATTCACGACGTTCCCAGGTCGTGTCGCTTTTTGGCGATAAGTCCCGGACCCAGGCGGTCGGCGGCATTTCCGCGGAGGTGTTCCGGAACGCCCTCGGATTCCCTCGGAAGTGCGGCAGCAGTGGTCACTGCCCGGTCTCAAGTCCCGTTCGCCGTCGCGTACGGCACCGCCCGCATCGCCGAACTCCCTCTTCACGCCGACGAGTCGGGGAGCGCCGCCGCACGGGCGGCGGCGCTCGCACCCGCAAGTGTGGCCCGCCCCGCGTCCCACGGCATGAGTACGCGTACTCAGAAACCGGGGCGGACCCGGGCAGACTCTGCTCATGGACCTGACCCACTACCGCTTCCGCAGCCTGTGGGCGCTGCCCGCGCCGCCCGCCGCCGTGTACGCGGTGCTGGAGCGTTCCCAGGAATACCCGGACTGGTGGCCTCAAGTGCGGGAAGTGATCCGGCTCGACGACACCACCGCCGTCGTCCGGGCCCGCTCGCTGCTGCCGTACGACATCACCTTCACCGCGCGGGAGGTGCGGCGCGATCCGGCGGCCGGTGTCCTGGAGGCCGTGCTGTCCGGCGACCTCGACGGCTGGGCCCGCTGGACGGTCACCGCGACCGCCTCCGGCAGCCTCGTCCGCTACGACCAGGAGGTCGAGGCGACCAAGCCGCTGCTCAGGCGGTTCGCCCTGGTGGGGCGGCCGGTCTTCCGCGCGAACCACCGGATCATGATGCGCTCGGGACGGCGGGGACTGCTGGCGCACCTCGAAGCGGTTTGAAGGAACCCGGCCCGGACCTGTATTGTTCACTGCGTTCCGGGGCGATTAGCTCAGTGGGAGAGCGCTTCGTTCACACCGAAGAGGCCACTGGTTCGAACCCAGTATCGCCCACCCGGAGAAGACCGGTCCGTCACAGGCGGACCGGTCTTTCGTGTACCGGGGCGGCAGGCTCCGCCCCGGTCCGCCCAGGTCAGGCAGCGGCCGGCAGCTCCGGGCGCAGCGGCCAGGCCGTGTCCACCACCTCCTCCGTGCCACTGCGCGCGAACCACGCCTGAAGCCCCCGCGCCTGCGCCGCGTGCCATCCCGTCTGAAGGCTGTGCAGTTCGACCGGAGTCAGCCGCTCCAAACGGGTCGCGTAACGGCGGCCCAGCGCCCGTACGACCTCCAGCGCGGCCACCGCGTCCGCCGCCGCGTCGTGGGCCCCCTTCAGTGCGACCCCGTAGTGCGCACACAGGTCGGTGAGGGTGCGACGGCCTTTGCGGTAGCGGTCCAGATGCTTGTCGAGGACCCGCGGGTCGAGCACGCACAGCGGCTGCGACGCGAACCAGCGCTCGAGCGCGCAGGCGCGGTGGCGGCGCAACTCCCGGTCCAGGAGCGTCAGGTCGAACGGTGCGTTCATCACCACCAACGGCCGTCCCAGCGCGGCCTGTTCGGCCAGCTCCTTGGCTATCTCCTCCATCACGGGCGACGGCCAGCGGCCGTTGTGCTGGAGGTGTTCCTCCGTCAGCCCGTGCACCGCCGTCGCCTCAGCGGGCACCGGCACGCCCGGGTTCACCAGCCACCGGCTCACCCTCGGCCGGGTGCCCGGTGCGTCCTGGACGACGACGGCGGCCGACACGATCCGGTCGGTCTCGACGTCCACGCCCGTTGTCTCCGTGTCGAACGCGGCCAGGGGGCCCTCGTACCAGCACGTCATACGAACCCAACTCCTCGTCCACCTTCGGCAGTTGACGTACCGTCTTCTGCCCCGTTTGGTGATACCCGGGCCGTTTGCGCCGTACGCCGGAAGGACACAACAGGAGTACGGGTCTTTGCAGTTCAGCGACCCGTCACGGGGACTGGTCCGACGGGGAAGGCTGTTGGTCATGGCGATAGCGCAGCCCGAGCGGGGCGGGCTGCTGCCCGAACGCACGGGCCTGATTCGCGGCACCCTCGCCACCACCGCCTGCATGGAGACACTCCAGGTGGGCTATCTGCACGCGGTCGCCGCGGCGGCCGGCTGTTCGCTGTCCCAGCCCTTCCCGGACAACGGCATCGACTGGCACGTCAGCCACAGCGCCCCCGGCCACACCGTCGACGACGAGGTCACCATCAAGGTGCAGCTCAAGTGCACCTACCAGATCCCGCCGAACCCGCCGGGCCGCTTCTTCTCCTTCACGCTCGACAACGAGCACCTGGCGAAGCTCGCCCGTACCCCCGTCTCCGTACACAAGATCCTCGTCGTGATGATCGTGCCCCGGTCCCAGGAGCAGTGGCTGCGGGCCGGCCACGACCGTCTCGACCTGCGGCACTGCTGCTACTGGATCAACCTCGCCGGGCACGCGATCACGGGCCGGCACCGCACCACCGTGCGCATCCCCACCTCACGCATCTTCGACGACCGTGCCCTGTGCGAGATCATGACCCGGGTCGGAACGGGAGGCAGACCGTGACCCACCGTCCCCTCGACGAGCCCGCCCGCGCCGTCCGGCCGCACCCGGCGGAGCCGCTGTGGAACCAGCCGCCCGCACCCGACGAGGTCGATCCCGCCGTGCTCGGCGCCCTCCTGCACCGGCACGGCTGGCAGCGGCGTGGCGGCGCCCCCGGACGCTACGGCCGGTGGACGCCGCCGGGCCCGGGCGCCGGCGGGACGAGCCTGCTGGTACCGGAGAGCCGGGCCTTCCCCGACAGCGACGACCTGCTCGCCGAGGCCCTCCTCGCCCTCACCCGCAGCGGCTCGCCCTCCGCCCGCGACGTCCTGCTCGGGCTCTCCGTGCCCAGCGACGAGATCCGCTGGTGGCGGGACGTGGCCACGGGACCCGCGGGCGCCGCGCCCTGGGCCGTCGAGGACGAACTGCGCTCCGCCGCCCGCCGCATGCTGCTGGCCGCCGCGCTCGCCACCCGCGCGCGTGCGGGCTACTACGGTGCCCGGCACCGCAGGCCCGCCGCCGCACTGCTGGAGAACGTGCTGGTCGGTGCCGCCCCCGGCGGCCGCCGGCTCACCGCCTTCGTGCCCGTCACCACCGGCCGGCCGCTCGCCGTACGCCTCTACCAGGCGCTGTACGCGGCCCGGGAGGCCGTCGACTACCAGCGCGCCACCGGGGGCATGGACGCCTTCGACGCCGCCGTCGAGGCAGGCGTGAGCCATGAGCTGACCGAGGCCCTCGTCGCCTTCGTACGCGGCTCCGAGGGCGCCCGCATCGCCGTCGAGTGGGCGCCCGCCGCCGGTGTGCCGGAGGGCGGCGCGACGCCCGCCGAGCCGGTCGAGTTCTCGCCGGGCGACCTTCCCGTACTGCGCGAGGCCGGGGCCCGCTATCTGCGCGAGGAGCCCTCCGTCCCGGTGCGGATCACCGGCGCGGTGGTACGCCTGCGCCGGTCGGGACCGCGCGGCGAGGGCACCGTACGGCTACGCGTCATCGCCGGGGCCGAGGTGCCGCACGTACGGATGACCCTGGACGAGGAGGCGTACCGGATAGCGGGCCAGGCCCACCTCGTCGGGCTGCCCGTACGGGTGCACGGCAGGCTTCAGAGCCGCGGCGGCTTCCGGCGTCTGGTGGACCCGTCCGGGGTGGCCCCGGTGCAGGTCGACGAGGCCGAGCGGGACCGGCTGATGAAGTCCCTCCAGGAGAACCTCGACTTTTTCGAGGAGGCCTGCGGCGGGGACTGACGACAACCGCTTCGCGGTGGGCGGCGCCGGGTCGGTACGATCCCAGTCATGCGCGCGCTCCAGGTATGGCGCCGCATCCACCAGCAGTCAGGAGAGACCGGTGTCAGACGTCCGTGTGATCATCCAACGCGATTCCGAGCGGGAAGAGCGCGTGGTGACGACGGGCACTACGGCCGCCGACCTCTTCGCCGGCGAGCGCTCGATCATCGCCGCGCGGGTGGCCGGCGAACTGAAGGACCTCAGCCACGAGGTGAAGGACGGCGAGACCGTCGAGGGCGTCGAGATCTCCTCCGAGGACGGTCTCAACATCCTGCGCCACTCCACCGCGCACGTCATGGCGCAGGCCGTGCAGGAGCTCTTCCCCGAGGCGAAGCTGGGCATCGGCCCGCCGGTCAAGGACGGCTTCTACTACGACTTCGAGGTCGCGCGGCCGTTCACGCCCGAGGACCTCAAGGCCGTCGAGAAGAAGATGCAGGAGATCCAGAAGCGCGGCCAGCGCTTCTCGCGCCGTGTCGTCACGGACGAGGCCGCCCGCGAGGAGCTGGCGGACGAGCCGTACAAGCTGGAGCTGATCGGCCTCAAGGGCTCGGCCTCCAGCGAGGACGGCGCGGATGTCGAGGTCGGCGCCGGTGAGCTGACGATCTACGACAACCTGGACGCCAAGACCGGTGAGCTGTGCTGGAAGGACCTCTGCCGAGGTCCCCACCTGCCCTCCACCCGCCTCATCCCGGCGTTCAAGCTGATGCGCAACGCCGCCGCCTACTGGCGCGGCAGCGAGAAGAACCCGATGCTCCAGCGCATCTACGGCACGGCCTGGCCGACCAAGGACGAGCTGAAGGCGCACCTGGACTTCCTCGCCGAGGCCGAGAAGCGTGACCACCGCAAGCTGGGCGCCGAGCTCGACCTGTTCTCGATCCCCGAGCAGATCGGCTCCGGCCTCGCGGTCTTCCACCCCAAGGGAGGCATCGTCCGCCGGGTGATGGAGGACTACTCGCGGCGCCGCCACGAGGAGGAGGGCTACGAGTTCGTCTACACCCCGCACGCGACGAAGGGGAAGCTCTTCGAGACCTCGGGCCACCTGGACTGGTACGCAGACGGCATGTACCCGCCCATGCAGCTCGACGAGGGCGTGGACTACTACCTCAAGCCCATGAACTGCCCGATGCACAACCTGATCTTCGACGCGCGCGGCCGCTCCTACCGCGAACTGCCGCTGCGCCTGTTCGAGTTCGGCACCGTGTACCGGTACGAGAAGTCGGGCGTCGTGCACGGCCTGACCCGCGCCCGGGGCTTCACCCAGGACGACGCGCACATCTACTGCACCCGCGAGCAGATGGCCGACGAGCTCGACAAGACGCTCACCTTCGTGCTGAACCTCCTGCGTGACTACGGCCTGACCGACTTCTACCTGGAGCTGTCCACCAAGGACCCGGAGAAGTACGTCGGCTCCGACGAGGCATGGGAGGAGGCCACCGAGACCCTCCGCCAGGTCGCCGAGAAGCAGGGCCTGCCGCTGGTCCCGGACCCGGGCGGCGCCGCCTTCTACGGCCCGAAGATCTCCGTCCAGGCCAAGGACGCGATCGGCCGCACCTGGCAGATGTCGACGGTCCAGCTGGACTTCAACCTGCCGGAGCGCTTCGACCTGGAGTACACGGCCGCGGACGGCTCCAAGCAGCGCCCGGTCATGATCCACCGGGCCCTGTTCGGCTCCATCGAGCGCTTCTTCGCGGTGCTCCTCGAGCACTACGCGGGCGCCTTCCCGGCCTGGCTGGCCCCGGTCCAGGCCATCGGCATCCCGATCGGTGACGCGCACGTCGACTATCTTCAGCAGTTCGCCGCGGCCGCCCGGAAGGAGGGCCTGCGCATGGAGGTCGACTCCTCCTCGGACCGGATGCAGAAGAAGATCCGCAACGCCCAGAAGCAGAAGGTGCCCTTCATGGTCATCGCGGGCGACGAGGACATGTCAAACGGATCGGTGTCCTTCCGCTACCGGGACGGTTCCCAGGAGAACGCCATCCCGTTCGACGAGGCCATCGCGAAGATCGTGAAGGTCGTCGAGGAGCGGGCACAGATCTGATCCGTACGGGACGGCAGGGCCCTGGGGACCGGTTTCCCCAGGGCCCTGTCGCCGCTCCCGGTGACCGTCCAAAGATCCTCCTCCGCCGGGCCGGGGCCGCTCGGAGGCCCTCCTCCCCGGGGCGGGCGCCGCTCGGAGGGGATGCGCCCGAGCCCGCCGACACGCCGAGAACGAGCGAAGCAATATGCTGCACTTCATGACGAGTGAGCCGGAGCAGCAGATCGGAGTGGGGACGCAGGACGCGTTCCAGCGCCTGTGGACGCCCCACCGGATGGCCTACATCCAGGGCGAGAACAAGCCGACCGGTCCGGGGGCCGACGACGGCTGCCCGTTCTGCACCATTCCGGCCAAGTCCGACGAGGACGGGCTGATCGTCAGGCGTGGCGAACAGGTCTACGCGGTCCTCAACCTGTACCCGTACAACGGCGGCCACCTGATGGTCGTGCCCTACCGCCACGTCGCCGACTACACGGAGCTGACGGAGCCGGAGACCGCGGAGCTCGCCGAGCTGACCAAGCAGGCGATGACCGCCTTGCGCCGGGCCTCCGGGGCCCACGGCTTCAACATCGGCATGAACCAGGGCTCGGTCGCCGGCGCGGGCATCGCCGCGCACCTGCACCAGCACGTCGTGCCACGCTGGGGCGGCGACACCAACTTCATGCCGGTCGTCGCTCACACCAAGGTGCTGCCACAGCTGCTGGCCGACACCCGCACCATGCTGGCGGAGTCCTGGCCTACGGCCTGAGGGCGGGCGGACTCCGCCCGTCCCGTGTCCGAGGACGGAGCCCGGCCGCCCCGTCCCGCGCCACGGCCCCTGTCTGACCGCCGGAGCCCTACGCGTCGTAGACGTCGGCCTTTCGCGGCGTGGGGTCCTGCACCTGCGTGCTGAGGAACGCCGACCGCGTCCCGAACTTCTCCGTGTCCACGCCGTTCTCCTCCAGCACCCGGATCGCCGCCGCGTGCACCACCCGCAGCACCGGCGTGGCCGCCCGCAGCGCGTCGTCCGCCATGAAGCGGTGCCGCCACGGCTGGTCCGCCCAGGCGTGACGCAGACCGAACGGCTCGGGAAGGGTCAGCGAACCGCCGAGCCAGTTCAGCACCGGGGGATACCAGCTGAACGGGGCGCGGACCGCCAGCCGCACCACCTCGTCCGTGTCGACCAGCGGGAGCTTCACCTCGCGGGTCTCCCAGAACCTGACCTGTTTCTGCACCTTCTTGGTCGGTGCCGAGGGCTTGGTCGTGAACAGCGCGTTCACCGGCCCCAGGGCGTGCCCGGTGACCTCGATGCGCAGCGTCTCGTGCAGCACGGTCACCGTGATCAGCATGGTGAGGATCAGCTGGCCGTCCCACAGGGTCCACTGGACCCCGAGGTAGTGCCGCTCACCGCCGCCGAACTGCTGCTTGTTGCAGATCTCCTGTATCGCGTGCGGCTTGATCCGGTAGGCGTCCACGTCCGTGCCCTCGGGGCGGGACACCTCCGCGGCCTTCTCCCCGATCGGACTGACGATCCAGTGCCTGATCGACGGGGTCGGGAAGCCGCCGGTGTTGAGCGGGCCGCGCTCCAGCATGCGCAACTGGTCGTGGATCGCCTTGATCACGTCCCAGCTGCGGAACGGGTGGATCTCCTTGTCCGGGTCGCGCGGCACCAGGTCCTCGGCGAGCTGCCAGCTGCCCCAGCGCGTGCCCATGCCGAGGATGCCCTTGGGCCCGGCGTAGAAGACGGAGTTGGACTGCTGCTCGGCGCTCAGCCGGGCGAGTGCCTGGCGCAGCCGCTCGGCGGAGCTCTCCCCGGGGCTGCCGGGCACCGCCTCGGGGATCTTCGCGCCGAGGCCGCCGCCGGCGAGCAGGCTCTCCCAGCGCTCGCGCAGGTCCTTGGCCGTCCGCTCGCAGATCTGCTTCGCCCAGAACCAGCCGACGACGGGCAGGACGACCGACGCGCGCGCGTACCACCCCCAGAAGCCGGTGAACGGCATCCGGATCAGGAAGATCACGGCTAGGGCGCCCGCCGCGACCAGCAGCGTGGTGCCGAGGGCGGACCCGCGCTTGGCGTCCCGCTTGGCGATGCCGGCGCGGATCGTGAAGATCAGCAGCCACACCAGCAGCCCGGGCAGGAACAGCACCCCGCACAGCACGGTCACCGCCGACAGCCAGTTGTCGCGCTCCCGGCGGATGCGGTGTGCGGCCAGGCAGTGCTCCACTACCACCTGCGGCTCGGTACCGAAGGACTGGATCAGCGGCTTGCGGTCGGCACCCAGCATGCGGTCCCGCACGGCGAGCGAGAAGGCCTCGCCGAGGTTCGGCCGGAAGATCTTCGCCCAGGGGCGGGGAAGGCTGACGGTCGACTTATGCCATTCGTTGTTGGCGTCGAGGATCGTCTCGACCTTCGCGTCCCTGTAGGCCGCCGAGGCCAGGGCGTAGGTCGCCGCGGTCTGCCCCGCGGAGCCCGAGAGGGGCACCTGTGCCCCGGGGCTGAAATCGAATCCGTCCGTCACTGCCGCCCCCTCGCCGCCGAACCCGCTTCTGCGGCCTTCCCGACTTCCTTGCCCCGCACACCTGTTGAACAGGTCATCATGGTGATCGCGTCTCAACTTGATCAGGTGATCAGCGTATCCGCAGCCGCCGACATCCGTCGGCGGACGGCCAAGAAGCCGCCCGCCGGAGGGAGGGAAATAGCCAGACCCAACTACGCGTTCTGCCGCGCCTGTTCGCGGATCTTCTGGGCGAGCTGCGGCGGCATCGGCTCGTGCCGCGCGTAGCAGCGGCTGAAGCGGGCCGTGCCGTGCGAGAGGGAGCGGAGGTCGACCGCGTACCGGCCGATCTCGATCTCCGGCACCTCGGCCCGCACCAGGGTCCGGCCACCGCTCGTCTGTTCGGTGCCGAGGACCCGGCCGCGGCGCGTGGACAGGTCGCTCATCACGGCGCCCACGTAGTCGTCGCCGACCAGTACCGTGACCTCGGCGACCGGTTCCAGTAGATGGATCGTCGCGTCGGCCGCCGCCTCGCGCAGGGCGAGCGCGCCCGCCGTCTGGAAGGCGGCGTCCGAGGAGTCCACGGAGTGCGCCTTGCCGTCGAGGAGCGTGACCCGGACGTCCACCAGGGGATTGCCGGCGGCGACTCCCTTGGCGGCCTGGGCGCGAACGCCCTTCTCCACGGACGGGATGAACTGCCGGGGCACGGCCCCGCCGACCACCTTGTCGACGAACTCGATGCCGGAGCCGCCGGGCAGCGGTTCCACCTCGATCTCGCAGATCGCGTACTGGCCGTGCCCGCCGGACTGCTTGACGTGCCGCCCGCGCCCGGCGGATTTGCCCGCGAACGTCTCCCGGAGGGAGACCATGTGCGGCACCACGTCGACCTGGACCCCGTAGCGGCTGCGCAGCCGCTCCAGGGCGACGTCCGCGTGCGCCTCGCCCAGGCACCACAGCACCACCTGGTGGGTGTCCTGGTTCTGCTCGAGCCGCATGGTCGGATCCTCGGCGACCAGGCGGGACAGCCCCTGGCTGAGCTTGTCCTCGTCCGCCTTGCTGTGCGCCTGGATGGCTAGCGGCAGCAGCGGGTCCGGCATGTCCCAGGGCGCCATGAGCAGCGGGTTGTCCTTGGCCGAGAGCGTGTCCCCGGTCTCGGCCCGGTTGAGTTTCGCCACGCACGCCAGATCGCCCGCGATGCACTGCGTCAGCGGGCGCTGCTGTTTGCCGAACGGCACGGACAGGGCGCCGACGCGCTCGTCGACGTCGTGGTCCTCGTGGCCGCGGTCGGACAGCCCGTGCCCGGACACATGGACCGTGTCGTCGGGGCGCAGGGTGCCCGAGAAGACGCGGACCAGCGAGATACGGCCCACATACGGGTCGGAGGACGTCTTGACGACCTCCGCCACCAAAGGCCCCGACGGGTCACAGAGCGCGAGCTCACGGGGCTTGCCGTCCACAGTGGTGACCGCGGAGGCCTCACGCTCCAGCGGGGTCGGGAAGCCGCCCGTGATCAGCTCCAGCAGCTCGACGGTGCCGATGCCCTGGCGAGCGCCGTCGGCGGCGGGCGCGGCGGCGAGCACCGGGAAGAAGACCCCGCGCGCGACCGCCCGCTCCAGGTCCTGCACCAGCGTGCCGAGGTCGATGTCCTCGCCGCCCACATAGCGGTCCATGAGGGTCTCGTCCTCGCTCTCCGAGATGATCCCCTCGATGAGCCGGTTGCGGGCGCCCTCGATCACCGGCAGCTGTTCGGGCCCCGGTTCGGACTCCTTGCGCTCGCCGGAGGAGTAGTCGAACAGCTTCTGCGACAGCAGCCCGACCAGCCCGGTCACGGGCGCGTGCCCGTCGGGGCCCTGAGGGCCGTGCAGGGGCAGGTACAGGGGCAGGACGGCGTCGGGGTCGGCCCCGCCGAACTCCTGCGCGCACACCCGGGTCATCTCCTCGAAGTCGGCCCGGGCGGCCTCCAGGTGCGTGATCACGAGGGCACGCGGCATGCCGACGGCCGCGCACTCGTCCCAGACCATGCGGGTGGAGCCGTCCACCCCGTCCGCGGCCGAGACGACGAAGAGGGCCGCGTCCGCCGCGCGCAGACCGGCCCGCAACTCCCCGACGAAGTCGGCGTATCCGGGGGTGTCCAGAAGATTGATCTTGATCCCGTCCCATTCGACGGGGACCAGCGAGAGTTGCACCGAACGCTGCTGCCGATGCTCGATCTCGTCGTAGTCCGAGACGGTGCCGCCGTCCTCCACGCGGCCCGCCCGGTTCACCGCTCCCGTGGTCAGCGCGAGAGCCTCCACGAGAGTCGTCTTGCCCGATCCGCTGTGGCCGACCAGCACCACATTCCGTACGGACGCGGGGTGGTCGGCCGCTGTAGCCCTGCCGGCGGCTCCGGGGTGTGCGTTCGCCTTGTCGCCCATGGCTTTGCCTCCCGTGGACGGTGAGGTCGTGTGTGGGCGCGGACATGCGGACCCGCGTGCGGTAGGCGGCTCCGGTGACGCCCGCGGTTGCTTCGAGCTTTGCACTACCGTCACGGTGCGTCCATACGAGGGACGCGATCCCGCCTCCCGGCTGTGATCCGGCGGCCACGGTCCCGCCACCCGGCATGCCACGCCCGCCGCGATCGCCCCACGACCCCTGCGGCACCAGGACGTGACACAGGGGTGCGGGTGCCCGGCCGTCACCCGCACGCGCGCGTGGCTACGATGGGCCAGCCGGTGGCCAGCAGGGGCCGCGCGGCTCACCGACCGTCGGGAAGGCCATGCTGAACAAGTACGCGCGTGCATTCTTCACGCGTGTCCTCACACCGTTCGCCGCGTTTCTGATCCGCAGGGGCGTCAGCCCCGACACGGTCACACTCATCGGCACCGCCGGAGTGATCGCGGGCGCGCTGGTCTTCTACCCCAGGGGGGAGTTCTTCTGGGGAACGGTCGTCATCACCCTTTTCGTGTTCTCGGACCTCGTCGACGGCAACATGGCCCGCCAGCTCGGCCGCTCCAGCCGCTGGGGCGCCTTCCTGGACTCCACCCTCGACCGGGTCGCCGACGGCGCGATCTTCGGCGGCTTCGCCCTCTGGTACGCGGGCAACGGCGACGACAACGTGCTGTGCGCGGTCTCGATCTTCTGCCTGGCCAGCGGCCAGGTAGTGTCCTACACGAAGGCCCGCGGCGAGTCGATCGGGCTGCCCGTCGCCGTGAACGGGCTGGTCGAGCGGGCCGAGCGACTGGTGATCTCGCTCGTCGCGGCCGGGTTCGCGGGTCTGCACAAGTTCGGTGTGCCGGGCATCCAGGTGCTGCTGCCGATCGCGCTGTGGTTCGTCGCCGTCGGCAGCCTGATCACGCTGATCCAGCGTGTCGTCACGGTCCGCCGGGAATCCGCCGAGGCGGATGCGGCGGCGGACGCCCACCGGGGCGAGAACGCCTCGCACGGAAGCGAGACGGCGCAGTGAGGGACGGGCACAGGAGCGGGGCGACGACGTGACCAGCTTCCAGGACCGGCTCACCGACGGGCTGTACGGACTCGGCTGGAGCGCGGTCAGGACACTGCCCGAGCCCGTTGCCACGCGGCTGGGCCGGACCATCGCCGACATCGCCTGGAGACGGCGCGGCAAGGGCGTGCAACGGCTCGAGAGCAACTACGCGCGCGTGGTGCCCGGCGCGAGCCCCGAGCGGCTCGCCGAGCTGTCCCGGGCGGGCATGCGCTCCTATCTGCGCTACTGGATGGAGTCCTTCCGGCTCCCGGCCTGGAGCGCGGAGCGCATCAGGGACGGCTTCGACCCCAAGGACCTGCACTTCCTCACCGACGGACTGGCCGCGGGCAAGGGCGTCGTCCTGGCGCTGCCCCACCTGGCCAACTGGGACCTGGCGGGCGCCTGGGTCACCACCGGTCTTGACACGCCGTTCACGACGGTCGCCGAGCGGCTCAAGCCCGAGACGCTCTACGACCGCTTCGTCGCCTACCGCGAAGGCCTCGGCATGGAGGTGCTGCCGCACAGCGGCGGCTCCGCGTTCGGCACCCTGGCCCGCCGGCTGCGCGACGGCGGGCTGGTCTGCCTGGTCGCCGACCGCGACCTGTCGGCGTCGGGCGTCGAGGTGACGTTCTTCGGCGAGACGGCGCGGATGCCCGCGGGACCCGCGCTGCTCGCCCAGCAGACCGGTGCGCTGTTGCTGCCGGTGACCCTCTGGTACGACGACTCGCCCATCATGCGGGGACGCGTCCATCCGCCGATCGAGGTACCCGAGTCAGGTACCCGGGCCGAGAAGACGTCTGTCATGACACAGGCGCTGGCCGACGCCTTCGCCACGGGGATCGCCGAGCATCCGGAGGACTGGCACATGCTGCAACGTCTGTGGCTCGCCGACCTGGATCCCGGCAAGGACCCCCGGAAGGGGACGCCGTGAGGATCGGCATCGTCTGCCCGTACTCCTGGGACGTGCCGGGCGGCGTCCAGTTCCACATCCGCGATCTCGCCGAGTACTTCATCCGTCTGGGGCACGAGGTCTCCGTCCTCGCCCCCGCGGACGACGACACCCCGCTGCCGCCGTACGTCGTCTCGGCCGGCCGCGCGGTGCCGGTGCCGTACAACGGCTCGGTGGCCCGCCTGAACTTCGGCTTCCTCAGCGCGGCCCGGGTGCGGCGCTGGCTGCACGACGGCGAGTTCGACGTGATCCACATCCATGAGCCGGCCTCCCCGTCGCTGGGTCTGCTGGCCTGCTGGGCGGCGCAGGGCCCGATCGTGGCGACCTTCCACACCTCCAATCCGCGCTCGCGGGCGATGCTCGCGGCCTACTCGATCCTCCAGGCAGCCCTGGAGAAGATCAGCGCGCGCATCGCGGTGAGCGAGTACGCACGGCGCACGCTCGTCGAACACCTGGGCGGCGACGCCGTGGTGATCCCGAACGGCGTGGACGTCGACTTCTTCGCGAAGGCCGAGCCCAAGGCCGAATGGCAGGGGGACACGATCGGCTTCATAGGGCGCATCGACGAGCCGCGAAAGGGCCTGCCGGTCCTCATGAAGGCCCTGCCGAAGATCCTGGCCGCCCGCCCGGGGACCCGGCTGCTGGTCGCCGGACGGGGCGACGAGGAGGAGGCGGTGGAGACGCTTCCCGCCGAACTGCGCCCGCGTGTGGAGTTCCTCGGCATGATCAGCGACGAGGACAAGGCACGCTTCCTGCAGAGCGTCGATCTGTACGTGGCTCCCAACACCGGGGGTGAGAGCTTCGGGATCATCCTGGTCGAGGCCATGTCGGCGGGCGCGCCCGTGCTCGCCTCCGACCTGGACGCCTTCGCCCAGGTCCTCGACCAGGGGGCGGCCGGCGAGCTGTTCGCCAACGAGGACCCCGACGCGCTCGCCGACGCGGCCCTGGGCCTGCTGGCGGACCCCGGGCGCCGGGAGGTACTGCGGGCGCGCGGCAGCGCCCACGTACGTCGCTTCGACTGGGCCACGGTCGGTGCCGACATCCTGTCGGTCTACGAGACGGTGACGGACGGCGCGGCGGCGGTGGCCACGGACGAACGGACCGGCCTGCGGGCCCGCCTGGGCCTGGTCCGGGACTGACGCCGAGGGCCCGCCCCCGCCCTGCTCGGGGCCCGCCCTGCTCGGGGCGGAGGGCCCTGGGGCCGGCCCGGTAGCCTTGCCGCCCGTGACCGCAACCCTCATCTGGATCCTTGTCGCCCTGGTCGCGATCGGCCTCTACCTGAGCTGGACCGCGGGCCGCCTCGACCGGCTGCACTCCCGTATCGACGCGACCCGAGCCGCGCTCGACGCCCAGTTGCTGCGCCGGGCCTCCGTCGCCCAGGAGCTGGCGACCTCGGGCGTGCTCGATCCGGCCGCGTCGATCGTTCTGTACGAGGCCGCGCACGCGGCCCGGCAGGCGGAGGAGGAGCAGCGGGAGGTCGCCGAGAGCGAACTCAGCCAGGCGCTGCGGGCCGTCTTCGGCGAGGCGCCGCAGGTGGAGGCGGTGCGGGAGGCCCCCGGTGGCGAGACGGCTGCCCGTGAGCTGACCGAGGCCGTGCGCCGGGTGCCGATGGCCCGCAGGTTCCACAACGACGCCGTACGCGCGGCCCGGGCGCTGCGCCGCCACCGCAAGGTGCGCTGGTTCCGTCTGGCCGGCCACGCCCCCTTCCCGCTGGCCTTCGAGATGGACGACGAGCCGCCGTCGGCACTGACGGACCGGTCGGCGGGGTGAGCCACGGGGGCGGTGCGGACCGTGCCGTCTCCCAAAACGATCCACCGCCTCCCCATTGGCCCTTGCCGTGGCCTGTTCACCTCGCGTTCACTCGGTCCAGCAGAAATCCGCCTTTCCCCGAGTGAGGTCGAACCCGTGTCCAGCACGCTCTCCACCCCCCAGACCCCCGAGACCGGCACCGCCCGCGTCAAACGCGGCATGGCCGAGCAGCTCAAGGGCGGCGTGATCATGGACGTCGTCACGCCGGAGCAGGCGAAGATCGCCGAGGACGCGGGCGCAGTCGCCGTCATGGCCCTGGAGCGGGTCCCGGCCGACATCCGCAAGGACGGCGGGGTCGCCCGCATGTCCGACCCGGACATGATCGAGGGCATCATCGACGCCGTGTCCATCCCGGTCATGGCCAAGTCCCGGATCGGCCACTTCGTCGAGGCGCAGGTACTCCAGTCCCTCGGCGTCGACTACATCGACGAGTCCGAGGTCCTCACCCCGGCCGACGAGGTCAACCACTCCGACAAGTGGGCCTTCACCACGCCGTTCGTCTGCGGCGCCACCAACCTGGGCGAGGCCCTGCGCCGTATCGCCGAGGGCGCCGCCATGATCCGCTCCAAGGGCGAGGCCGGCACCGGCAACGTGGTCGAGGCGGTGCGCCACCTGCGCCAGATCAAGAACGAGATCGCCAAGCTGCGCGGCTTCGACAACCACGAGCTGTACGCCGCCGCGAAGGAGCTGCGCGCCCCGTACGAGCTGGTCAAGGAGGTCGCCGAGCTCGGCAAGCTCCCGGTCGTGCTGTTCTCCGCCGGCGGTGTGGCCACCCCCGCCGACGCCGCGCTGATGCGCCAGCTCGGCGCCGAGGGCGTATTCGTCGGGTCCGGCATCTTCAAGTCCGGTGACCCGGCCAAGCGCGCCGCCGCCATCGTGAAGGCCACCACCTTCTACGACGACCCCAAGATCATCGCGGACGCGTCCCGCAACCTCGGCGAGGCCATGGTCGGCATCAACTGCGACGTCCTCCCCGAGAGCGAGCGCTACGCCAACCGCGGCTGGTAAGACGCACCCCCCGCGGGACACCGCACGACCCCACCGAGGACACCACGTACATGACCGACGTACCCGTCATCGGCGTCCTGGCCCTCCAGGGCGACGTACGGGAGCACCTCATCGCCCTGGCCGCGGCCGACGCCGTGGCCAGGCCGGTGCGGCGCCCCGAAGAGCTTGCCGTGATCGACGGCCTCGTCATCCCCGGCGGCGAGTCCACCACCATCTCCAAGCTGGCCGTCCTCTTCGGAGTGATGGAACCCCTCCGCGCGCGCGTGCGCGACGGCATGCCGGTCTACGGCACCTGCGCGGGCCTGATCATGCTCGCCGACAAGATCCTCGACCCGCGCTCCGGCCAGGAGACCATCGGCGGCATCGACATGATCGTGCGCCGCAACGCCTTCGGACGGCAGAACGAGTCGTTCGAGGCGGCGGTCGACGTCGACGGCATCGAGGGCGATCCTGTAGAGGGCGTCTTCATCCGGGCCCCCTGGGTCGAGTCCGTGGGCGCCGAGGCCGAGGTGCTCGCCGAGCACGACGGTCACATCGTGGCCGTACGCCAGGGCAACGCGCTGGCCACGTCGTTCCACCCGGAGCTGACGGGCGACCACCGCATCCACGCCCTGTTCGTCGACATGGTGCGGGCCAACCGGGCACCGGAGTCCTTGTAGGATCTCTGGCGTTCATACAGAGACGGGTTACGCGAAGGAGACAGGCAGATGTCCGGCCACTCTAAATGGGCCACGACGAAGCACAAGAAGGCCGTCATCGACGCCAAGCGCGGCAAGCTCTTCGCGAAGCTGATCAAGAACATCGAGGTCGCGGCCCGGACCGGAGGCGCGGACCCCGAGGGTAACCCGACTCTCTACGACGCCATCCAGAAGGCCAAGAAGCAGTCGGTTCCGAACAAGAACATCGACTCGGCGGTCAAGCGCGGCGCGGGCCTGGAGGCCGGCGGCGCCGACTACGAGACGATCATGTATGAGGGCTACGGTCCGAACGGTGTCGCGGTGCTCATCGAGTGCCTCACCGACAACCGCAACCGCGCCGCCTCCGACGTCCGTGTCGCCATGACCCGCAATGGCGGCTCCATGGCCGATCCGGGCTCCGTGTCGTACCTGTTCAACCGCAAGGGCGTCGTTATCGTCCCCAAGGGCGAGCTCACCGAGGATGACGTCCTGGGTGCCGTGCTCGACGCGGGTGCCGAGGAGGTCAACGACCTCGGTGAGTCCTTCGAGGTGATCAGCGAGGCCACCGACATGGTCGCGGTCCGCACCGCCCTCCAGGAAGCCGGGATCGACTACGACTCCGCCGAGGCCAACTTCGTGCCGACCATGCAGGTCCAGCTCGACGAAGAGGGCGCCAAGAAGATCTTCAAGCTGATCGACGCCCTCGAGGACAGCGACGACGTGCAGAACGTCTTCGCCAACTTCGACGTCAGCGACGAGATCATGGAGCAGGTCGGCGCATAGCGCTGCCGCGAAACGACCGGGCCGACGGGACACCTCCCGTCGGCCCGTCGCTTTGCCGGTCGTTGTCGGTGGCAGCCGATAGCCTGCACAAACCGGGGGTAGCCGGCCCGGCGGTGGCCGGGGGAGAGCGAAGGGAGGCACGGGGGTGCGCGTACTGGGGGTGGACCCGGGGCTGACCCGGTGCGGGGTCGGTGTCGTCGAGGGCGTGCCCGGGCGACCGCTGACCATGCTCGGCGTCGGCGTCGTCCGTACGCCCGTGGACGCCGACCTGGGCCGCCGTCTCGTGGCCGTCGAAGAGGGCATCGAGCAGTGGCTGGACGCCCACCGGCCGGAATTCGTCGCCGTGGAGCGCGTCTTCAGCCAGCACAACGTGCGTACGGTCATGGGCACCGCCCAGGCCAGCGCCGTCGCCATGCTCTGCGCCGCCCGCCGCGGCATCCCCGTCGCCCTGCACACCCCCAGCGAGGTCAAGGCCGCCGTCACCGGCACCGGACGCGCCGACAAGGCGCAGGTCGGCGCCATGGTCACCCGGCTGCTCCGGCTGGACGCGCCCCCCAGGCCCGCCGACGCCGCGGACGCCCTCGCCCTCGCCATATGCCACATCTGGCGCGCCCCCGCCCAGAACCGACTCCAGCAGGCCGTCGCCCTGCACGCCTCGAAAGGCCGTAACGCATGATCGCCTTCGTCAGCGGCCCGGTCGCCGCCCTCGCCCCGGACTCCGCCGTGGTCGAGGTGGGCGGCATCGGCCTCGCCGTCCAGTGCACGCCGAACACCCTCTCCGGACTCCGGGTCGGCCGGGACACCAAGCTCGCCACATCCCTGGTCGTCAGGGAGGACTCGCTGACGCTGTACGGCTTCGCGGACGACGACGAGCGCCAGGTCTTCGAGCTGCTGCAGACCGCGAGCGGTGTCGGCCCGCGCCTGGCCCAGTCGATGCTGGCCGTCCACACCCCGGACGCCCTGCGCCGCGCCGTGGCGACCGGCGACGAGAAGGCCCTCACGGCCGTGCCGGGCATCGGGAAGAAGGGTGCCCAGAAGCTGCTGCTGGAGCTGAAGGACCGCCTGGGCGCGCCGACCGGCGCCCCCGCGGTCGGCGCGCCCGTCACCGCCGGCTGGCGCGACCAGTTGCACGCCGCCCTGATCGGCCTCGGGTACGCGACCCGGGAGGCGGACGAGGCCGTGGCCGCCGTCACCCCGCAGGCCGAAGCCGCCCAGGGCATCCCCCAGGTGGGCGCGCTCCTGAAGGCCGCCCTGCAGACCCTGAACCGCGCCCGCTGAACCACCCGCGCCCCCACGAGACCCCGAGGCACACTCCATGAACTGGGACGACACGACCGACACCCCCGCCTCCGAGCGGCTGGTGGGCTCTGTCGCCGACCGTGAGGACCAGGCCGTCGAGGCCGCCCTGCGCCCCAAGGACCTGGACGAGTTCATCGGCCAGGAGAGGGTCCGCGAGCAGCTCGACCTCGTGCTGCGCGCGGCACGCGCCCGCGGTGCCACCGCCGACCACGTACTCCTGTCCGGCGCTCCCGGCCTGGGCAAGACCACCCTCTCGATGATCATCGCGGCCGAGATGGGGGCCCCGATCCGCATCACCAGCGGCCCCGCCATCCAGCACGCGGGTGACCTCGCCGCGATCCTCTCCTCCCTCCAGGAGGGCGAGGTCCTCTTCCTCGACGAGATCCACCGCATGTCCCGGCCCGCCGAGGAGATGCTCTACATGGCGATGGAGGACTTCCGGGTCGACGTGATCGTCGGCAAGGGCCCCGGCGCCACGGCCATTCCCCTGGAACTGCCTCCGTTCACCCTGGTCGGCGCCACCACGCGCGCGGGTCTGCTGCCGCCCCCGCTGCGCGACCGCTTCGGCTTCACCGCGCACATGGAGTTCTACGAACCCGCCGAGCTGGAGCGCGTCATCCACCGCTCGGCGAGCCTGCTCGACGTCGAGATCCACTCCGACGGCGCGGCGGAGATCGCCGGGCGCTCCCGCGGCACGCCCCGTATCGCCAACCGGCTGCTGCGCCGCGTACGTGACTATGCGCAGGTCAAGGCCGATGGAGTGATCACCCGCGAGATCGCCTCGGCAGCGCTCGGCGTGTACGAGGTGGACGCACGGGGCCTCGACCGCCTCGACCGGGCCGTCCTGGAGGCTCTCCTCAAGCTGTTCGGCGGTGGCCCGGTCGGGCTTTCCACGCTGGCTGTCGCGGTGGGGGAGGAACGTGAGACCGTGGAGGAGGTCGCCGAGCCTTTCCTGGTCAGAGAGGGTCTCCTCGCGCGCACCCCGCGCGGGCGCGTGGCCACGCCGGCCGCCTGGGCCCACCTCGGCCTCACCGCCCCGCACGGCGCGACCGGGGGAAACGGACAACAGGACCTGTTCGGGGCGTGACGGCGCGGTACTCGCCCGGGCAGGAACCCGGGTGCCATGCTGGGCGTTGTTCCATGTGCGCGGACTCGCTTAGACTCCGCCGATGCCGCCCTTGCGGGCGGTGCCGACCACCCCCATCCACCAGGCCGCCGATCCGCGGTCGTGCGAAGGAAATCCCGTCCCGTGAATACCTTGACCCTTCTCCCGTTCATTGTGCTCATCGCGGCCATGTTCCTGATGACGCGCTCGGCCAAGAAGAAGCAGCAGCAGGCCGTGAACATGCGGAATCAGATGCAGCCCGGCTCCGGCGTCCGCACGATCGGGGGCATGTACGCGACGGTCAAGGAGGTCAACGAGGACACGGTCCTCCTTGACGCCGGCCCGGGCGTGGACCTGCTCTTCGCGAAGAACGCGATCGGCGCCGTCCTCACCGACGACGAGTACAACCGCATCGTCCACGGCATCGAGCACGACCTGAAGGCCGACGGCTCCGTGGTGCCGGACGACGCCTCCTCCCTCACGGAGACGGACGAGCCCGCAGACGCCTCCGCCGACAAGGCCGTCGACCTCGGCAAGAAGGACGCGGACGACGTGGCCGACGAGACGCCCGGCGCGAAGGCCGACGCAGCAGAGCCGAAGAAGACCGACGGCGAGTCCGAAGCGAAGTAGTCACGCCCCGGGAGCACGGCGCGCAGCGCTCGCGCCGTGTTTGGCCCGGGACGTGTCGTTCCCGCACGGAGTCCCGACACCATGTCATGGCCGCCCGCGCGCCCGTCCGGCGCCGGGCGGCCCGAGAGGGAGTACGAGAAGGTGGCAGCACCGAAGAAGGGCCGGAGCGCGAGCGCCCAGAGCAAGCCAGGGCGCTCGCTGGCCCTCATCCTGATCGCCATCGCGGCGCTCACCGGGGGAATGTTCGCCTCCGGAAACACCACTCCGCGTCTCGGCATCGACCTCGCCGGCGGCACGAGCATCACGCTGACGGCGGTCAACGAACCCGGTCAGCCCAATGCGATCAACAAGACCAACATGGACACCGCGGTCGACATCATGAACCGCCGTGTCAACGGTCTTGGCGTCTCCGAGGCGGAGGTCCAGACCCAGGGCGATCGCAACATCATCGTCAACATCCCCCGGGGCATGAACTCCAAGGAGGCCCGGGACCAGGTCGGCACCACCGCGAAGCTCTACTTCCGTCCGGTCCTGCAACGCGAGGCGTCCGGCGCCGCCACCCCGGCCAGTCCGAGCGCCAGCCCGAGCACGGGCGGCAGCGCCAAGCCGAGCGCGTCGAGCAGCGCCAAGGCGGGCGGCACGGGCAAGCCGACGTCCGGCTCCACTGCCACCCCGACGGTCTCCTCCACCACGCAGGGCCGCCCCCTCACCGACGCGCTGAAGGCCGGATCCGCCACGCCGTCGGCGACCGGATCCGCCACCCCCTCCGCGACCGGTTCCGCGTCCGCCAAGGCCTCCGCCAGCCCCTCGCCGTCCGTGAGCGGCGGCTCCGGCGACGCGAGCAAGCTCCAGGCTCAGTACGCCGCCCTCGACTGCAGCAAGCCCGAGCAGCGCGCCACCGCGGGCAAGGGCGCCAAGCCCGGCGAGACCACCGTCGCCTGCGGCAAGGACGGCAACGTCTGGAACAAGTTCATCCTCGGCCCGGTCGCGGTCGACGGCACAGAGGTCAAGAAGGCCCAGGCCGTCTTCGACACCCAGGGCGCCGCCGGCTGGCAGGTCCAGATGACCTTCAATTCCACCGGCTCGAAGAAGTTCGCCGACGTCACCAGCCGACTGTCCAAGAACACCACCCCGCAGAACGAGTTCGCGATCGTCCTCGACGACGAGGTCGTCTCCCACCCCTACGTCCAGACGGCGATCACCGGTGGCAACGCGGAGATCTCCGGCAGCTTCACCCAGACCGAGGCCCAGAGCCTGTCCAACATGCTGTCCTACGGCGCGCTTCCGCTCACCTTCAAGGAGTCGAGCGTGACCACGGTGACCGCGGCGCTCGGCGGCGAGCAGCTGCAGGCCGGTCTCATCGCCGGGGCCATCGGCCTGGCGCTGGTCGTGATCTACCTGGTCGTCTACTACCGCGGTCTGTCGCTCGTGGCCGTCGCCTCCCTCCTGGTGTCCGCGTCCCTCACGTACGTGCTCATGGCGCTGCTCGGCCCCACGATCCACTTCGCGCTGAACCTGCCCGCCGTGTGCGGTGCCATCGTCGCGATCGGCATCACCGCGGACTCCTTCATCGTGTTCTTCGAACGCATCCGGGACGAGATCCGCGAGGGCCGCTCGCTCCGGCCCGCCGTCGAGCGTGCCTGGCCGCGTGCCCGGCGGACCATCCTGGTCTCCGACTTCGTGTCGTTCCTGGCCGCCGCGGTGCTGTTCATCGTCACCGTCGGCAAGGTCCAGGGCTTCGCGTTCACGCTCGGTCTGACCACGGTCCTGGACGTGGTCGTCGTCTTCTTCTTCACCAAGCCGCTGATGACGATCCTCGCCCGCCGCACGTTCTTCGCGAGCGGCCACAGCTGGTCCGGGCTGGACCCCAAGCGCCTCGGTGCCAAGCCGCCCCTGCGGCGCACCCGTCGTCCCTCCGCCCCCGTCGACCCGAAGGAGGCGTGAGAGATGTCGAAGCTCGGCAACCTCGGCGCCCGGCTCCACCGAGGCGAGGTCGGTTACGACTTCGTCGGCAACCGCAAGATCTGGTACGGCATCTCGATCCTGATCACCATCACGGCCATCCTGGGCCTGACGGTGCGCGGCCTGAACATGGGCATCGAGTTCCAGGGCGGAGCGATCTTCACCACCCCGAAGACGAGCGTCTCGGTGGCCCAGGCCGAGACCTACGCTCAGGACGCCTCCGGCCACATCGCCGTCGTGCAGAAGCTCGGCACGGGCGGCCTGCGCATCCAGGTCGCGGGTATCGACACCGACAAGTCCGACCAGATCAAGGACACGCTGGCCAAGGACCTGAAGGTCGGCTCCGAGCAGATCAACGCCGACCTGGTCGGCCCCAGCTGGGGCGAGCAGATCGCCGGCAAGGCCTGGCAGGGCCTGGCGATCTTCATGGTGCTCGTGGTGATCTACCTGGCGATCGCCTTCGAATGGCGCATGGCGCTCGCGGCCCTCGTCGCGCTGATCCACGACATCACCATCACGACCGGTATCTACGCCCTCGTCGGCTTCGAGGTGACGCCCGGCACGGTGATCGGTCTGCTGACGATCCTCGGTTACTCGCTCTACGACACGGTCGTCGTCTTCGACAGCCTCAAGGAGCAGACGAAGGACCTCACCAAGCAGACCCGCTGGACCTACAGCGACATCGCCAACCGCTCGATCAACAGCACCCTGGTCCGCTCCATCAACACCACCGTGGTGGCGCTGCTGCCGGTCGCGGGCCTGCTGTTCATCGGCGGCGGCTTCCTCGGCGCGGGCACGCTCAACGACATCTCGCTGTCGCTGTTCGTCGGCCTCGCGGCCGGTGCCTACTCGTCGATCTTCATCGCCACGCCGCTCGTCGCCGACCTCAAGGAGCGCGAGCCGCAGATGAAGGCCCTCAGGAAGCGGGTCCTGGCCAAGCGCACCCAGGCCGCCGCCGAGGACGGGTTCGTCGAGGCGCCGAACGGCGAGGAGCCGCAGGACGCGACGCCCGCGGTCGTCGGCCAGCGTCACCAGCCAGCGTCCCGTGGCCGCGGCCGCGGCCGACCCTCAGGAAAGCGTCGATGACCGACACAACCGACATAAAGGCACTTCTGCTCAGTCACATCCGTGATGTACCGGACCACCCGGAGCCGGGCGTGATGTTCAAGGACATCACGCCGCTCCTCGCGGACCCGGGGGCCTTCACCGCGCTCACGGACGCACTGACGGACCTCGTCGTACGGCATCGCGCGACGAAGATCGTCGGACTGGAGGCCCGCGGGTTCATCCTCGGCGCCCCGGTCGCCGTCCGCGCCGGCGTCGGATTCATCCCCGTCCGCAAGGCGGGCAAGCTCCCCGGAGCCACCCTGCGCCAGGCCTACGACCTGGAGTACGGCTCCGCCGAGATCGAGGTGCACGCCGAGGACCTCTCCGCGACCGACCGCGTCATGGTCGTCGACGACGTCCTCGCCACGGGCGGCACCGCCGAAGCCTCCCTCCAGCTGATCCGCCGGGCGGGAGCGGAGGTCGCCGGGGTGTCCGTCCTCATGGAGCTGGGCTTCCTGGGCGGCCGTGCCCGTCTGCAGCCGGCCCTCGACGGTGCGCCGCTGGAGGCGCTGCTTCAGGTCTGAGACCCGTGCGGGTCACCCCCGCGCAAGGCCGCGGAAGACCGCCGTACACCGCGAGGCGGGCCCGGAGGAATCCGGTGCCCGCCTCGTGCGTTCCTTCAGTAGCAGGCCGTCCGTGCGGCCTGAGGGGGAGCCCGGAGCCCGGGATCGCTACCATGGGGTCTCCGGAGCCTGACCGGGGGACCCGGATCGCGCACGAGGAGCCCTCTTGCCAGACGAGGCCCAGCACCTGACCGCCGCAAAGGCCGACGCGTCGTCGAAGGCCGCGGCCCAGTCCGCGCGCTCAGCGAAGGACGCCCCGCACGGGCCGGTCGAGCACGCCCAGTCCGCGCCCGTCGAGTCGGCCGCCGAGCGGCCGCGCCCCAAGCCGGCCCCCGCCGAGCGCACCTCCGCGGTCCGTCCCGCTCCGGCCCCGTCCGCCCGCTCAGGCTCCTCCAACCGCGTGCGCGCCCGCCTCGCTCGCCTCGGCGTGCAGCGCGCCAACCCGTACAACCCGGTCCTGGAGCCGCTGCTGCGGATAGTGCGCAGCAACGACCCGAAGATCGAGAACGCCACGCTCCGCCAGATCGAGAGCGCCTACCAGGTGGCCGAGCGCTGGCACCGCGGTCAGAAACGCAAGAGCGGCGACCCGTACATCACGCACCCGCTCGCGGTGACCACGATCCTCGCCGAGCTGGGCATGGACCCGGCCACCCTGATGGCGGGCCTGCTGCACGACACCGTCGAGGACACCGAGTACGGCCTGGACCAGCTGCGCCGTGACTTCGGCGACACCGTCGCCCTGCTCGTGGACGGCGTCACGAAACTCGACAAGGTCAAGTTCGGCGAGGCCGCCCAGGCCGAGACCGTGCGCAAGATGGTCGTGGCCATGGCCAAGGACCCCCGTGTCCTGGTCATCAAGCTGGCCGACCGCCTGCACAACATGCGCACCATGCGCTACCTCAAGCGCGAGAAGCAGGAGAAGAAGGCGCGGGAGACGCTTGAGATCTACGCGCCGCTCGCCCACCGCCTGGGCATGAACACCATCAAGTGGGAGCTGGAGGACCTCGCCTTCGCGATCCTCTATCCCAAGATGTACGACGAGATCGTCCGCCTGGTCGCCGAGCGCGCGCCCAAGCGCGACGAGTACCTGGCGATAGTGACCGACGAGGTCCAGGCCGACCTGCGTTCCGCCCGCATCAAGGCGACTGTCACCGGCCGCCCCAAGCACTACTACAGCGTCTACCAGAAGATGATCGTCCGCGGCCGTGACTTCGCGGAGATCTACGACCTGGTGGGCATCCGTGTCCTCGTCGACACGGTCCGTGACTGCTATGCGGCGCTGGGCACGGTCCACGCCCGCTGGAACCCGGTTCCGGGGCGGTTCAAGGACTACATCGCGATGCCCAAGTTCAACATGTACCAGTCGCTGCACACGACGGTGATCGGCCCCAACGGCAAGCCCGTCGAACTCCAGATCCGCACGTTCGACATGCACCGCCGCGCCGAGTACGGCATCGCCGCGCACTGGAAGTACAAGCAGGAGGCCGTCGCGGGCGCCTCCAAGGTCCGTACGGACGCGCCTCGTTCCAACGCCAAGGACAAGGACGCCGTCAACGACATGGCGTGGCTGCGCCAGTTGCTCGACTGGCAGAAGGAGACCGAGGACCCGAGCGAGTTCCTCGAGTCCCTGCGCTTCGACCTGTCGCGCAACGAGGTCTTCGTGTTCACCCCGAAGGGCGATGTCATAGCGCTGCCGGCCGGGGCCACCCCCGTGGACTTCGCGTACGCGGTGCACACGGAGGTCGGCCACCGGACCATCGGCGCGCGGGTCAACGGCCGCCTGGTACCGCTGGAATCCACTCTCGACAACGGCGACCTGGTGGAGGTCTTCACCTCCAAGGCGCCGGGCGCGGGCCCGTCCCGCGACTGGCTCGGCTTCGTGAAGTCGCCGCGCGCCCGCAACAAGATCCGGGCGTGGTTCTCCAAGGAGCGGCGCGACGAGGCGATCGAGCAGGGCAAGGACGCCATCGCGCGGGCGATGCGCAAGCAGAATCTGCCGATCCAGCGGATCCTGACCGGCGACTCGCTCGTGACCCTCGCCCACGAGATGCGCTACCCCGACATCTCCTCGCTGTACGCGGCCATCGGTGAGGGCCATGTCGCCGCGCAGAACGTCGTGCAGAAGCTGGTGCAGGCGCTCGGTGGTGAAGAGGCGGCCACCGAGGAGATCGACGAGGCCGTCCCGCCGACCCGGAGCCGCGGGCGCAAGCGGCGCCGCAGCCAGGACCCGGGTGTGGTGGTCAAGGGCGTCGAGGACGTCTGGGTCAAACTGGCCCGCTGTTGTACGCCGGTCCCCGGCGACCCCATCATCGGCTTCGTCACCCGCGGCAGCGGCGTATCGGTTCACCGCACGGACTGCGTGAACGTCGAGTCACTGTCGCGCGAGCCCGAGCGCATCCTCGACGTGGAATGGGCCCCCACCCAGTCGTCCGTGTTCCTCGTCGCGATCCAGGTGGAGGCGCTGGACCGCTCGCGGCTGCTCTCCGACGTGACCCGGGTCCTGTCCGACCAGCACGTCAACATCCTCTCGGCCGCGGTGCAGACGTCGCGTGACCGGGTCGCCACCTCCCGCTTCACCTTCGAGATGGGCGATCCGAAGCACCTGGGCCACGTCCTGAAGGCCGTACGGGGCGTCGAGGGCGTGTACGACGTGTACCGCGTGACCTCGGCCCGCAGGCCGTCGGACTGACCGGCCCGGTCCCGCACACGGAGAAGGGGGCTCCCGTACGCACCGTACGGGAGCCCCCTTCGCGAGACAGGGTCAGCCGTTCTCAGCCGCCGAACTCCTGCAGACCCTTCAGGGCCTGGTCCAGGAGCGCCTGACGGCCCTCCAGCTCCCTCTCCAGCTTCTCGGCCTTCGCGTTGTTGCCCGCGGCCCGGGCCTGCTCGATCTGGCCCCTCAGCTTGTCGACGGCCGCCTGAAGCTGGCCGGTCAGGCCCTCGGCACGGGCAAGGGCCTCAGGGTTCGTACGGCGCCACTCGGCCTCCTCGGCCTCCTGGATGGCCCGCTCGACCGTGTGCATGCGGCCCTCGACCCGCGCCCGGGCGTCCCGCGGCACATGGCCGATGGCCTCCCAGCGCTCGTTGATCGCGCGGAAGGCGCCGCGGGCACTCCTCAGGTCCGTGACCGGCAGCAGCTTCTCCGCCTCCTCGGCCAGCTCCTCCTTGAGCTTGAGGTTCTCGGCCTGCTCGGCGTCGCGCTCCGCGAAGACCGAGCTGCGGGCGGCGAAGAACACGTCCTGGGCGCCGCGGAAGCGGTTCCACAGATCGTCCTCGTGCTCGCGCTGTGCGCGGCCCGCCGCCTTCCACTCGGCCATCAGCTCGCGGTAGCGCGCCGCCGTCGGACCCCAGTCCGTCGAGGCCGAGAGCGCCTCGGCCTCGGCGACCAGCCTCTCCTTGGTCTTGCGGGCCTCCTCGCGCTGCGTGTCGAGCTGCGCGAAGTGGGCCTTGCGGCGCTTGGAGAACGCCGACCGGGCATGCGAGAAGCGGTGCCACAGCTCGTCGTCCGACTTCCGGTCGAGCCGCGGCAGCCCCTTCCAGGTGTCCACCAGCGCCCGCAGCCGCTCACCGGCCGCCCTCCACTGATCGGACTGGGCCAGCTCCTCCGCCTCGGCGACCAGCGCCTCCTTGGACTTGCGTGCCTCGTCGGACTGCCGGGCCCGCTGCGCCTTGCGCTCCTCACGGCGAGCCTCGACCGTCCCCAGGAGCTTGTCCAGACGGGTCCGCAGCGCCTCCAGGTCGCCGACCGCGTGGTGCGCGTCCACCTGCTCCCGCAGATGACCGATCGCGGCCTGGGCGTCCTTCGCCGACAGGTCGGTGGTCTGCACTCGCTTCTCGAGGAGGCCGATCTCGACCACCAGGCCCTCGTACTTGCGCTCGAAGTAGGCCAGCGCCTCCTCGGGGGAGCCGGCCTGCCAGGAACCGACGACCTGCTCACCGTCGGCCGTACGCACGTACACGGTCCCCGTCTCGTCGACGCGGCCCCACGGGTCGCTGCTCACAGCGCCTCCTCCACATGATGCCCGCCAGAGGCCTCAGCGCCCCCGGGCATCGTCCACAGTTTCGTCACCGCCAACATAGGCGACCGGCGGGGCGGCTGTCCGCATCCCGCGCGACCGAAATTCCGCAGTTGACGGTCAGGATTTCGTCACCGTCGCCTTGTTGACCACAACAGTTGCGTTCGGTGCGGTATTGCCCGTGGTGGGGTCCGCCGGCTGGGCACCGGCGGACGCGATCTTCTTCAGGACCTTCATGCCCGCCGCGTCCACGGTGCCGAACGGTGTGTAACTCGGCGGCAACGGACTGTCCTGGTACACCAGGAAGAACTGGCTGCCGCCGGTGTGCTTCTGCGACTTGTTCGCCATGGCGACCGTCCCCGCCGGATACACGCTCCCCTTGAGGCTCTTGTCCTTGAGGTTCTCGTCCGGGATGGTGTAGCCGGGGCCGCCGGTGCCGGTGCCCTGGGGGTCTCCGCACTGCAACACGTAGATGCCCTCGGCGGTGAGCCGGTGGCACTTGGTGTGGTCGAAGTAGCCCTTGCCCGCGAGGAAGTTGAACGAGTTCACGGTGTGCGGGGCCGCCGCCGTCTTCAGCGCGATACCGATGTCACCGCACGTGGTCGCCAGCTTCATCGTGTACGTCGCCGACGTGTCGATGGTCATCGCCGGCTCCTTCTTCCAGCTCAGCGGCTTGACCGCGCCCTTGGCGGGCTTCGCGCAGGGATCCGGCGCCTTGCTGGGTGCGGAGGCGCTCGGGGACACATCCGCGCTCGCGTTCGCCTTCTTGTCGTCGCCCTTGAAGACCCCGGCGGTGTAGGACACCACGCTGCCCACCAGCACCACTCCCAGGACGGCACCGACCACCGCATTGCGTGCGCGTGACTTGCGCCGTGCCTCCGTACGCCGCTGCTGCTGCCGCAAGAACTTCTCCCGGGCGAGCTGCCGCCGCCGCTGTTCCTGGCTGACCACGGGGTTGTCTCCTCATGCGTCTCGTAACGCCGACCGGTACGCGTGCGTCTGGTGTGTCTTCCGCTTGCGTGTGCCCCGTACCGTATATGGGTTCGCTGAGGAATCGGCAGCGCCGGTAGGCTCTGACCGCGAAACAGTCACTCTCCGTACGACACACTTAAGGACGATCGTGCTGATTGCCGGGTTCCCCGCAGGGGCCTGGGGGACCAACTGTTACCTGGTCGCCCCCGCAGCGGGTGAGGAGTGCGTGATCATCGACCCGGGCCACGAGGCCGCCGGACAGGTCGAGGAGACGCTCCGGAAGCATCGGCTCAAGCCCGTCGCGGTCGTCCTCACCCACGGTCACATCGACCACGTGGCCTCGGTCGTCCCGGTCTGCGGCGCGCACGACGTGCCGGCCTGGATCCACCCCGAGGACCGGTACATGATGAGCGACCCGGAGAAGGCGCTCGGGCGCTCCATCGGGATGCCGCTGATGGGTGAGCTCACCGTGGGGGAGCCCGACGACGTCAAGGAGCTGGCCGACGGTGCGAGGCTCGAGCTGGCCGGTCTGGAGCTGTCCGTCGCGCACGCGCCCGGCCATACCAAGGGGTCGGTGACCTTCCGGCTGCCCGAGGCGGCGGACATCCCGCCCATCCTGTTCTCGGGCGACCTGCTGTTCGCCGGCTCCATCGGACGCACCGACCTGCCCGGCGGTGACACGGCCGAGATGCTCGACTCGCTGGCCCGCGTGTGCCTGCCGCTCGACGACTCGACCGTGGTGCTGTCCGGCCACGGCCCCCAGACGACCATCGGCCAGGAGCGCGCCACCAACCCGTATCTGCGGCAGGTGGCCGCCGGCCCGGGAGCGGATGTGGACGCTCCCCGACGAGGAATGTGACGAGACCTCCGTGAGCACCTTCAAGGCCCCCAAGGGCACGTACGACCTGATCCCGCCGGACTCCGCCAAGTACCTCGCGGTGCGCGAGGCCATCGCCGCCCCGCTGCGCGCCTCCGGCTACGGCTACATCGAGACACCCGGCTTCGAGAACGTGGAACTGTTCGCGCGCGGCGTCGGCGAGTCCACCGACATCGTCACGAAGGAGATGTACGCCTTCGAGACCAAGGGCGGCGACAAGCTCGCCCTGCGCCCCGAGGGCACGGCCTCCGTGCTGCGCGCCGCCCTGGAGGCCAACCTCCACAAGACCGGCAACCTCCCGGTCAAGCTCTGGTACTCGGGCTCTTACTACCGCTACGAACGCCCGCAGAAGGGCCGTTACCGCCACTTCTCCCAGGTGGGCGCCGAGGCGATCGGTGCCGAGGACCCGGCCCTGGACGCCGAGCTGATCATCCTGGCCGACCAGGCCTACCGCTCGCTCGGCCTGCGCGACTTCCGCATCCTGCTCAACAGCCTGGGCGACAAGGAGTGCCGCCCGGTCTACCGCGCCGCGCTCCAGGACTTCCTGCGCGGCCTGGACCTGGACGAGGACACGCGCCGCCGCGTCGATATCAACCCGCTGCGGGTCCTCGACGACAAGCGCGAGTCGGTCCAGAAGCAGCTGACGGGCGCCCCTCTGCTGCGCGACTACCTGTGCGACGCGTGCAAGGCGTACCACGAGGAGGTCCGCGAACTGATCACGGCGGCGGGCGTGTCCTTCGAGGACGACCCGAAGCTGGTGCGCGGCCTGGACTACTACACCCGGACCACCTTCGAGTTCGTCCACGACGGTCTGGGTTCCCAGTCCGCGGTGGGCGGCGGCGGACGCTACGACGGCCTCTCGGAGATGATCGGCGGCCCCGCGCTGCCGTCCGTGGGCTGGGCGCTGGGCGTCGACCGCACGGTACTCGCGCTGGAGGCCGAGGGCATCGAGCTCCAACTGCCCGAGTCCACCAGCGTGTTCGCGGTCCCGCTGGGCGAGGAGGCCCGCCGGATCCTGTTCGCCAAGGTCACGGAGCTGCGCAAGCTCGGTGTCGCGGCGGACTTCGCGTACGGCGGCAAGGGCCTGAAGGGCGCCATGAAGAACGCCAACCGAAGCGGCGCCCGCTACACGATCGTCGCGGGCGAACGCGATCTCGCCGAGGGTGTCGTCCAGCTCAAGGACATGGAGTCCGGAGAGCAGACGGCGATCGGCGTGAACGAGATCGTGGCGGAGCTGGAGTCCCGACTGGGCTGAGCCGGCCGGGGGCGGGCCACGGCGGCTCGCCCCCGTCAGGCGTGACACCGGCGCCCGGGAGCCCCCCGATCCGGTCACGCGCGTCCGGCGCCGCCGCGCTCGCGCCCGTCAACCGCGCCCACGCCGATTCGTCCCGCCGTGCGAAAGCAGGGGGGCCACGGATGTGGCCCTGGCCACGAGCCTGGCCTGAACCGAACGTTCCGGGACCAGCGTGCGTACGTCCTTGTACACAGCGAACGGTGGGCACCCGCGGGCGTGCGGCACAATGACCACTGTCCGCAGGTCCATTCCCTCAAGCATCGGAATCGGCGTGATGAGCAAGACGACAGTCAAGGACGTCTCCACCGGGTCCACCGAGCCGGAAAGCGTGGATGCCTCCCGGGCGGCGGGCGGCGGTCTGGCGTTCGCCCTGCTGCTCGTGATCACCGGTGCGGCCGGTCTGCTCGCCGCGTGGGTCATCACGATCGACAAGTTCAAGATCCTCGAGGGCAAGGTGAGCGGCAAGACGTTCACCCCCAGTTGCAGCATCAACCCGATCATCTCCTGCGGCAGCGTCATGGAGAGCAAGCAGGCCGCCGCCTTCGGCTTCCCCAACCCGATGCTCGGCCTCGTCTGCTACGGCATCGTCATCTGCGTCGGCGTGAGCCTGCTCGCTCGCGCCCGCTTCCCCCGCTGGTACTGGCTGACCTTCAACGTCGGCACGCTCTTCGGCGTGGCCTTCTGCACCTGGCTGCAGTTCCAGTCGCTGTACCGGATCAACGCCCTGTGCCTGTGGTGCTCGCTGGCCTGGGTCGCCACGAGCGTCATGTTCTGGTACGTGACCTCGTTCAACGTCCGCAACGACTTCCTGCCCGCGCCGCGCCCCGTGAAGAACTTCCTCGGTGAGTTCACCTGGGTGCTTCCCGTCACCCACGTCGGCATCATCGCCATGCTGATCCTGACCCGGTGGGGCAGCCAGCTCTGGGCCTGACGGGGAGCCGCCCGGCTGCCGCCCCGGGCCCGGGGGCATTGTCAGTGGCGTGACATAGGGTTTCAGCGTGGAGCCCGACCTGTTCACCGCCGCAGCAGAAGAACGCCAGGAGAAGGACCCGGCCGCAAGCCCCCTGGCGGTCCGTATGCGCCCGCGCACCCTCGACGAGGTGGTGGGCCAGCAGCACCTGCTCAAGCCGGGGTCCCCGCTGCGCAGACTGGTCGGCGAGGGCAACGGCGGGCCCGCCGGACCCTCCTCGGTCATCCTCTGGGGTCCGCCCGGCACCGGCAAGACGACCCTGGCGTATGTCGTCTCGAAGGCGACCAACAAGCGGTTCGTGGAGCTGTCGGCGATCACCGCGGGTGTCAAGGAGGTCCGCGCGGTCATCGACGGCGCCCGCCGCGCCACCGGCGGCTTCGGCAAGGAGACCGTCCTCTTCCTCGACGAGATCCACCGCTTCAGCAAGGCCCAGCAGGACTCCCTCCTGCCGGCCGTCGAGAACCGCTGGGTCACCCTCATCGCGGCGACCACGGAGAACCCGTACTTCTCGGTGATCTCCCCGCTCCTGTCCCGGTCCCTGCTGCTCACGCTCGAACCGCTCACGGACGACGACGTACGCGGCCTGCTGCGCAGGGCCCTGAGCGACGAGCGGGGCCTCGCCGGCGCCGTCGCCCTGCCCGAGGACACCGAGGACCATCTGCTGCGGATCGCCGGCGGCGACGCCCGCCGCGCCCTGACGGCCTTGGAGGCCGCCGCGGGCGCCGCCCTCGACAAGGGCGAGACGGAGATCGGCCTCACGACGCTGGAGGAGACGGTCGACCGCGCCGCCGTGAAGTACGACCGGGACGGCGACCAGCACTACGACGTGGCGAGTGCCCTCATCAAGTCCATCCGCGGCTCCGACGTGGACGCGGCCCTGCACTACCTGGCCCGCATGATCGAAGCCGGTGAGGACCCCCGGTTCATCGCCCGCCGCCTGATGATCTCCGCCAGCGAGGACATCGGCCTCGCCGACCCGAACGCGCTGCCGATCGCCGTCGCCGCCGCCCAGGCCGTGGCCATGATCGGCTTCCCGGAGGCCGCCCTGACCCTCAGCCACGCCACCATCGCCCTCGCGCTCGCCCCCAAGTCCAACTCGGCGACCACGGCGATCGGCGCGGCCATGGCGGACGTCCGGGCAGGCCTGGCCGGACCCGTGCCCCCGCATCTGCGCGACGGGCACTACAAGGGCGCGGCCAAGCTCGGCCACGCCCAGGGGTATGTGTACCCGCACGACCTGCCGGAGGGGATCGCCGCCCAGCAGTACGCCCCGGACGCGCTCAAGGACCGCGAGTACTACAGCCCGACCCGGCACGGCGCCGAGGCGCGGTACGCGGACGCCGTGGAGTGGACCCGCAAGCATCTGCGTCGAAAGCAGCCGTAGCCACCCTGTAGACTTGCTCGAAGCGCTGAGTCCCGTGTCCGGAACCTCAGAAATGAGAGGCCGGCGCCACCAGAGCGGGACAACCAGCCGGAACCCCACCGCCGTACGGCACGGGGATCCAGGAGCGTCGCGCACCGTCGAACGGTGTCGCGGGCAGCCCACCACCTCCCGGCACTCCCCGGGACCGGTCGGTGGGCCTCTCGCGTGCTGCACGTATGTGCCCAGACCAGGGGAGCGGCTGCCCGGCAGGTCCCACGCGGACCCGCAGGGTTTCCCCGGCTGCGGATGCGACCTCCCCTAACCCTGGTGAAGCCGATTCCATACAGAAACACGAGGTGTTTGGTTCATGGCGAACCAGTCCCGCCCCAAGGTCAAGAAGTCGCGTGCCCTCGGCATCGCGCTGACCCCGAAGGCCGTCAAGTACTTCGAGGCCCGCCCCTACCCGCCGGGCGAGCACGGCCGCGGCCGCAAGCAGAACTCGGACTACAAGGTCCGTCTGCTGGAGAAGCAGCGTCTGCGCGCGCAGTACGACATCTCCGAGCGCCAGCTGGTGCGCGCCTACGACCGTGCCTCCAAGGTCCAGGGCAAGACCGGTGAGGCCCTGATCGTCGAGCTGGAGCGCCGTCTCGACGCGCTGGTCCTGCGTTCGGGCATCGCCCGCACGATCTACCAGGCCCGCCAGATGGTCGTCCACGGCCACATCGAGGTCAACGGCCAGAAGGTCGACAAGCCGTCGTTCCGCGTCCGTCCCGACGACGTCGTGATGGTCCGCGAGCGCAGCCGTGAGAAGGCGCTCTTCCAGGTCGCCCGCGAGGGTGGCTTCGCCCCCGACGGCGAGACCCCGCGCTACCTCCAGGTGAACCTCAAGGCCCTGGCGTTCCGCCTGGACCGTGAGCCGAACCGCAAGGAGATCCCGGTGATCTGCGACGAGCAGCTCGTCGTCGAGTACTACGCCCGTTGATCCCTTTCCGGCGGACGTAGCACCCCAGCGCATCGGCCCGTCGTCCCCCGCCCCTCAGGGCGGTCGGGGCGGCGGGCCGACGCATGTCCGGGCCGAACCCTTCGGCGAGGCCCGGGAATGGACGTGGTGGACGCGAACGTGCACGTGGCGTGTGCGGGCCCCGTGTGCCCACGGTGTGCACCCCCCGCGCACTCCGCTGCGCTCGGCCTCTAATCCGGTACGGACCGACCGCCCCGGCGCGATAGGCTCGGGGGGCGACTTTTCGATGTTCAGGCACGTTCCAGGGAGCGGGTGCACACGGTGTCCGGTGGAGAGGTGGCCGGGATTCTGGTGGCTGTCTTCTGGGCGATCCTGGTCTCCTTCCTCGCCGTCGCGCTGGCGAGGCTGGCCCAGACGCTCAAGGCGACCACCAAGCTGGTGGCGGACGTGACCGACCAGGCCGTCCCGCTGCTGTCCGACGCCTCCGCGGCGGTGCGCTCGGCGCAGACCCAGATCGACCGGGTCGACGCGATCGCCTCGGACGTCCAGGAGGTCACGTCGAACGCCTCGGCGCTGTCGACGACCGTCGCCTCCACCTTCGGCGGTCCCTTGGTCAAGGTCGCGGCGTTCGGCTACGGCGTGCGCCGGGCCATCGCCGGCCGTCGAGAGAACGTGCCTGCCAAGGCACCCCGGCGTACCGTGATCGTGGGCCGCACCGTCCCGTCTCCGCGACGGGGGAAGCGGAACAACCGGGGAAACAACCGGGAAGAGGGGCTCTGACCGAGCGATGTTCCGCCGTACGTTCTGGTTCACCACCGGTGTCGCCGCCGGTGTGTGGGCCACCACCAAGGTCAACCGCAAGCTGAGGCAGCTGACCCCCGAAAGCCTGGCCGCGCAGGCGGCGAACAAGGCGATCGAGGCGGGTCACCGGCTCAAGGACCGCGCGTTGGACTTCGCGCTCGATGTCCGGGCCGGCATGGCACAGCGGGAGGCGGAACTCGGCGACGCGCTCGGTACGAACGCGCCCGTCGACCCCCTCCCGGCACCCCGGCGGCACGCCGCCATCGAGAACCGCAGCAACCCGAAGTACGTCGAGACCACGACGCACTCGCACAACCGGAATGAGGACCACTGATGGAGTCGGCTGAAATCCGCCGCCGCTGGTTGAGCTTCTTCGAGGAGCGCGGTCACACCGTCGTCCCTTCGGCGTCGCTCATCGCGGACGACCCGACTCTGCTCCTCGTCCCGGCCGGCATGGTGCCCTTCAAGCCCTACTTCCTGGGCGAGGTCAAGCCGCCCTTCCCGCGCGCCACCAGCGTGCAGAAGTGCGTGCGCACGCCCGACATCGAAGAGGTCGGCAAGACCACGCGCCACGGCACGTTCTTCCAGATGTGCGGCAACTTCTCCTTCGGCGACTACTTCAAGGAAGGCGCCATCAAGCTCGCCTGGGAGCTGCTCACCGCGCCCCAGGACAAGGGCGGTTACGGCCTCGACCCCGAGCGTCTGTGGATCACCGTCTACAAGGACGACGACGAGGCCGAGCAGATCTGGCGTGACGTCATCGGTGTCCCCGCCGAGCGCATCCAGCGCCTGGGCATGAAGGACAACTTCTGGTCCATGGGCGTCCCCGGCCCGTGCGGCCCCTGTTCCGAGATCAACTACGACCGCGGCCCGGAGTTCGGCGTCGAGGGCGGCCCCGCCGTCAACGACGAGCGGTACGTGGAGATCTGGAACCTCGTCTTCATGCAGTACGAGCGGGGCG
Source organism: Streptomyces sp. NPDC047079 (assembly GCF_040643755.1). Lineage (NCBI taxonomy): Bacteria > Bacillati > Actinomycetota > Actinomycetes > Kitasatosporales > Streptomycetaceae > Streptomyces > Streptomyces sp. NPDC047079. The sequence goes on from NZ_JBEYUZ010000004.1 coordinate 384,667, forward strand.
AGGGCACCGGCAAGGACAACTTCGAGATCCTCGGCGACCTGCCGAGCAAGAACATCGACACGGGCCTGGGCCTCGAGCGCCTCGCCATGATTCTGCAGGACGTGCAGAACATGTACGAGATCGACACCTCCATGGCCGTGATCAAGAAGGCCACGGAGCTGACCGGTGTCGCCTACGGCGACGCCCACGCCTCGGACGTCTCCCTGCGTGTGGTCACCGACCACATGCGCACCGCCACCATGCTGATCGGTGACGGCGTGACCCCCGGCAACGAGGGCCGCGGCTACGTCCTGCGCCGCATCATGCGCCGCGCCATCCGCAACATGCGCCTGCTCGGCGCCACCGGGCCGGTCGTCAAGGACCTGATCGACACGGTGATCGAGATGATGGGCCAGCAGTACCCCGAGCTGGTCACCGACCGGGAGCGGATCGAGAAGGTCGCCCTCGCCGAGGAGGCCGCCTTCCTCAAGACGCTGAAGGCCGGCACCAACATCCTCGACACCGCCGTGACCGAGACCAAGGCCGCCGGTGGCACGACCCTGTCCGGCGACAAGGCCTTCCTGCTCCACGACACCTGGGGCTTCCCGATCGACCTCACCCTCGAGATGGCCGCCGAGCAGGGACTCTCGGTGGACGAGGAGGGCTTCCGCCGCCTGATGAAGGAGCAGCGGGAGCGCGCCAAGGCCGACGCCCAGTCCAAGAAGACCGGCCACGCCGACCTCGGCGCCTACCGTGAGATCGCCGACAGCGCCGGTGCCACCGACTTCATCGGGTACACGGACACCGAGGCCGAGTCCACGGTCGTCGGCATCCTCGTCGACGGCGTCTCCTCGCCGGCCGCCACCGAGGGCGACGAGATCGAGATCGTCCTCGACCGCACCCCGTTCTACGCCGAGGGGGGCGGCCAGATCGGCGACACCGGCCGTATCAGGACCGACTCCGGTGCCGTCATCGAGGTCCGCGACACCCAGAAGCCGGTCCCGGGTGTGTATGTGCACAAGGGCGTCGTCCAGGTCGGCGAGGTCACCGTCGGCGCCAAGGCCCAGGCCTCGATCGACTCCCGCCGCCGCAAGGCCATCGCCCGCGCCCACTCGGCCACGCACCTCACCCACCAGGCCCTGCGCGACGCCCTCGGCCCGACGGCCGCCCAGGCCGGTTCCGAGAACCAGCCCGGCCGCTTCCGCTTCGACTTCGGCTCCCCGTCGGCCGTCCCGACGACCGTGATGAGCGATGTCGAGCAGAAGATCAACGAGGTGCTCGCCCGCGACCTCGACGTGCACGCCGAGATCATGGGGATCGATGAGGCCAAGAAGCAGGGCGCCATCGCCGAGTTCGGCGAGAAGTACGGCCAGCGCGTCCGCGTCGTGACCATCGGCGACTTCTCCAAGGAGCTGTGCGGCGGCACGCATGTGCACAACACCGCCCAGCTGGGTCTGGTGAAGCTGCTCGGCGAGTCCTCGATCGGCTCCGGTGTCCGCCGTATCGAGGCGCTGGTCGGCGTCGACGCCTACAACTTCCTGGCCCGGGAGCACACGGTCGTCAACCAGCTCACCGAGCTGCTCAAGGGCCGTCCGGAGGAACTGCCGGAGAAGGTCGCCGGAATGCTCGGCAAGCTGAAGGACGCCGAGAAGGAGATCGAGAAGTTCCGCGCCGAGAAGGTGCTGCAGGCCGCCGCCGGGCTCGCCGAGTCCGCCAGGGACGTCCACGGGATCGCCGTCGTCACGGGGCAGGTCCCGGACGGCACCACCCCCGACGACCTGCGCAAGCTGGTTCTCGACGTGCGCGGCCGCATCCGGGGCGGACGGGCCGCGGTGGTCGCCCTGTTCACCGTGAACAACGGCAAGCCGCTCACGGTCATCGCCACCAACGACGCCGCCCGCGAGCGCGGACTGAAGGCCGGCGAGCTGGTCCGTACGGCCGCCAAGACCCTCGGAGGCGGCGGGGGCGGCAAGCCCGACGTCGCCCAGGGCGGCGGCCAGAACGCGGCCGCGATCGGTGACGCCGTCGAGGCCGTCGAGCGCCTGGTCGCCGAGACCGCCAAGTAGGACGGCCGCGCGCATGAGAAGAGGACGCCGACTCGCGATCGACGTCGGTGACGCCCGTATCGGGGTCGCCTCCTGCGACCCCGACGGGATCCTCGCCACCCCGGTGGAGACGGTCCCGGGACGGGACGTTCCGGCGGCCCAGCGCCGGCTGAGGCAACTTGTCGAGGAGTACGAGCCGATCGAGGTCGTCGTCGGCCTGCCTCGCTCCCTCAAGGGGGGCGAGGGCCCGGCCGCCGTCAAGGTCCGCGGCTTCGCCCAGGAACTGGCCCGTGCGATCGCACCCGTGCCGGTGCGCCTCGTGGACGAGCGGATGACGACGGTGACGGCCGGTCAGGGACTGCGAGCCTCCGGTGTGAAGTCCAGGAAGGGCCGGTCCGTGATCGACCAGGCGGCGGCCGTCATCATCCTTCAGCAGGCCCTCGAATCCGAACGGGTGTCAGGTAAAGCACCCGGCGAGGGCGTCGAAGTGGTCATCTGATCGCGATACGGTAACGTTCCGCGCGATGCGAGGGTGTTCGAACAGCCACCGCACAGCAAAGAGGCGGAACGGAAGCTGGGGCACCGGAGCCCGCGACCGCCGCCTCGCGGCTCTAGGGGATCGATGACTGAGTATGGCCGGGGCCAAGGCTCCGCACCGTGGCATCCGGAGGACCCGTTGTACGGGGACGGCGGATGGAGAGGACAGCAGGCCCCTGAGGGCCAGTCCCCTTACGGCGGCCGGCCCCAGTACGACCCGGAGCAGGCGGGGCAGCACCACGGGCACTGGGACGGCGGCCCGCAGGCGTCCAGCTACGGCCAGGGGCAGCAGGGCTACCAGCAGTACCCCGACCACGGCGGTCAGCAGTACCCCGACCACGGCGGTCAGCAGTACCCGGGCCAGTACGAGCAGCAGGCCGGGCAGCAGTACCCGGACCCGTACCAGCAGCAGAACGCGCAGCCGTACGCGGGCCAACCGCAGCAAGGCCAGGGCGACGAGGGATGGGGCGGCGGAGGACAGGCCCACCTCCCCTACGCCGCCGACCCCGGGGACCCGTACGGCGCCCAGACAGGTGCGTACGGCGGTGAGCAGCCCGACTTCTACCAGACTCCGGACGCCTATCCGCCGCCCGAGCCGCCGCACCGCAGGCAGGCCGAGCCGGAGCCGAAGACCGACTGGGATCCGGGCCCCGATCAGGGCGAACACGCCTTCTTCGCGGGCGGCGACGACGATGACGACGACGACACCGGGGACCGCCGCGGTCGTGGCGACCGGCGGGGGCGCGGCGACAAGGGCGGCAGGAAGCGCCGCAATGGATGCGCCTGCCTCGTCGTCGTCCTGGTGTTCGGCGGCGGTATCGGCGGAGTGGGTTACTTCGGGTATCAGTTCTACCAAAATCGTTTCGGCGCGGCGCCCGACTATGTGGGCGAGGGCAGTGGCGAACAGGTCACGGTCACCATTCCGAAGGGGTCCGGTGGCTTCGCCATCGGCCAGGTGCTCAAGCAGGCCGGTGTCGTCAAGAGCGTCGACGCGTTCGTCGCGGCGCAGGAGCAGAACCCGAACGGCAAGACCATCCAGGCGGGCACGTACACGCTGAACAAGCACATGTCCGCGGCGGCGGCCGTGCAGTTGATGCTCAGCCCGAAGAGCAAGAACAACCTGATCATCGCCGAGGGCTGGCGCAACGCGAAGATCTACGCGGCGATCGACGGCCGGCTTCAGCTCAAGGCCGGCACCACCCGGGACATCGCCGCGAAGAAGTGGAAGAGCTTCGGCCTGCCCGACTGGGCCAACGACAACAGCGCCATCAGGGACCCGCTGGAAGGGTTCCTGTACCCGTCCAGCTATCCCGTCGCCAAGGGCATGAAGCCCGAGGACGTCCTGAAGCAGATGGTCGACACGGCCAAGGAGAAGTACGCCGCGTTCGGCATCCAGGCCAAGGCGAAGAACCTCAACCTGGACAACCCGTTGCAGGTCCTGACGGTCGCGAGCCTGGTCCAGGCCGAGGGCAAGTACAAGCACGACTTCGAGAAGGTCGCCACGGTCGTCTACAACCGGCTCAAGCCGAACAACACCGAGACGAACGGTCTGCTCGACTTCGACTCGACGGTGAACTACCTGCGCGGCGAGTCCCGGCTCGGCACCGGTTCCGTCGACGACCTCCGGAAGATCGACAACCCGTACAACACGTACCGCTTCAAGGGCCTGCCCCCCGGCCCGATCGACAACCCGGGCGAAGTCGCGATCAAGGCCGCGCTCAAGCCGGCCAAGGGAAACTGGTACTACTTCGTCTCCATCAACGACAACGAGACTCTGTTCGCCGAGACCAACGAAGAGCAGAACCGCAATCGCGAGAAGTACCTGCAAGGGCAGAAGAAGGGGCAATGACGGGCACCACCAGCAAGCGCCGGGCCGCCGTCCTCGGCTCCCCGATCGCGCACTCCCTCTCCCCGGTGCTGCATCGCACCGCCTACCAGGAGCTGGGACTGAAGGACTGGTCGTACGACCGGTTCGAGATCGACGAGGAGTCGCTGCCGGGGTTCTTCGCGGACCTCGGACCCGACTGGGCCGGGCTCTCGCTGACCATGCCGCTCAAGCGGGCCGTCATTCCCCTGCTCGACTCGGTCAGCGACACCGCGGCCTGCGTCGAGGCGGTGAACACGGTCGTGTTCACCGCGGACGGGCGGCGAGTCGGTGACAACACCGACATCCCCGGGATGGTCGCCGCGCTGCGCGAGCGGGGAGTCGAGCAGGTCGACTCGGCCGCGATCCTCGGTGCCGGCGCGACCGCGTCCTCCGCGCTCGCCGCACTGGCCCGTGTCTGCACGGGCGAGGTCGTCGCCTACGTCCGCAGCGAGGCACGGGCGACTGAAATGCGGCGATGGGGCGAGCGCATCGGCGTGGAGGTCCGTACCGCCGACTGGTCCGACGCCGACCGCGCGCTGAGCGCGCCGCTCGTCATCGCCACCACCCCGGCCGGTACGACGGACGCGCTCGCCGCCGCCGTACCGGAGCGTCCCGCGACCCTCTTCGACGTGCTGTACGACCCCTGGCCCACCAACCTCGCGGCGCGCTGGTCCGCGTACGGCGGCGCCGTCGTCAGCGGCCTCGATCTGCTGGTGCACCAGGCGGTGCTCCAGGTCGAGCGGATGACGGGCCGTTCCCCGGCCCCGCTGGACGCCATGCGCAAGGCGGGGGAGCACGCCCTGGCGGCCCGGTAGGGGCCGCCGGAGGACGCTCGCTCCGCGTCCGCCTGATGGACCTGGGGCCGGTTCACAACGCCGGACGTGGGAGGATCGGTGGTGGCGGACCGGGGCCGCGCACCCGGTCGCGCTGTCGCCGTACGCGAGGACGCGCGTACGCAGGGCAGTACCAGGCGCGAGCACTGAGGAGCACCGTTGAGCAGGTTGCGCTGGCTGACCGCGGGGGAGTCCCACGGTCCCGCACTTGTCGCGACGCTGGAGGGCCTTCCCGCCGGCGTGCCGATCACCACGGAGATGGTGGCGGACCACCTGGCGCGGCGGCGGCTGGGCTATGGGCGCGGTGCGCGGATGAAGTTCGAGCGGGACGAGGTCACCTTCCTCGGTGGCGTCCGGCACGGGCTCACCCTGGGCTCCCCGGTGGCGATCATGGTCGGGAACACCGAGTGGCCCAAGTGGGAACAGGTGATGGCGGCCGACCCGGTGGACCCGGAGGTGCTGGCGGGACTGGCCCGCAACGCGCCGCTGACCCGGCCGCGGCCCGGCCACGCCGACCTCGCCGGCATGCAGAAGTACGGATTCGACGAGGCGCGGCCGATCCTGGAGCGCGCATCCGCCCGTGAGACCGCGGCCCGGGTCGCGCTCGGCGCGGTGGCCCGCTCGTACCTGAAGGAGACCGCGGGCATCGAGATCGTCTCGCACGTCGTCGAACTCGCCTCGGCGAAGTCGCCGTACGGCGTGTACCCGACCCCGGCCGACGTGGAGAAGCTGGACGCCGACCCCGTGCGCTGCCTGGACGCGGACACGTCCAAGGCGATGGTCGCGGAGATCGACCAGGCTCACAAGGACGGCGACACCCTGGGTGGCGTGGTGGAGGTCCTCGCCTACGGGGTTCCCGTCGGCCTCGGCTCCCACGTGCACTGGGACCGCCGGCTCGACGCGCGGCTCGCGGCCGCCCTGATGGGCATCCAGGCGATCAAGGGCGTCGAGGTCGGCGACGGCTTCGAGCTGGCGCGGGTGCCGGGCTCGAAGGCCCATGACGAGATCCTCACGACGCCCGAGGGCATCAAGCGTGCGACGGGCCGCTCCGGCGGCACCGAGGGCGGTCTGTCCACGGGTGAGCTGCTGCGCGTACGGGCCGCGATGAAGCCCATCGCGACGGTGCCCCGCGCGCTGCGGACCGTCGACGTGTCCACGGGCGAGCCTGCGCAGGCCCACCACCAGCGTTCCGACGTGGCCGCGGTCCCGGCGGCCGGCATCGTCGCCGAGGCGATGGTCGCGCTCGTCCTCGCGGACGCGGTGGCGGAGAAGTTCGGCGGCGACAGTGTGACCGAGACCCGCCGCAACGTGCGGTCCTACCTCGACAGCCTGGAGATCCGGTGAGCGCGGTGCCCGCGGTCGTCCTCGTCGGCCCGATGGGCGTGGGCAAGTCCACCGTCGGCCGGCTGCTGGCCGAACGGCTGGGGGTCGGCTACCGCGACACCGACGACGACATCGTGGCCGAGCAGGGCCGGAGCATCGCGGAGATCTTCCTGGACGAGGGCGAGCCCGTCTTCCGCGCGATCGAGAAGCGGGCCGTGCACCGGGCGGTCACCGAGCACGACGGTGTGCTGGCCCTGGGCGGCGGCGCGATCCTCGACGAGGACACCCGTGCGCTGCTCGCCGGACAGCGCGTGGTCTACCTCTCGATGGACGTCGAGGAGGCCGTCAGGCGCACCGGTCTCAACGTGGCCCGCCCGCTGCTCGCGATCAATCCGCGCCGCCAGTGGCGCGAGCTGATGGAGGCGCGCCGCCCCCTGTACGAAGGGGTCGCCACGGCCGTCGTGCCCACCGACGCCCGCAGCCCCGAAGAGGTGACCCAAGCCGTCCTGGACGCAGTGGAGTTGAAGCAAGCATGAGCGAGGCAGTCACGCGGATCCAGGTCGGCGGCACCGCGGGCACCGATCCGTACGAGGTACTGGTGGGCCGTCAGCTCCTCGGCGAGCTCGCCGGTCTGGTCGGCGACCGGGCCAAGCGTGTCGCCGTGGTCCACCCGGAGGCACTGACCGAGACGGGCGAGGCGCTGCGCGCCGACCTCGCCGGACAGGGCTTCGAGGCGATCGCCATCCAGGTCCCGAACGCCGAGGAGGCCAAGACCGCCGAGGTCGCCGCCTACTGCTGGAAGGCGCTCGGCCAGTCCGGCTTCACCCGCACCGACGTCATCGTCGGCGTGGGCGGCGGCGCGACCACCGACCTGGCCGGGTTCGTGGCCGCGACCTGGCTGCGCGGGGTGCGCTGGATCGCCGTGCCGACCACCGTGCTGGCCATGGTGGACGCCGCGGTCGGCGGCAAGACCGGTATCAACACCGCCGAGGGCAAGAACCTGGTCGGCGCCTTCCATCCGCCCGCGGGCGTGCTGTGCGACCTCGCCGCGCTTGATTCCCTTCCGGTCAACGACTACGTATCCGGGCTCGCCGAGGTGATCAAGGCCGGCTTCATCGCCGACCCGGTGATCCTGGAGCTGATCGAGGAAGACCCCAAGGCCGCCCGTACCCCGGCAGGCCCGCACACCGCCGAGCTGATCGAGCGCTCCATCAGGGTCAAGGCCGAGGTCGTCTCCTCCGACCTGAGGGAGTCCGGCCTGCGCGAGATCCTCAACTACGGGCACACGCTCGCCCACGCGATCGAGAAGAACGAGCGCTACCAGTGGCGCCACGGCGCGGCCGTCGCCGTCGGCATGCACTTCGCCGCCGAACTCGGGCGTCTGGCGGGCCGCTTGGACGACGCCACGGCCGATCGCCACCGTACGGTCCTCGAGGCCGTCGGGCTGCCGCTGCACTACCGCTACGACCAGTGGCCCAGGCTGCTCGAGACGATGAAGGTCGACAAGAAGTCCCGCGGCGACCTGCTCCGGTTCATCGTCCTGGACGGCCTGGCCAAGCCGACGGTGCTGGAAGGCCCGGACCCTGCGGTGCTGCTCGCCGCGTACGGCGAAGTGGGCCAGTAGCCCGCCCGCCAGGGGCCGAACGGCGGGCGACTCGCTCCGTCGGGCACCGGCTGCCCCGATTCGCCTGCGGCGACAGGCACTTCGGGCCCTCCCCGGCCGTTCACACAACGACGGCCGGGGGAAGGTACCGTTCGGTGGGGAGCGGGGTGCCGCGCCCCCTGAGGCGGACGAGCCCGAGACAACGAGACGGAGTGGCACCGGATGCAGCACGCAGTGGGAGATCCGCTGCCACCGCCCCACCAGCCGGGGCATGGACCGGCGACCGCCTGGTCACCGACCGCACACCACCCGGGACAGCCGGGCGCCCACCCGGGCCCCGCACCGTATGGCCGGCCCGCGCCGGGCTTCCTGGGCCCTCCGGGGCCTTCCGGTCCCCCGCACACCCCCGCCCCTTCGCACCACGCGCCCGTGCCGCCCGCGCCGGACCCCACGGGCCATGTCCGACTGCCGTCCGGCGCCCCTGACGGCGTACCGGGCACGATTCCCGCCGCGAGCGCGCCCGACCTCGCCTCCGCCACGCTCGCCGTGCTGCTCATCGGCCCCGCGGGCGCGGGCAAGACGAGCGTCGCCAAGTACTGGGCCGACCACCGTCGCGTCCCCACGGCCCACATCAGCCTCGACGACGTACGTGAATGGGTGCGTTCCGGCTTCGCCGACCCGCAGTCGGGGTGGAACGACAACTCGGAGGCGCAGTATCGTCTCGCCCGCCGCACCTGCGGCTTCGCGGCCCGCAACTTCCTGGCCAACGGCATTTCCTGCATCCTCGACGACGCCGTCTTCCCGGACCGCCCGGTCGTCGGCCTCGGTGGCTGGAAACGGCATGTGGGGCCCGGTCTGCTGCCGGTCGTGCTGCTGCCCGGTCTGGAGATAGTCCTGGAGCGCAACGCGGAGCGCACCGGCAACCGGCGCCTCACCGACGAGGAGGTCGCCCGTATCCACGGCCGTATGGCCGGCTGGTACGGCTCCGGACTGCCGATCATCGACAACTCCCAGCTCGACGTGGCGGGAACGGCCCGGGCGCTCGACGAGGTCCTGGCCCGCTCGATCGCGAGTCCGCCCCAGTGGTGATGCGGCGCACGGCGGCTGTCGTGGGCCGGCAGCGCGCGCTCACGGTCCCCTCCGGAGGCCGGTCGGGAAGCTGAGCCGGACCCGTTCCCGGGCCGCTCAGGGACTCTCCACCGGCATCGCGCCGAGGGCCCCTGCCCAGCCCAGGGGGCTCCGAGCCGCGTCCTGGGGCGCCCAGCCCGGGGCGGTTCCGAGCCGCGTCCTGGGGCGCCCAGCCCGGGGCGGTTCCGAGCCGCCTCCCGGGGCGCCCAGCCGCTCGTCCCCTGGGGACTCCGGGCCGCCCCCGAACCGTGTGCAGCCGCCCGTCCGGCCCCGCTGGACCGGCGACATTCGGCCACCGCTCGTAGGCTCGGGTCATGTCAGAGGTGTACGCGGCCCGCCGGGAGCGGCTGAGGGATCGCTTCAGCGCGGGTGGGAGTGCGACGGCGCTGATCTCCCGCCCCGCCAACGTCCGCTATCTCGCGGGTGCCGCTCCCGAAGGCGCCGTCCTGCTGGTCGGCGCGGGCGAGGACGTGCTGCTGTGCGCCGGACCGCCCGACGACGAGCTGATCGACGGGCGGCCGGACGAGGCGCTGCGGGTACAGGTGCTGCCGCCGTCCGGCGGCGACCCCGCAGTGGCCGGGGCGGACCTGGCCGCCGCGCAGGGCGCCGACACCCTGGCCGTCGAGGAGAACCACCTCACGGTCGCCCGGCACCGGTCCCTGACGTCGGCCGCCCCCCGGCTGCGGCTCACCGACCTCGGCGGCGCGGTCGAGCAGCTGCGCCTGGTGAAGGACGAGGACGAGATCGCGCTGCTGCGCATCGGGGCGGAGATCGTCGACCAGGCGCTGAGCGAGCTGCTGGAGTCGATCCTCGTCGGCCGCACCGAGCGTCACCTCGCCCTCGAACTGGAGCGCCGGCTGATCGACCACGGCGCCGACGGGCCCGCCTTCACCACCTCCGTCGGCACCGGCCCGAACTCCGGCCGCCCAGGTCACCGCCCCACCGACCGGCGGGTGGAGGAGGGCGACTTCCTCTCCGTCTGCCTCGGTGCCGCCTACCGCGGCTACCGTTGCGAGATCGGCCGCACCTTCGTGATCGGCACCTCGCCGGCCGACTGGCAGATCGAGCTGTACGATCTCGTCTTCGCCGCCCAGCGCGCCGGACGCCAGGCCCTGGCCCCCGGCGCCGCGTACCGGGACGTGGACCGCGCGGCACGTCAGGTGCTGGACTCCGCGGGGTACGGCGGGGGCCTCGCGCCGGTGACCGGGCACGGTGTGGGACTCGAAATCGACGAGGACCCGCAGCTGGCCCCGACAGCCATGGGTAAACTGGACGCTTGCGTGCCGGTCACCGTCGAACCCGGGGTTCACCTCCCGGGCCGGGGCGGTGTCCGGATCGATGACACGCTCGTCGTACGCCCCGAGGCGGACGGCGGACCCGAGCTACTCACCATCACGACCAAGGAGCTCCTCGCGCTCTAGCCTCCGGCTGTGCGCCTGCCCCGGGGTCGTACGTCAGTCCAGGAGATTCCGCAACCGTGGCTTCCACGAACGACCTCAAGAACGGCATGGTGCTCAAGCTCGAAGGCGGCCAGCTCTGGTCCGTCGTCGAGTTCCAGCACGTCAAGCCCGGCAAGGGCCCGGCCTTCGTGCGCACCAAGCTCAAGAACGTGCTCTCCGGCAAGGTCGTCGACAAGACCTTCAACGCCGGCGTCAAGGTCGAGACGGCCACCGTCGACAAGCGCGACATGCAGTTCTCGTACATGGACGGCGAGTACTTCGTCTTCATGGACATGCAGACCTACGACCAGCTGCACATCGACCGGAAGGCCGTCGGCGACGCCGCGAACTTCCTCATCGAGGGCTTCACGGCCACCGTCGCGCAGCACGAGGGCGAGGTGCTCTTCGTCGAACTGCCGGCCGCGGTCGAGCTGACCATCGCCGAGACCGAGCCGGGCGTCCAGGGCGACCGCTCCACCGGCGGTACCAAGCCCGCGACGCTGGAGACCGGCCACCAGATCCAGGTCCCGCTCTTCATCACCACCGGTGAGAAGATCAAGGTGGACACCCGTACCAGCGACTACCTCGGCCGGGTGAACAGCTAACCGTGGCTGCCCGTAACACGGCCCGCAAGCGCGCCTTCCAGATCCTCTTCGAGGGCGACCAGCGCGGGGCCGACGTCCTCACGGTCCTTGCGGACTGGATCCGGCACTCGCGGACCGACACACGGCAGCCGCCGGTGAGCGAGTACACGATGCAGCTGGTCGAGGGGTACGCGGAGCACGCGAAGCGCATCGACGAGCTGATCGCGCAGTACGCGGTCGGCTGGACGCTCGACCGGATGCCGGTCGTCGACCGCAACATCCTGCGCCTCGGTGCCTACGAGCTGATCTGGGTGGACGAGACGCCGGACGCCGTGGTGCTCGACGAGATGGTTCAGCTCGCCAAGGAGTTCTCCACGGACGAGTCGCCCGCGTTCGTCAACGGTCTGCTCGGCCGGCTGAAGGACCTGAAGCCGTCGTTGCGCCGCGAGTAGTTTCGCGGTCGCGCTCACACCAAAAGGGCCCGCAGCATCCAAGCTGCGGGCCCTTTGGCCTGTACGGCGGCCGGGCCGGGCTGTACGGCGGCCCGGGCGGGTGCGGCTCCTTGCGAAAACGCCGCCGGGGTGGCCGGACCGCAATGGCCCCGCCACCCCGGCGGCACGTTTCTGCTGAGTCTGGTGGGATCAGCTCTCCTCGTGGGACGCCACGGCGCGGCGCGCGTCCGCGCCCAGAACGCCCCAGCTGATCAGCTGCTCGGTCAACACCGAAGGCGACTGGTCGTAGATCACCGCGAGGGTGCGCAGGTCGTCCTGGCGGATCGACAGCACCTTGCCGTTGTAGTCACCGCGCTGCGACTGGATCGTGGCCGCGTAACGCTGAAGCGGACCCGCCTTCTCGGCCGGCACGCCGGCCAGGCGCTCCAGGTCCAGAACGAGCTTCGGCGGCGGCTCGGCGGCACCGCCAGGAGTCGTGCCGGGCAGCAGCTCCTGGACCGGGACCCCGTAGAAATCCGCCAGCTCGGCGAGGCGCTGCACGGTGACGGCGCGGTCGCCGCGTTCGTACGACCCGACCACGACCGCCTTCCAGCGTCCCTGGGACTTCTCTTCCACACCGTGGAGGGAAAGGCCCTGCTGGGTGCGGATGGCCCGGAGCTTGGCCCCGAGCTGCTTGGCGTATTCGCTGGACATATAGCTCCCCGGACACGGTGTCGGCATGCGGCTCCGCCGCGCGGCTGGTGACTCACTGTGAGGTTACGCAGCGTGACTCTGCCCCGTCAAGCCGAACGGTCCCGGCCGACCCGTCCGTGGAAGGCGACGTGCGGTGACGCCGAACGGGTGACAGCTGGCCGCCAGGGGGGTGACCGACCGCCCCCGGAGGGCTGGTAAGCTGATTGGCGCAATTCCGACGTCCTTTAAGGTCCGTCCCGTGAGGCGGAGAAGGAGGTCCTTTTCGTATGGACACGCAGCATTCCGATGCGCGGCCCGTCCTCGAAGGTCCCGACATCGCGCGGGTGCTCACCCGCATCGCCCACGAGATCGTCGAGCGCGCCAAGGGCGCCGACGACGTGGTGCTCCTCGGCATCCCGACGCGAGGCGTCTTCCTCGCCCGCCGGCTCGCCGCCAAGCTCGAGCAGATCACCGGCCGCACGGTCCCGGTCGGCTCCCTCGACATCACGATGTACCGCGACGATCTGCGCCTGGGACCCCCGCGTGCGCTGGCCCGCACGGAGATCCCCGGTGACGGCCTCGACGGCCGTCTCGTCGTCCTCGTCGACGATGTGCTCTTCTCCGGCCGCACCATCCGTGCCGCCCTCGACGCCCTGAACGACATCGGGCGTCCGCGCGCGGTCCAGCTCGCGGTCCTCGTCGACCGCGGCCACCGCGAACTTCCGATCCGTGCCGACTACGTCGGCAAGAACCTCCCCACGTCGCTGCGGGAGACGGTCAAGGTCCAGCTCACCGAGGAGGACGGTCGCGACACCGTGCTGCTCGGTGTGAAGACCGTGGCGGGCGCACAGCAATAGCACTCCGGCGTACACCTCTGCCGTACGCCCCGGCAGTGCGCCTGCGCATGTGCGCGCCTGCCCGAAACCTCCCGAATGATGAACTGCCTTACGGAGCCTGACAGATGCAGCGCCATCTCATCTCGGCCGCCGACCTCACCCGCGACGACGCCGTCCTGATCCTCGACACCGCCGAGGAAATGGCCCGGGTCGCCGACCGGCCGATCAAGAAGCTGCCGACCCTGCGCGGCCGCACCGTCGTCAACCTCTTCTTCGAGGACTCCACCCGCACCCGGATCTCCTTCGAGGCAGCCGAGAAGCGACTGTCCGCGGACGTCATCAACTTCTCCGCGAAGGGGTCGTCGGTGTCCAAGGGCGAGTCCCTCAAGGACACCGCCCAGACCCTGGAGGCCATGGGCGTCGACGCCGTAGTGATCCGGCACGGCGCCTCCGGAGCCCCCTACCGCCTGGCCAACTCCGGCTGGATCGACGCCGCCGTCATCAACGCCGGCGACGGCACCCACCAGCATCCCACCCAGGCCCTGCTCGACGCCTTCACCATGCGCCGCCGCCTGGTGGGCCGGGACGCGGGGCTCGGCCACGACCTGGCCGGAAAGCGCATCACGCTCGTCGGAGACGTGCTGCACAGCCGGGTCGCCCGCTCCAACGTCGACCTCCTCCACACCCTCGGCGCCGACGTCACCCTCGTCGCCCCGCCCACCCTGCTGCCGGTCGGCGTCGGCTCCTGGCCCTGCGAGGTCTCCTACGACCTCGACAGCGCGTTGCCGAAGTCGGACGCGGTGATGATGCTGCGCGTCCAGCGCGAGCGCATGAACGCCGCCTTCTTCCCGACCGAGCGCGAGTACTCGCGGCGCTACGGCCTGGACGCCGACCGGATGGCGCGGATGCCCGAACACGCCATCGTCATGCACCCCGGCCCGATGGTCCGCGGCATGGAGATCACCGCGGAGGTCGCCGATTCCGAGCGCTGCACCGCCGTCGAGCAGGTGGCGAACGGTGTCTCGATCCGGATGGCGGTCCTGTACCTGCTGCTCGGCGGGGCTGTATTCGATGCCCGGAACATGCCCGCCCACCCCCAGACCCGTACCGAGGAGAAGTAAGACACATGAGCAAGACCCTGATCCGTGGTGCGAGGGTGCTCGGCGGCGAGCCGCAGGACGTCCTCATCGACGGTGAGATCATCGAGGCGGTCGGTACGGGACTGTCCGCCGAGGGTGCGCAGGTCGTCGAGGCCGACGGCAAGGTGCTGCTCCCGGGCCTCGTCGACCTGCACACCCACCTGCGCGAGCCCGGCCGAGAGGACTCCGAGACCGTCCTGACCGGTACCCGGGCCGCCGCGAGCGGCGGCTACACGGCCGTGTTCGCCATGGCCAACACCTTCCCGGTCGCGGACACCGCGGGCGTCGTCGAGCAGGTCTGGCGGCTGGGCAGGGAGCACGGATACTGCGACGTCCACCCCGTCGGTGCCGTCACCGTCGGCCTGGAGGGCAAGAAGCTCGCCGAGCTGGGAGCCATGCACGAGTCCGCGGCCGGCGTCACCGTCTTCTCCGACGACGGAAAGTGCGTCGACGACGCGGTGATCATGCGCCGGGCACTGGAGTACGTGAAGGCTTTCGGCGGCGTCGTCGCCCAGCACGCGCAGGAGCCGCGGCTCACCGAGGGCGCCCAGATGAACGAGGGCATCGTCTCCGCGGAGCTGGGGCTCGGCGGCTGGCCCGCGGTCGCAGAGGAGTCGATCATCGCCCGGGACGTGCTGCTCGCCGAGCACGTCGGCTCCCGCGTACACATCTGCCACCTGTCGACCGCCGGGTCCGTCGAGATCGTGCGCTGGGCGAAGTCCCGCGGCATCGACGTCACCGCCGAGGTCACCCCGCACCACCTCCTCCTCACCGACGAGCTGGTGCGCACCTACAACCCGGTCTACAAGGTCAACCCGCCGCTGCGCACCGAGCGCGATGTGCTGGCGCTGCGCGAGGCGCTCGCCGACGGCACGATCGACATCGTCGCCACCGACCACGCCCCGCACCCGCACGAGGACAAGGACTGCGAGTGGGCCGCGGCTGCCATGGGCATGGTCGGCCTGGAGACCGCGCTGTCCGTGGTGCAGGAGACCATGGTCGACACCGGCCTGCTCGACTGGGCGGGTGTCGCCGACCGCATGTCCGTCAAGCCCGCGAGGATCGGACGGGCCACGGGCCACGGCCGCTCCGTCTCGGCAGGCGAGCCCGCCAACCTCACGCTCGTGGACACGGCATACCGTGGGCAGGTGGACCCCGCGGGCTTCGCCTCGCGCAGCCGCAACACTCCGTACGAGGGCCGTGAGCTGCCGGGCCGTGTCACCCACACGTGGCTCCGGGGCAAGGCCACGCTCGTCGACGGGAAGCTCGCGTGACACCTGTAATCCTGCTCGCCGCCGAGAAGAAATCGGCGGAAGTGACCGACTGGGCCGCTCGCATCGGCTGGCTCGTGGGGCTCGCCCTGTTCATCGCGCTCGTCTACTGGCTGATGCGCGAGGGCTGGAAGTGGCGCGGCACCCTCCAGGGCGACCTGCCCGAGCTTCCCACCGCGCCCCAGGACGCGGGCCCGGCGAAACTGAGCATGAGCGGCCGCTACCACGGCTCCACCACCGCCGGGCAGTGGCTGGACCGCATCGTGGCCCACGGCCTGGGCTCACGCAGCCGGGCCGAGCTCACGCTGACCGACGCCGGCCTCGATGTCGTACGCCCCGGCGCGACCGACTTCTTCGTCCCCGCCGAGCGGCTGCGCGGGGCCCGGCTCGACAAGGGCATCGCGGGCAAGGTCCTCACCGAGGGCGGACTGCTGATCGTGACCTGGGAGCACGGCGGCAAGCTGCTCGACTCCGGTTTCCGCTCCGACCGCGCGGCCGAGCACAACGACTGGGTCGACACCCTGAACCAGATGATCAACAAGATGGAAGGCGCACGATGACCACCTCCACCAGGGGAGCCTCGAAGGCTCCCGCCGTACTCGTCCTGGAGGACGGCCGGATCTTCCGCGGCCGCGCCTACGGGGCCGTGGGGGTGACGTTCGGCGAGGCCGTGTTCTCCACCGGCATGACCGGCTACCAGGAGACCCTCACCGACCCCTCGTACCACCGCCAGGTCGTCGTGATGACCGCCCCCCACGTCGGCAACACGGGTGTCAACGACGAGGACCCCGAATCGCAGCGGATCTGGGTCGCGGGCTACGTCGTGCGCGACCCCGCGCGCGTGCCCTCCAACTGGCGCGCCAAGCGCTCGCTGGACGAGGAGCTGCGCCACCAGGGCGTCGTAGGCATCAGCGGCATCGACACCCGGGCGCTGACCCGCCATCTGCGCGAGCGCGGCGCCATGCGCGTCGGGATCTTCTCCGGCCACGCGCTGCCCGACGAGGGCACCATGCTCGCCGAGGTCCGCCAGGCCCCCGAGATGGAGGGTGCGAACCTCTCCGCCGAGGTCGCCACCAAGGAGGCGTACGTCGTCCCCGCCATCGGGGAGAAGAGGTTCACCGTCGCCGCGGTGGACCTCGGCATCAAGGGGATGACCCCGCACCGCATGGCCGAGCGCGGCATCGAGGTGCATGTGCTGCCCGCGACGGCGACCGCCGAGGACGTGTTCGCGGTGAACCCGGACGGCGTGTTCTTCTCCAACGGTCCCGGCGACCCGGCCACCGCCGACCACCCCGTCTCCGTCATGCAGGCCGTCCTTGAGCGTAGGACGCCGCTGTTCGGCATCTGCTTCGGCAACCAGATCCTCGGCCGTGCGCTCGGCTTCGGCACCTACAAGCTGAAGTACGGCCACCGCGGCATCAACCAGCCGGTGCAGGACCGTACGACCGGCAAGGTGGAGGTCACCGCGCACAACCACGGCTTCGCGGTCGACGCCCCGCTCGACAAGGTCTCCGACACCCCCTACGGCCGCGCCGAGGTCTCCCATGTCTGCCTCAACGACGACGTGGTGGAGGGCCTCCAGCTGCTCGACCGGCCGGCCTTCAGCGTCCAGTACCACCCCGAAGCCGCCGCGGGCCCGCACGACGCCGCCTACCTCTTCGACCGCTTCGTATCCCTGATGGAGGGCCAGCGTGCCTAAGCGCACCGATATCCAGTCCGTCCTGGTCATCGGCTCCGGCCCGATCGTCATCGGCCAGGCAGCCGAGTTCGACTACTCCGGCACCCAGGCGTGCCGGGTCCTGAAGTCCGAGGGCCTGCGGGTCGTGCTCGTGAACTCGAACCCGGCAACGATCATGACCGACCCGGAGATCGCCGACGCCACCTACGTCGAGCCCATCACCCCCGAGTTCGTCGAGAAGATCATCGCCAAGGAGCGCCCCGACGCCCTGCTGCCCACCCTCGGCGGTCAGACGGCCCTCAACACCGCCATCTCGCTGCACGAGAACGGCGTCCTGGACAAGTACGGCGTCGAGCTGATCGGCGCCAACGTCGAGGCCATCCACAAGGGCGAGGACCGCGACCAGTTCAAGGAGGTCGTCGAGGCCGTCCGGCGCAAGATCGGACACGGCGAGTCGGCTTCCTCGGTGATCTGCCACACCATGGACGAGGTGCTGGCCGGCGTCGAGCGGCTCGGCGGCTACCCGGTCGTCGTCCGCCCCTCGTTCACCATGGGCGGCGCCGGCTCCGGCTTCGCGCACGACGAGGAGGAGCTGCGCCGTATCGCCGGACAGGGCCTCACCCTGTCGCCGACCACCGAGGTGCTCCTGGAGGAGTCCATCCTCGGCTGGAAGGAGTACGAGCTGGAGCTGATGCGCGACAAGCACGACAACGTCGTGGTCGTCTGCTCCATCGAGAACTTCGACCCGATGGGCGTCCACACCGGTGACTCGATCACCGTCGCCCCGGCGATGACCCTGACCGACCGCGAGTACCAGGTCCTGCGCGACATCGGCATCGCCGTGATCCGCGAGGTCGGCGTGGACACCGGCGGCTGCAACATCCAGTTCGCAGTGAACCCCGAGGACGGTCGCGTGATCGTCATCGAGATGAACCCGCGTGTCTCGCGCTCGTCCGCCCTCGCCTCCAAGGCGACCGGCTTCCCCATCGCCAAGATCGCCGCCAAGCTCGCCGTCGGCTACACCCTCGACGAGATCCCGAACGACATCACGCAGGAGACCCCGGCCTCCTTCGAGCCGACCCTCGACTACGTCGTGGTCAAGGCGCCCCGGTTCGCCTTCGAGAAGTTCCCGTCCGCCGACTCCACCCTGACCACGACCATGAAGTCGGTCGGCGAGGCCATGGCGATCGGCCGCAACTTCACCGAGGCGTTCCAGAAGGCTCTGCGCTCGCTGGAGAAGAAGGGCAGCCAGTTCACGTTCGTCGGCGAGGCGGGCGACAAGGAGACGCTGCTGCGCGAGGCCGCCCGTCCCACGGACGGCCGGATCAACACGGTCATGCAGGCCATCCGCGCGGGCGCCACCCAGGAGGAGGTCTTCGAGTCCACCCGGATCGACCCGTGGTTCGTCGACCAGCTCTTCCTCATCAAGGAGACCGCGGACGAGCTGGCCGCCGCCGAGCGGCTGGACGCCGAGCTGCTGGCCGAGGCCAAGCGGCACGGTTTCTCCGACCAGCAGATCGCCGAGATCCGAGGGCTGCGCGAGGACGTCGTGCGCGAGGTCCGGCACGCGCTGGGCGTGCGCCCGGTCTACAAGACGGTCGACACGTGCGCCGCCGAGTTCGCCGCGAAGACGCCGTACTTCTACTCCTCCTACGACGAGGAGAGCGAGGTCGCGCCGCGCGAGAAGCCCGCGGTCGTCATCCTGGGCTCCGGCCCCAACCGCATCGGCCAGGGCATCGAGTTCGACTACTCCTGCGTCCACGCCTCCTTCGCGCTCCATGACGCCGGGTACGAGACCGTGATGGTCAACTGCAACCCCGAGACGGTCTCCACGGACTACGACACCTCCGACCGCCTGTACTTCGAGCCGCTGACGCTGGAGGACGTCCTCGAGATCGTCCACGCCGAGCAGCAGGCAGGCCCGGTCGCGGGCGTCGTGGTCCAGCTCGGCGGCCAGACCCCGCTGGGCCTCGCGCAGGCGCTGAAGGACAACGGCGTGCCGATCGTGGGCACCTCCCCGGAGGCGATCCACGCCGCCGAGGACCGCGGCGCGTTCGGGCGCGTGCTCGCCGAAGCCGGGCTGCCGGCGCCCAAGCACGGCACCGCCACCACGTTCGACGAGGCCAAGGCCATCGCGGACGAGATCGGCTATCCGGTCCTCGTACGGCCGTCGTACGTCCTCGGCGGGCGCGGCATGGAGATCGTCTACGAAGAGGCCCGGCTCGCGTCGTACATCGCCGAGTCGACCGAGATCAGCCCGTCCCGGCCGGTGCTCGTCGACCGGTTCCTCGACGACGCGATCGAGATCGACGTCGACGCCCTCTACGACGGCAAGGAGCTGTACCTGGGCGGTGTGATGGAGCACATCGAGGAGGCCGGCATCCACTCCGGCGACTCGGCGTGCGCGCTGCCCCCGATCACGCTGGGCGGCTTCGACATCAAGCGGCTGCGCGCCTCCACGGAGGCCATCGCGCAGGGTGTCGGGGTCCGCGGACTGATCAACATCCAGTTCGCGATGGCGGGTGACATCCTCTACGTCCTCGAGGCCAACCCGCGTGCCTCCCGCACCGTTCCCTTCACCTCGAAGGCGACCGCGGTGCCGCTGGCCAAGGCCGCCGCCCGGATCTCGCTGGGCGCGACCGTCGCACAGCTGCGCGAGGAGGGCCTGCTGCCCAGGCACGGCGACGGCGGCGAGCTTCCGTTGGACGCGCCGATCTCGGTCAAGGAGGCCGTGCTGCCGTGGTCGCGGTTCCGCGACATCCACGGACGGGGCGTGGACACGGTCCTCGGCCCGGAGATGCGCTCCACCGGCGAGGTCATGGGCATCGACTCCGTCTTCGGCACGGCGTACGCCAAGTCGCAGGCCGGCGCCTACGGGCCGCTGCCGACCAAGGGCCGCGCCTTCATCTCGGTCGCCAACCGGGACAAGCGTTCGATGATCTTCCCGGCGCGGGAGCTGGTCGCCCACGGCTTCGAGTTGCTCGCCACCTCCGGCACTGCCGAGGTGCTCAAGCGCAACGGCATCAACGTCACGGTCGTGCGCAAGCAGTCCGAGGGCACCGGCCCGGCGGGCGAGAAGACCATCGTCCAGCTCATCCACGACGGCGAGGTCGACCTCATCGTCAACACCCCCTACGGCACCGGAGGCCGCCTCGACGGCTACGAGATCCGCACGGCCGCCGTGGCCCGCTCGGTGCCCTGCCTGACGACGGTCCAGGCGCTCGCCGCCGCCGTGCAGGGCATCGACGCCCTCAACCGCGGTGATGTGAGCGTCCGCTCGCTCCAGGAACACGCGGAACACCTGACCGCGGCCCGCGACTAGCAGCCCTTGAGGGGGACATCGGAAACGGTGTCCCCCTCTTCGTGAGGACACAGGGACATGTACAAGCTTTTCTTCCGTCTGGTTTTCACCCGGATGGACCCGGAGCAGGCCCACCACCTGGCTTTCCGCTGGATCCGCCGCGCCGCCCGCCTCCCCGTGCTGCGCACCTTCGCCGCCGCGGTCCTCGCGCCCCGGTACAAGGAGCTGCGCACGGAGGCGTTCGGGCTGCGTATGCACGGCCCGTTCGGACTCGCGGCCGGCTTCGACAAGAACGCCGTGGCCATCGACGGCATGGCGATGATGGGCTTCGACCACGTCGAGATCGGCACGGTGACGGGGGAGCCGCAGCCGGGCAACCCCAAGAAGCGTCTGTTCCGGCTCGTGGCCGACCGGGCGCTGATCAACCGCATGGGCTTCAACAACGAGGGCTCGCTGGCCGTCGCCGCGCGCCTGGCCTCGCGTACGCCCGTCTTCGGGACCGTCGTGGGCGTCAACATCGGCAAGACCAAGGTCGTACCCGAGGCGGAGGCGGTCGCGGACTACGTGAAGTCGACCGAGCGGCTCGCGCCGTACGCCGACTACCTGGTCGTCAACGTCTCCTCGCCGAACACCCCGGGCCTGCGCAACCTTCAGGCGACTGAGGCACTGCGCCCGCTGCTGAGCGCTGTGCGCGAGGCCGCCGACCGCACGGTCACCACCCGGCGCGTCCCCCTGCTGGTCAAGATCGCCCCGGACCTCGCCGACGAGGACGTCGACGCCGTCGCCGACCTCGCCGTGGAGCTGGAGCTGGACGGGATCATCGCCACGAACACCACCATCGCACGCGAGGGGCTCGGGCTGACCTCCGACCCTGCCCTGGTGAAGGAGACCGGCGGACTGTCCGGCGCGCCGCTGAAAACACGCTCCCTAGAGGTGCTGCGCCGCCTCTACGCGCGCGTGGGCGACCGCATCACCCTGGTGGGCGTCGGCGGCATCACGAGCGCCGAGGACGCCTGGCAGCGCATCCTGGCCGGTGCCACGCTGGTGCAGGGCTACAGCGCGTTCGTCTACGAGGGTCCGTTCTGGGGCCGTGCCCTCCACAAGGGACTCGCGGCGCGCCTGCGCACGAGCCCGTACGCCACCCTCGCCGACGCGGTCGGCGCCGATGTGAGGAAGTCCGCATGACAGGTCTCGAACCCTTCGGCACGCGTCTGCGCCGGGCCATGGACGAGCGTGGCCCGCTGTGCGTCGGTATCGATCCGCATGCCTCGCTGCTGGCTCAGTGGGGCCTGGACGACGACGTGGCGGGCCTGGAGCGGTTCAGCCGCACGGTCGTCGAGGCGATGGCCGAGCGCGTCGCCGTGCTCAAGCCGCAGAGCGCCTTCTTCGAGCGCTTCGGGGCCCGTGGGGTCGCCGTCCTGGAGAAGGCGGTCGAGGAGGCGCGCGCGGCCGGGGCCCTGGTCGTCATGGACGCCAAGCGCGGCGACATCGGCTCGACCATGGCCGCGTACGCCGAGTCCTTCCTGCACAAGGACGCTCCGCTGTTCTCCGACGCGCTGACCGTCTCGCCCTACCTCGGCTACGGCTCGCTCAAGCCGGCCGTGGACCTCGCGCGCGAGAACGGCACCGGGCTGTTCGTGCTCGCGCTGACCTCGAATCCGGAGGGCGGCGAGGTGCAGCACGCCCTGCGCCCCGACGGCCGGACCGTGGGCGCGACGATGCTCGCCCACCTCGCGGCCGAGAACGCCGGACAGCAGCCCCTCGGCTCCTTCGGGGCCGTCGTGGGCGCCACGCTGGGTGACCTGTCGTCGTACGATCTCGACATGGGCGGCCCCCTTCTCGCGCCCGGCATCGGCGCTCAGGGAGCCACTCCGGCCGACCTTCCCGGGGTCTTCGGCAAGGCCGTGCGCAACGTCGTGCCGAACGTGAGCCGGGGCGTGTTGCGGCACGGTCCCGATGTGGTCGCGCTCCGTGACGCCGCGGAACGCTTCGCGGAGGAGATCCGGATCGCCGTGGCGGCCGGTTAGGGGTTCCGCGGTCGCCGCGGGAGTCCTCCGGTGCGTGCCCTCGGAGCCGCCTGAGTCTGAATACATCCTCAAATCCGGGGCAGTATGTCCGGAAAGTCCGTCTCGACGGAGGCTGACCAGGACTTTTCCGCTGTTCTCGCTGACTCTGGCGGACTTGCCCGCTAGTCTCCGACGAGAGAACGGGCAAGCGTGTTGCTCGTGGCTCCCCAGGTGTGGGGCGACTAGGTTCCTCACCGGTCCGTATCCGACAGTTCGACATCCGAGGTGACGTAGGCGTGGCTCTTCCGCCCCTTACCCCTGAACAGCGCGCAGCCGCGCTCGAAAAGGCCGCCGCGGCTCGCCGGGAGCGGGCCGAGGTCAAGAATCGACTCAAGCACTCCGGCGCCTCCCTGCACGAGGTCATCAAGCAGGGCCAGGAAAACGACGTCATCGGCAAGATGAAGGTCTCCGCCCTCCTCGAGTCCCTGCCGGGCGTGGGCAAGGTCCGCGCCAAGCAGATCATGGAGCGGCTCGGGATCTCCGAGAGCCGCCGGGTCCGTGGCCTCGGTTCCAACCAGATCGCCTCCCTGGAGCGCGAGTTCGGTGGCGCCGCCAGCTGAGTCCGGTGCACTCCGGGATTGCTGGAATAATCGCTGCATGAGTGAACGTCCGCGGCTGACCGTGCTCTCCGGCCCCTCCGGGGTCGGCAAGAGCACGGTCGTCGCCCATATGCGCAAGGAACACCCCGAGGTCTGGCTCTCGGTGTCGGCGACGACCCGTAAGCCTCGCCCCGGTGAGCTGCACGGGGTCCACTATTTCTTCGTCACCGACGACGAGATGGACAAGCTGATCGCCAACGGCGAGCTGCTGGAGTGGGCCGAGTTCGCCGGCAATCGCTACGGCACGCCGCGGGCCGCCGTCCTGGAGCACCTGGAGGCCGGCGTGCCGGTCCTGCTGGAGATCGACCTCCAGGGCGCCCGGCAGGTCCGCGAGTCCATGCCCGAGGCGCAGCTCGTGTTCCTGGCTCCGCCCTCCTGGGAGGAGCTGGTGCGCAGGCTCACCGGCCGCGGCACCGAGCCGCCCGAGGTGATCGAGCGCCGCCTGGAGGCGGCCGCGATCGAGCTGGCGGCCGAGCCCGAGTTCCACGAGTCCCTGGTCAACACCTCGGTCGAGGACGTGGCGCGCGAGCTGCTAGCCTTGATGAACGTTGTGTGATCAGGATTGTGTGATCAGGTCTGATCTTTCCCCATCTTTCGGAAGGTAGAGCGTGTCCTCTTCCATTACCGCGCCCGAGGGCATCATCAACCCCCCGATCGACGAGCTCCTCGAGGCCACCGACTCGAAGTACAGCCTCGTGATCTACGCGGCCAAGCGGGCCCGCCAGATCAACGCGTACTACTCGCAGCTCGGTGAGGGCCTCCTCGAGTACGTCGGTCCCCTCGTCGACACCCATGTCCACGAGAAGCCGCTCTCGATCGCCCTGCGCGAGATCAACGCGGGTCTGCTGACCTCCGAGGCCGTCGAGGGCCCGGCGCAGTAAGCCCGACCGTGCGGCAGGTCATAGCGCCATGCCGCGTCCATATCGCCGTACCGCGATAGGTTTTTCCACAGGCCCGGCAGCGCTCCTGCCGGGCCTGTGGTCTGCTCGGGGGGGGCGCGGGGTCGTCCCCCGCACCGATGCAGCATGGGGATGTACGTAACCGAGTCCGGGGAGAGACGGTGGACAAGCCCAAGGTCGTTCTGGGGGTCAGCGGCGGCATCGCCGCCTACAAGGCATGCGAGCTGCTGCGCAGACTGACCGAGTCCGGGCATGACGTCCGTGTCGTGCCCACCGCCTCCGCGCTGCACTTCGTCGGCGCCGCGACCTGGTCCGCCCTCTCCGGCCACCCGGTCTCGACCGAGGTCTGGGACGACGTCCACGAGGTTCCGCACGTCCGCATCGGCCAGCACGCCGACCTGGTCGTCGTGGCCCCCGCGACGGCGGACACGCTCGCCAAGGCGGCCCACGGCCTCGCCGACGACCTCCTGACCAACACCCTCCTCACCGCGCGCTGCCCGGTCGTCTTCGCCCCCGCGATGCACACGGAGATGTGGGAGCACCCGGCCACACAGGAGAACGTGGCGACGCTGCGCCGCCGCGGCGCCCTCGTCATCGAGCCGGCGGTCGGCCGACTGACCGGCGTCGACACGGGCAAGGGGCGACTGCCCGACCCGGCCGAGATCTTCGAGGTGTGCCGCCGGGTGCTGGCCCGGAGCGTGCGGGAGCCGGACCTCAAGGACCGTCATGTCGTCGTCACTGCCGGCGGCACCCGCGAGCCCCTCGACCCGGTCCGGTTCCTCGGCAACCGCTCCTCCGGCAAACAGGGCTACGCCCTGGCGCGCACGGCCGCCGCCCGGGGGGCCCGCGTCACCCTGGTCGCCGCGAACACGAGCCTGCCCGATCCGGCCGGAGTGGACGTCGTGCGGGTGGGCACGGCCGTGCAACTGCGCGAGGCGGTGCTGAAGGCGGCCGCGGACGCTGACGCCGTGGTCATGGCGGCCGCGGTGGCGGACTTCCGGCCGGCCGTCTACGCCTCAGGGAAGATCAAGAAGAAGGACGACCAGGACCCCGAGCCCATCGCCCTGATCAGGAATCCGGACGTTCTCGCCGAGATCTCGGCCGACCGGGCCCGCCCGGGCCAGGTCGTCGTCGGATTCGCCGCGGAGACGGACAACGTGCTGGAAAACGGCCGTGCGAAGCTGGAGCGCAAGGGCTGCGACCTGCTCGTGGTGAACGAGGTGGGGGAGCGCAAGACCTTCGGTTCCGAGGAGAACGAGGCAGTGGTGCTGGGCGCCGACGGCAGTGAGACCCCGGTGCCCTACGGGCCGAAGGAAGCACTCGCCGAGAAGGTGTGGGACCTCGTGGCACCCCGCCTGGCCTGAACTTCTCCGTTCCGTCGAGGCCCGCTCGAGCCCCGGCACATTTGAGCGTGGCGACCCTGGAAAAGAGCGCGCGGCATGGGCAGAATGCCCGTGCCGCAGGTCACAGGGCTCCCGAGAGGCGAGACAGGTGGGCCGGCGGTGGAGCGCGACCGATAAACTGTTCTCGGACGACGCCGGGCGCAGCCCCCGTCCCGTCCGCCAATGATCAGCCAGCAGCCGCTGCAACCCCAGGGAGCGTTGTGTCCCGTCGCCTGTTCACCTCGGAGTCCGTGACCGAGGGCCACCCCGACAAGATCGCTGACCAGATCAGTGACACCATTCTCGACGCGCTTCTGCGCGAGGACCCGGCCTCCCGGGTCGCCGTGGAGACGCTGATCACCACCGGTCTGGTGCACGTGGCCGGCGAGGTCACGACCAAGACGTACGCGGACATCGCGACGCTGGTGCGCAACAAGATCCTCGAGATCGGCTACGACTCGTCGAAGAAGGGCTTCGACGGCGCGTCCTGTGGTGTCTCGGTGTCGATCGGCGCGCAGTCCCCGGACATCGCGCAGGGTGTGGACGCGGCGTACGAGTCGCGTGTCGAGGGCGACGACGACGAGCTGGACCGCCAGGGCGCGGGCGACCAGGGGCTGATGTTCGGCTACGCGACGGACGAGACCCCGACGCTGATGCCGCTTCCCATCTTCCTGGCGCACCGTCTGTCCAAGCGACTGTCCGACGTCCGCAAGAACGGCACCATCCCCTATCTGCGCCCGGACGGGAAGACCCAGGTCACCATCGAGTACGACGGTGACAAGGCGGTCCGCCTGGACACGGTGGTCATCTCCTCGCAGCACGCGAGCGACATCGACCTGGAGTCGCTGCTCGCCCCCGACATTCGTGAGTTCGTGGTCGAGCCGGAGCTGAAGGCGCTGCTGGACGAGGGCATCAAGCTGGACACGGACGGCTACCGCCTGCTGGTCAACCCCACGGGCCGGTTCGAGATCGGCGGCCCGATGGGCGACGCGGGCCTGACCGGTCGGAAGATCATCATCGACACCTACGGCGGCATGGCCCGGCACGGCGGTGGCGCGTTCTCCGGCAAGGACCCGTCCAAGGTGGACCGCTCGGCGGCGTACGCGATGCGCTGGGTCGCCAAGAACGTCGTGGCGGCGGGACTGGCCTCCCGTTGCGAGGTGCAGGTCGCGTACGCGATCGGCAAGGCCGAGCCCGTCGGTCTGTTCGTGGAGACCTTCGGCACGGCCAAGATCGACGCAGAGAAGATCGAGCACGCGATCACCGAGGTATTCGACCTCCGCCCGGCCGCGATCATCCGCGACCTGGACCTGCTCCGCCCGATCTACGCACAGACCGCCGCGTACGGCCACTTCGGCCGCGAGCTCCCCGACTTCACCTGGGAGCGCACGGACCGCGTGGAGCAGCTGCGCGCGGCGGCAGGCCTGTAGGCCCTCGCCCCCTTGCGCACGAGGCCCGGTGCCCTTGAGGCGCCGGGCCTCGGCGCGTCACCCCTGGGCCTCGGCGCGTCACCCGCGGGCTTCGAGGCCCGCCCCGGGCCCGCACGGCGGTGTCAGTGGGGTTTGGTAAGAATGCAAGCGTGAGCAGCGGGAACGGGCAGGAGCGAGGGGCGGGCGGGGACGATGCCGCACCCCCGGAGCAGCTTGCCCTGATCCGTGAGGCCGTGCGCAACGCCAGGGCGCCCCGCGCCAAGCCGCGTACCTGGCGGGGGGCCGCGCTCGCCAAGGAGCTGCCCGTCGCGCGCGTCCTGGTCGACAAGGGCGTGCTGCATCTGGACCGGTACTTCGACTACGCCGTGCCGGAGGAACTGGACGCGGTGGCCCGGCCCGGGGTCCGGGTCCGGGTCAGGTTCGGGGCCGGCGTGCGCACGGTGCGCGAGGGGCGGCGCGAGGGCGGCGGCCTCATCGACGGTTTCCTCGTCGAGCGGGTCGCCGAGTCCGACTACACCGGGCCTCTCGCGGCGCTGGCCCAGGTCGTGTCACCCGAGCCCGTCCTCTCGCCCGAGCTGCTGGAGCTCGCCCGCGCCGTCGCCGACCGGTACGCGGGCAGTCTCGCCGACGTGCTCCAGCTCGCTGTGCCACCGCGGCACGGCCGGGCCGAGGCCACGCAGATGGGCCCCCCGCCCGCGCCGCCCTCCGCGCCTGACCCCGGATCCTGGCGTCGGTACGTTCGGGGGCCGGAGTTCCTGCGGTCCCTGGCCTCCGGC
The DNA here is from genome assembly GCF_040643755.1 of Streptomyces sp. NPDC047079. Taxonomy (NCBI): domain Bacteria; kingdom Bacillati; phylum Actinomycetota; class Actinomycetes; order Kitasatosporales; family Streptomycetaceae; genus Streptomyces; species Streptomyces sp. NPDC047079. Next base: position 412,506 of record NZ_JBEYUZ010000004.1, read on the forward strand.
GGCGCCCCGCGGGCCGTGTGGACCGCACTGCCCGGACCGCAGTGGGTGGAGGAGATCGCCCGGGCCGTGCAGGCCACGCTCGCCTCGGGCCGGGGAGCCCTGGTCGTCGTACCCGCGGGGCGGCCCGCCGCACGGGTCGACGCCGCGCTGCGGGAGCTGATGGGGGAGGGACAGCACGCGGTCCTGACCGCCGACGCCGGACAGGAGCGGCGGTACCGGGAGTGGCTCGCGATACGGCGCGGGGCCGTGCGGGCCGTCGTCGGGACACGGGCCGCGATGTTCGCGCCGGTCCACGACCTCGGGCTCGTCGTCGTCTGGGACGACGGGGACCCCAGCCACAGCGACGACAACGCCCCTTTCCCGCACGTCCGCGAGGTCCTGGAGCTCCGGGCGTCGCGCGACAAATGCGCCTTCCTGCTGGGGAGTTGGAGCTGTACCGTCGAAGCCGCCCAGCTCGTCCAGACCGGCTGGGCGGCACCGCTCGTCGCCGACCGTGAGCAGGTGCGAGCCGCCGCGCCGCTCGTGCGGACCGTGGGGGACCAGGACCTCGCACGCGACGAGGCGGCCCGGGCGGCCCGACTGCCGACACTGGCCTGGGAGGTCGTACGGGAGGGGCTGCGGCACGGCCCCGTGCTGGTACAGGTGCCCCGGCGGGGGTACGTCCCCCGGCTGGCCTGCGCCCAATGCCGTGCGCCCGCCCGCTGCCGGCACTGCGCCGGGCCGCTGACGGCCCAGGACGCCGGGGAGCTGCGGTGCGGCTGGTGCGGGCGGGAGGAGAGCGCCTGGCACTGCCCGGAGTGCGGCGGCTTCCGGCTGCGCGCCCAGATCGTGGGCGCCCGGCGGACCGCCGAGGAGCTGGGGCGCGCCTTCCCGGCCGTTCCGGTGCGGACCTCGGGGCGCGAGCAGGTGCTGGACACGGTTCCGGACACCCCCGCCCTGGTCGTCAGCACACCGGGGGCCGAGCCCGTCGCCGAGGGCGGCTACGCGGCCGCGCTGCTGCTCGACGGATGGGCCATGCTCGGGCGGCCGGATCTGCGGGCGGGCGAGGAGGCGCTGCGGCGCTGGATCGGCGCGGGCGCGCTCGTCCGGCCGCAGTCGGCGGGCGGGACCCTGGTGGCCGTCGCCGAGCCGACGCTGCGGCCCGTTCAGGCGCTGGTCCGGTGGGACCCCGTCGGGCACGCGGTGCGGGAGCTGGCCGAGCGGGCGGAGCTGGGCTTTCCGCCGGTGTCGCGGATGGCTGCGGTTTCGGGTCCGGCCGAGGCCGTCGCGGGCTTTCTCGCCGGTGCCGGACTGCCGCCGGACGCCGAGGTGCTCGGACCCGTGCCCGCGCCGGTCACCGAGGCCGGGCGGCCACGGCGGCCAGGGGGGCCGCCACCGGGGGAGCGGTGGGAGCGGGCGCTCATCCGGGTGCCACCCGGGAGCGGAGCGGCGCTGGCCGCAGCGCTGAAGACCGCGCTGGCGGCCAGGATGGCCCGTGGCGGCAGCGGTGGGAGCGAGACGGTGCGGATTCGGATCGACCCGCCGGACATCGGCTGAAGGGCGCCCGGTTCCGTCCCGTTGTCCGCCGTAGGGCCCCCGCCCTTGGCGTGATGTGCGGCGCGGGCGCACGGCTGCCTCCCGGTGGCCGGGAGGCAGGCGGAGGCCGACTCAGCCGTTGCGGGGGCCCGGGAAGGCCGACGGGCGCACCTCGTCGCGGAGCGTGGGGCTGCCCGCGGTGGGCTGCGTCGGCATCGAGCGGGCGGCGGGCACGGTCGGGAGGCCCGCGCCGACGTTGAGCGCGCGGTTGCCGGTCGGCTCGGGCGAGCGTTCGGCCTCGGGCGCCGCCTGGGCGGCGGCCCGGCGGGCGCCGTAACGGCGGTGGACCGCCTGCTTGGTGACGCCGAGCGCGGAGCCCACGGCGTCCCACGAGAAGCCGAGCGAGCGGTCGAAGTCCACGGCCGCCGTCACCAGGGTCTCGACGCTGTCCCGCAGCTCCTGGGCGAGCCGGACGGTCGGGGCGGGGGCACGTCCGTAGACGACGAAGCCCGTGGACGGGCCGGAGCGGCGCGGGCGATAGACATTGCCCAACTGGGCGGTGAGGGTGCGCAGCGCGTCCACCTGTCGGCGGACCCGCTCGATGTCCCGCACCAGCAGGTGCAGGCTGGCCCGAGCCTGGGCGTCGTGGGTTGCGTGGTCGGCCATGAACAAGCCTCTCGAACCGGCGTTGAAAGGAATCGGGCCGCGATCGCGGCCCGTTGTGGTCAACTCTTTCTTGACCAACGCGCAGGCGGGGCTCTGGTCACGGTGCGGGGCGTAAGCAGCCATATGCACGCCCCCCGAGGCGGTGTGCGCTGTGAGGAGCATTCGCCCTGGATCGGGGCGCCCTTCGCGCTTCCGGCGCCAGGGCCCCCCATAGACTGGTGCGCTACCCGCGCGCCTCGGCCCGCCGCAGTCGCCCGGGCTCGTCCCGACTCCCGCCCGAGAGGCCGTCATCCACCCATGAGGCTTGTCTTCGCAGGTACCCCCGAGGTCGCCGTTCCCGCGCTGGACGCCCTGCTCGCGTCCGGGCGGCACGAGGTGGCGGCCGTCGTCACGCGGCCCGACGCACCGGCGGGTCGCGGGCGCAGGCTCGTCGCCAGCCCCGTCGCCGAACGGGCGGAGGAGGCGGGGGTCGAGGTCCTCAAGCCGAACAGGCCCCGCGACGAGGACTTCCTCGCGCGGCTGCGGGAGATCGCGCCCGACTGCTGCCCCGTCGTCGCCTACGGCGCGCTGCTGCCCCGGGTGGCCCTCGACATCCCCGCCCACGGCTGGGTCAACCTGCACTTCTCGCTGCTGCCCGCCTGGCGCGGCGCCGCCCCCGTGCAGCACTCCCTCATGGCGGGCGACGAGATCACCGGGGCCTCCACCTTCCTGATCGAGGAAGGACTGGACTCCGGGCCCGTCTACGGCACCGTCACCGAGCGGATCCGCCCCACCGACACCAGCGGCGACCTGCTCACCCGGCTCGCCTTCGCCGGTGCCGGGCTGCTCGCCGCCACCATGGACGGCATCGAGGACGGCACCCTCAAGGCCGTACCGCAGCCCGCCGAGGGCGTCACTCTCGCACCCAAGATCACCGTCGAGGACGCGCATGTGGACTGGGCCGCGCCCGCGCTCCGCGTCGACCGCGTGGTGCGGGGCTGCACGCCCGCGCCCGGCGCCTGGACCACCTTCCGCGGCGAGCGGCTCAAGCTGATCCAGGTCACCCCCGTGCCCGACCGCACGGATCTCGCCCCGGGGCAGCTGTCGGTCGGCAAGAACAACGTGTACGTCGGCACCGGTTCCCACGCCGTGGAGCTGGTGTGGGTGCAGGCCCAGGGCAAGAAGCCGATGCAGGCCGCGGACTGGGCGCGCGGGGTGCGGATCGGCGCCTCGGAGACCCTCGGCGGCTGACCTCCCCGCCTGCCCGTCACCTCCCGGACGTACGCTGGGAGGTACACGTCGTCCCATAGCCGGAGCACCTTTTTCGTGAGCGACCAGTCCCGTCGTCCCCGCACGCCAGGCAAGCCCTACCGCCGGCCCAAGAAGGACCCCGTCCGCATCCTCGCCTTCGACGCGCTGAGGGCCGTCGACGAGCGGGACGCCTACGCGAACCTCGTCCTGCCGCCGCTGCTGCGCAAGGCACGCGAGAAGGGCGACCTGGACGGACGGGACGCGGCGCTCGCCACCGAGCTGGTGTACGGGACGCTGCGCCGGCAGGGGACGTACGACGCCATCCTCGCGGCCTGCGTCGACCGGCCGCTGCGCGAGGTCGACCCGCCGGTGCTCGACGTACTCAGTCTCGGCGCGCACCAGTTGCTGGGAACACGGATCCCCAGCCATGCCGCCGTGTCCGCCACCGTCGAGCTCGCCCGCGTCGTGCTCGGTGACGGGCGGGCCAAGTTCGTCAACGCCGTCCTGCGCAAGGTCGCCCAGCACGACCTCGACGGCTGGCTGGAACGGGTCGCTCCGCCCTACGACCAGGATCCCGAGGACCACCTCGCCGTCGTGCACTCGCATCCTCGCTGGGTCGTCTCCGCCCTGTGGGACTCCCTCGGCGGCGGTCGTGCCGGGATCGAGGACCTGCTGGAGGCCGACAACGAGCGGCCCGAGGTGACGCTCGTGGCCCGGCCCGGCCGCGCCGGCGCCGAGGAGCTGCTGCGCGAGGAGGCCGCGGTCCCCGGCCGCTGGTCGCCGTACGCCGTCCGGCTCACCGAGGGCGGTGACCCCGGGGCCGTCGAGGCCGTGCGGGAGGGGCGTGCGGGCGTCCAGGACGAGGGCAGCCAGCTCGTCGCGCTCGCCCTCGCGAACGCGCCCCTCCAGGGGCCGGACGAGCGGTGGCTGGACGGATGCGCCGGCCCCGGCGGCAAGGCCGCGCTGCTCGCCGCCCTCGCCGCCGAGCGCGGCGCCACGCTGCTCGCCTCCGAGAAGCAGCCGCACCGGGCCGGCCTGGTGGCCCGGGCGCTCGCCGGAAACCCGGGGCCGTACCAGGTCATCGCCGCCGACGGGACCCGGCCGCCCTGGCGCCCCGGCTCCTTCGACCGGGTCCTGATGGACGTGCCCTGCACGGGGCTCGGTGCGCTGCGCCGACGGCCCGAGGCCCGCTGGCGTCGCCGGCCCGAGGACCTCGACGGATTCGCGCCCCTCCAGCGTGGCCTGCTGCGGACGGCCCTGGAGTCCGTGCGGGTCGGGGGCGTCGTGGGTTACGCCACCTGCTCGCCCCACCTCGCCGAGACCCGGGCCGTGGTCGACGACGTCCTCAAGCAGTACCGCGACGCGGAACTCATCGACGCCCGGCCGCTGTTGCCCGGCGTACCCGCCCTCGGCGACGGTCCCGACGTGCAGCTGTGGCCGCATCTGCACGACACCGACGCGATGTATCTGGCGCTGGTCCGCCGCACTGCCTGACATCCGGGCCGGGCGGCGTGTGCGTGCCGCGGTGCGGTACAGGGCCCGGCGTGTGCGTGCCGCGGTGCGGTACAGGGCCCGGCGTGTGCGTGCCGCGGTGCGGTACGGGGCCCCGGCGGGTTCGTCAGGGCGTGGTGGGGCGTTTCCGGCACCCGGCGGGACGACCGTGCCGGCGCGGGGCGGGGCGCTGCCGTGCGGAGCGCGTCGCCCGTCGTCGGACCGGCCAAGCCCCTTGGCGCGGACCGGGGAGAGCGACCGGAGCCGGGCATGGCAGGCTTGGTGCATGGCCGTGCAGATCAACCCCAGCATCCTGTCCGCCGACTTCGCCCGCCTCGCCGAGGAGGCGAAGGCCGTGGAGGGAGCCGACTGGCTCCACGTCGACGTCATGGACAATCATTTCGTCCCGAACCTCACGCTCGGCGTGCCGGTCGTGGAGGCCCTGGCACGGGCGACGGACACCCCGCTGGACTGCCATCTGATGATCGAGGACGCCGATCGGTGGGCGCCGCAGTACGTCGAAGCGGGTGCCGGATCGGTCACGTTCCACGTCGAGGCGGCCGGCGCGCCCGTGCGACTCGCCCGGGAGATCCGGGCCAAGGGCGCCCGGGCCTCCATGGCGCTCAAGCCTGCGACGCCCATCGAACCGTACGAGGACCTGCTGCCCGAGCTGGACATGCTGCTGATCATGACGGTCGAGCCCGGATTCGGCGGTCAGGCGTTCCTGGACATCATGCTGCCCAAGATCCGCCGCACCCGTGAGCTGATCAGCAAGCACGGCCTCGAGCTCTGGCTGCAGGTCGACGGCGGCGTCTCCGCCTCCACCATCGAGCGGTGCGCGGAGGCGGGAGCGGACGTCTTCGTGGCCGGTTCGGCGGTGTACGGGGCGGCGGACCCGGCCGCGGCGGTACGTGCACTACGCACCCAGGCTCAGGCGGCGACGGCCCGTGCGTCCTGGGCGTGCGACGACTGAGCCAACGGAACCTGAACGCCGTCCGTCCGGGCTGATCGAATCCGCCGGATCTGCAAGGATGAACGGCGAATGCAGAGTGTGAACAGCAGTGAGGAGATGGCCGTGTCGGGTATGTCGGCGGGCCGGTCAGCCATGCGGATGGGACCCGCTGAGCTGGTGCAGGCGGCGGCCATGGCCCGTCGCTTCTATCTCGAGGGCAAGTCCAAGATCCAGATCGCGGAGGAGTTCGGCGTCAGCCGCTTCAAGGTGGCCCGGGTCCTGGAGACCGCCCTCGAACGGGATCTCGTACGGATCGAGATCCGTGTTCCGGCCGAGCTGGACGCGGAGCGCTCCGACGCGCTGCGCGCCCGCTACGGCCTCAGACACGCCGTCGTGGTCGAGTCCCCGGCCGAGGCCGAGGAGTCGCCCGATCCCGAGAACCTGGGCGAGGTGGCCGCCGACCTGCTCGGCGAACTGGTGACCGAGGGCGATGTGCTGGGGCTCGCCTGGGGCCGGTCGACCATCCACATGGCGGCCGCCCTTGACCGGCTGCCGCCCTGCACGGTGGTGCAGCTGACGGGCGTGTACGACGCCGGGACCGCCGAGCGCGGCTCGGTGGAGGCCGTTCGCCGCGCCGCGCAGGTCTCGGGCGGCGACGCGCACCCGATCTACGCGCCGATGCTGCTGCCGGACGCGGCGACCGCGGCCGCCCTCCGCAACCAGACGGGGATCGCTCGCGCCTTCGAGTACTTCGACAAGGTCACGGTCGCCTGCGTCTCCATCGGCTCCTGGGAGCCCGGCATCTCCACGGTGCACGACATGCTCACCGAGGAGGAGCGCGCCCACTACGCGTCCCTCGGTGTCGCCGCCGAGATGTCCGCGCACCTCTTCGACGCCGAGGGCCGCCGGGTCGGACGGGACCTCGGGGAGCGATGCATCACGGTCAAGGCCGACCAGCTGCGGCGTATCCCCGAGGTCGTCGCGATCGCGGGCGGGCAGCGGAAGGCGGCCGCCATCGACGCGGTACTGCGCTCCGGCCTCGTCACCAGCCTGGTGACGGACACGGCGGCGGCGGACTCCCTGATGACGGTGGGCCCGACGCCGACCCCCGCGCTGCACCGGGCGGACCCCGACGGCCCCTGAGGGCTCAGACGGTCTCCGGGGGCTCGGACGGCCCCTGGGGGCCCCGAGGGTCCATGAGGACCCCGACGGCGCCCTGAGGGCCCTGAGGGGGGCCTTGGGCCCGGGCGCGGCTCCACGGGGCCGACGCCCGGGCGTGGTCGCGCACCTGGCGGCCGCCCGGACGGGAAGGGACGGCCGTGACGGCACCACGCCGTGTAGGCGCGGGCACGTCGTCCAGTGGCGTCCCCCGCGCGCGGGGGACGCTCCACAGGGCAGCCGGCGCGGGGCCCGGCGCCTTGTCACGGGCGGTGCGGCGAGGTCTACTACCTCGACGATCACATCGAGGATCACTACGACGCGTTCAGGGCGGTGCGGAGATGACCGACGACCTGCGGGGCCGCCTCGTGGTCGCGCTCGACCTCGAGGGGGCCACCGACAAGGCCGCCTTCATGGAACGGGTCGTGCGCGCCCTGGACCTCCCCGAGTGGTTCGGCCGCAACTGGGACGCGCTCGCCGACTCGCTGACCGACCTCTCCGTCTGGCCCGCCGGTGCCATGGAGCGGGGCCTGCTGCTCGTCGTGCGGGGCTGGCGGGCGTACGCGAAGGAGCGGCCCGAGGAGTGGCGGATCGCCGAGGAGGTGTTCTCCGAGGCCGTGGAGGGGACGCCGGAGCTGTCCGTGGCGCTCGAGCTTGGAGGATCCCACGAAGGAGCCTCTGACCTGCCTGGATGATTGGCCGGGGTCCGGACGAGTGCCGCCATGGGACAATGAAGTACGTGCTCTTCCCCCTGGCTGACCTGTCCGGGGGCCGCCTCTGATCGACTGGGATGTGCAGCACGTGCGTTTCCTCAATGACATCCAGCCCGCCTACGACCTGACGTACGACGACGTGTTCATGGTGCCGAGCCGCTCGGCGGTCGGCTCCCGGCAGGGCGTGGACCTCTCCGCCCCGGACGGTACGGGCACCACCATCCCGCTGGTCGTCGCCAACATGACCGCGATCGCCGGCCGCCGTATGGCGGAGACGGTGGCCCGGCGCGGCGGGCTGGTCGTCATACCGCAGGACATCCCGATCGACGTGGTCACCGACGTCATCTCCTGGGTCAAGAGCCGTCATCTGGTGCTGGACACCCCGATCGTGCTCGCCCCGCACCAGACCGTCGCCGACGCCCTGGCGCTGCTGCCCAAGCGCGCGCACAACGCGGGCGTGGTCGTCGACGCGGAGCAGCGGCCGATCGGCGTGGTCACGGACACGGACCTCTCGGGAGTGGACCGCTTCACCCAGCTCGAAGTGGTCATGTCCAAGGACCTGCTGCTGCTCGACGCCGACATCGACCCGGGTGAGGCGTTCAACGTCCTCGACGGCGCCAACCGCCGTTACGCGCCCGCCGTCGACAAGGAGGGCAAGCTCGCCGGCATCCTCACCCGCAAGGGCGCCCTGCGCGCCACGCTCTACACCCCGGCCACCGATGCGCACGGCAGGCTGCGCGTCGCCGCCGCCGTCGGCATCAACGGTGACGTCGAGGGCAAGGCCAAGCAGGTGCTCGACGCGGGTGTGGACACCCTCGTGATCGACACCGCGCACGGCCACCAGGAGTCGATGATCAGCGCCATCAGGACGGTGCGGGCGCTCGATGCGAAGGTGCCGCTGGTGGCGGGCAACATCGTCGCCGCCGAGGGCGTGCGCGACCTGATCGAGGCCGGAGCGGACATCGTCAAGGTCGGTGTGGGCCCCGGTGCCATGTGCACCACGCGGATGATGACCGGCGTCGGCCGGCCCCAGTTCTCGGCGGTGCTGGAGTGCGCGGCCGAGGCGAGGAAGCACGGCAAGCACGTCTGGGCGGACGGCGGCGTCCGTCATCCGCGCGATGTCGCCATGGCACTGGCGGCGGGTGCGTCCAATGTGATGATCGGCTCGTGGTTCGCGGGCACCTACGAGTCCCCGGGCGACCTGCACCAGGACGCGGGCGGCCGCCTCTACAAGGAGTCGTTCGGCATGGCGTCGGCGCGCGCGGTCCGCAACCGCACGTCGGAGGAGTCGGCGTACGACCGGGCCCGCAAGGCGCTGTTCGAGGAGGGCATCTCGACCTCCCGCATGTTCCTCGACCCGGCCCGCCCGGGCGTCGAGGACCTGATCGACTCGATCATCGCGGGCGTCCGCTCCTCCTGCACGTACGCCGGCGCGAGCTCCCTGGAGGAGTTCGCCGAGCGGGCCGTCGTGGGCATCCAGAGCGCGGCGGGCTACGCGGAGGGCAAGCCGCTGCACGCCAGTTGGAGCTGACGGGACGACGTCCTCGGCCACGGCCCTCGCACCCCGGAAACGGGGAGCGGGGGCCGTCCGCATGCCCGGGCGGACGGCGGCCGCCGGCCGGGGGACGGGGGGAGGGGGCAGCCCCGGTGATCGACCGGCGCAAACATCGAAAGGGCTCGCGCAACAAAATTCCGCCACTTCCCGATGAACGCAAGGATCTTGCGACGGTGCGCAAGGTTGCTGCATTACGCCCGTGAAGGGCGGACTCATAGGGTCATGCGCTGTACGTGCGTGGCGAGGACCCCGCTCGGTGGTCCCCGTCCCCGGGTGCCGCCGGTCCGCGCCTGCCCCCTTGACCAGCAGCGATAAGGAGCCCACGCGTGCTCGACCAAGGCGCACCCCCGCAGTCCCCCAGTCATCCGGCAACGCCCTCACCCGGCCTCGGTGCGCGTTTGATGCGCCGTAAGCCCGTGGAACGCCTGGTCGCCGAGGGCGGCCAGGGCGAGGGAGGAACGCTGCGGCGTTCGCTCGGGCTGTGGCAGCTGACCATGATCAGCATCGGTGCCACGCTCGGCACCGGCATCTTCGTGGTTCTCGGCGAGGCCGTCCCGAAGGCCGGTCCGGCCGTGACGCTGTCCTTCGTGATCGCCGGTCTCACCGCGCTGTTCTCCGCGCTGTCCTACGCCGAGCTGGCGGGCACGATCCCGGTCTCCGGTTCCTCGTACTCGTATGCGTACGCAACGATGGGTGAGCTGATCGCCTGGATCTGCGGCTGGTGTCTGGTCCTGGAGTACGGCGTGTCGGTCGCCGCCGTCGCGGTCGGCTGGGGCGAGTACCTCAACGAGCTGCTGGACGGCACCATCGGTGTCACCATCCCGGCCGCTCTGTCCGCCCCGCCCGGTGACGGCGGCATCTTCAACCTGCCCGCGCTGATCGTCGTACTGCTGGCCATGGCGTTTCTGCTCGGCGGTGCCAGGGAGTCGGCGCGCGCCAACACGATCATGGTCTGTGTGAAGATCGCCGCGCTGCTGCTGTTCTGCCTGATCGGGATCCAGGGCTTCCGCTCCGGCAACTACGCGAACTTCATGCCGCTCGGCATGGCCGGGGTCAGCGCTGCCGGGGCCACGCTCTTCTTCTCCTACATCGGCTTCGACGCCGCCTCCACGGCCGGTGAGGAGGCCAAGAACGCCCAGCGCGACCTGCCGCGCGCGATCATGCTCTCGCTGGTGATCGTGACGGCGCTGTACGTCGTCGTCGCCGCCGTCGCCGTGGGCGCGAAGCCCTGGAAGCGGTTCAACGACTCGGAGGCGGCGCTCGCCCAGATCATGAAGGACGTCACGGGACAGACGTTCTGGGGCACGCTGCTGGCGGCCTGCGCGGTCATCGCCATCGCGAGCGTCGTGCTGACCGTGCTCTACGGCCAGACGCGCATCCTCTTCGCGATGTCCCGGGACGGCCTGGTGCCCAAGGTCTTCTCCCGGGTGCACCCCAGGACCGGCACACCTCGCGCCAACACCGTCATCGTCTCCGCCTTCTGCGGTGTCCTGGCGGCGGCGATCCCGCTCGGGCAGCTGGCCGACGCCACGAGCATCGGCACGCTGTTCGCCTTCGCGCTGGTCAATATCGCGGTCGTGGTGCTGCGCCGGACCCGTCCGCACATGTCCCGTACCTTCCGGGTGCCGTTGTCGCCGGTGCTGCCCGCGCTGGGCTTCGCGCTCTGCGTGTGGATGATGGGCAGCCTGTCGACCGTCACCTGGGTGGTCTTCGGGGTCTGGATGGCCGTCGGGCTCATGTTCTACTTCCTGTATGGCTACCGGCGTTCCCGGCTGTCCGCCGCGGAGCCCACGGCACCCGCAGTCACCGTAGAGAAGTGAACCACCCGCCTTGCTGAACGATCTCGACGAACGCATCGTCCACGCCCTCGCCGAGGACGCCCGCCGCTCCTACGCGGACATCGGGTATCTGGTCGGCCTGTCCGCGCCCGCCGTGAAGCGGCGGGTGGACCGGCTGCGCGCCACCGGCGCGATCACCGGGTTCACGGTCCGGGTGGACCCGGGGGCGCTCGGCTGGGAGACCGAGGGGTTCGTCGAGATCTACTGCCGGCGCAACACGTCGCCGGAGACCATCCAGCGGGGTCTGGAGCGCTACCAGGAGGTCGTGGCCGCCTCCACCGTCACCGGTGAGGCGGACGCGATCGCGCAGGTCTTCGCCTCCGACATGCGCCACTTCGAGCGCGTGCTGGAGCGGATCGCCGGGGAGCCGTTCGTGGAGCGCACGAAGTCGGTGCTCGTGCTGTCGCCGCTGCTGCGCCGGTTCTCGTCGGGATCGCCGACGTAAACCCTCCCGGGCGGCCGCTCCTGCGCGCCCGAGGGCCCCGGGCAAACCGCGCGACCGGCCCAGGACGGCCCGCACCCGGCAGGAATCGGCACATCCCGAGCCCTATTCCGCGGTCTTCCGGGCCAGCGCGTTGTTCCCTATCGAGTTGTGGACGCTGAAGCTCACGGCGTCCGAGCGGTAGCGGTCGTCCGACCACTCCACCGGCCGCCCCTCGCGGGTGGTCGTGACCCGGCGGACCCGCAGCAGCGGGCCGGCCCTGCGTACACCGAGCAGTTCGGCGTCCTGGGCGCCCGCCGCGACGGCGTCGATGATGTGCTCGCCGTATGCGAACACCAGGCCCGTGTCCTCGAAGAGCCGCTGGGTGACGGAGGGGCAGTCCGGCTCGATGGACTCCACCGCCGGGGAGATCCAGTCGGCGTACACGGTGCGCTCCAGCAGCACGGGCTCGCCGTCCAGCCCGCGCACCCGCAGCACGTGCAACACCGGTGTGCGCTCCGCCAGTTGGAGCCGTACCGCGTCCTCCTTGGCGGCCGGCCGGTACTCCTGCCGCACCACATGCCCGGTCGCCTCGCGCCCCATGGCGCGGGCCCACTGCGCGAAGCTGCGCAGCTCCGCGAAGCTCTGGCTGCGGCGGCTGGCCAGCACCACCCGGCGGGCGCCCTGCCGGGACCCGATGAGCCCTTCGGCGGTCAGGGCCGCGACCGCCTGGCGGATCGTGCCGCGGGAGACGCCGTAGTGGGCCGCGAGATCCGTCTCCGTGGGCAGCAGACTGCCCACCGTGTACTCCTCGCGGTCGATCGCCCGCCGCAGTTCGTCGGCGATCTCCTCGTGTCGCGCCGCCATGCTTCCCCTCTGAGTCGGCTGCTGTTCACAGCGTGGCCAGCCTAGTCGAGACCTGGGCGTGATCTTCCCCTGTCGGGATTGTGCAGGCAAGAAGGGTCCAGGGTTTCGCCGTCGTTTACGAAAAGGACATCCGCGACGGGCGTACTAAGGACAACTTGTTCAGACAAGTTCAGCAAGTTCTCCCTGCCTCAGCTCACCGCTCGCGCGTACTCCTGGAGAGACAGTGACCGTGTTCCTGCCGAGAACCGCCGTCCTCACCGGTGGCCTCGCCGTCGCCGCCGCCCTCGCCCTCAGCGCCTGCGGCGCGGCCCCCGACAACGCGTCCACCACCGCCGACGGCAAGAGCGCGGCCACCGCGGCCTCGGCCGCGGACTTCGGCGGCCTCGACGCCCTCGTGAAGGCGGCCAAGAAGGAGGGCACGCTCCATGCGATCGCCCTGCCCCGCGACTGGGCCAACTACGGCGCCCTGATCGACGGCTTCCAGAAGAAGTACGGCATCAAGGTGCAGGTCGAGAACCCCGACGGCTCCAGCCAGGACGAGATCAACGCCGTCACCTCCCGCAAGGGCCAGGACCGCGCCCCCGACGTCCTCGACCTCGGCAGCTCCTTCGCGCTCAGCGCCGCCCAGCAGGGACTGCTCGCGCCGTACAAGGTGACGGGCTACGCCGACATCCCCGAAGGCCAGAAGGACCCGCGGGCCCGCTGGTACAACGACTACGGCGGCTACATCTCCATCGGCTGCGACGCCAAGCGGGTCAAGCAGTGCCCGACCAGCTTCAAGGACCTCCTCGAGCCGCGCTACAAGGGCCAGGTCGCGCTCAACGGCAACCCCACCAAGTCGGGTTCCGCCTTCGGTGGCGTCTACGCGGCCGCGCTCGCGAACGGCGGCTCCTTCGACGACGTCCAGCCCGGCCTCGACCTCTTCGCCAAGCTCAAGAAGAACGGCAACTACACGCCCGTCGAGTCCACCCCGGCCACCGTCGAGAAGGGCGAGACCCCGATCAGCATCGACTGGGACTACCTGAACGCCGGGTACGCCGACGAGTTCAAGTCCAAGGGCGTCGACTGGAAGGTCGCCATCCCCTCCGACGGCCGGTACGCCCAGTACTACTCGCAGGCCATCACCAAGGACGCCCCGCACCCGGCGGCCGCCCGCCTGTGGCAGGAGTACCTCTACAGCACCGAGGGGCAGAACCTCTGGCTCAAGGGATACGCCCGCCCCGCGCTGATGACCGCCATGGACAAGGCCGGCACGCTCGACAAGACCGCCGCGGCCAAGCTCCCGCAGGTCTCCGGCACGCCGGCCTTCCCGACCGAGGCACAGCAGAGCAAGGCCAAGACGGCCATCGCGCAGGGCTGGGGGAAGGCCGTCTCCGGATGACCGCCGTCCTCACCGAGGCCGAGGTGGCGCCCGCCGCTGCTCCACAGCAGCGGCGGCGCCGCGTCCCCGGCACCCTCGCCGTCGTCCCGCTGCTCGCCTTCACGGCCGTCGCCTTCGGTATTCCCGCCCTGGCCATGCTGAACGGCGCCTTCAGCGTCAAGGACCCCACGACGGGCGCCACGACCTACGGCACGGCGAACCTGACCGTCTCCCTGCACGGCGCCTACCTCACCGCCCTGACAGGCAGCGTGAAGCTGTCCGCCGTCTGCGCCGCCCTCGGCACCGTCCTCGGGCTGCTGCTCGCCCAGGCCGTGGTGACCTCCCGATTCCGCGCCCTGCGCGAGGCCGTGCTCACCGCCTCCGGGGTCCTCGCCAACTTCGGCGGCGTGCCGCTGGCCTTCGCCTTCGTCGCCACCCTAGGCAACTCCGGAGTGGTCACCCGCCACCTGGGCCTCACCGACAAGGGCTGGAACCTCTACAGCTTCTGGGGCCTGGTCATCGTCTACCTCTACTTCCTGGTCCCGCTGATGGTCCTCACCATCACCCCGGCGCTGGAGGGCCTGCGCGCCCAGTGGCGGGAGGCCGCGCACAACAACGGCGCCACCACCGTCCAGTACTGGCGCCATGTGGCCCTGCCCGTGCTGCTGCCCTCGCTGCTCGGTGGACTCGTGCTGCTGTTCGGCAGCGCCTTCTCCGCGTACGCCACCGCCGCGGCCATGGTGGGCAGCGCGGTACCGCTGGTCACCCTCCAGATCGCCGACGCCCTCTCCGGCAACGTCCTGGTCGGCCAGGAGAACGTCGCGCTCGCCCTCAGCCTCGACATGGTCCTGGTCGCGGGCCTGGTCATGGCCGTGTACCTGCCCCTGCAACGACGGAGTGCGCGATGGCTCGCCTGAACCTGTGGCGCTGGGGCGTGCTCACCCTGGCCGGCCTGTACTTCCTGGTCCCGCTCGCCGCCTCCGTGGTCTTCACGGTGGACGTGCCCGGCCAGGGTGTCACCTTCGACGCCTACCGCCGGATCGTCTCCACCCCCGGCTTCGGCTCCGGCCTGCTGCTGTCGCTGGAACTGGCGGCCGCCACCATCGTCGTGGTGCTGCTGCTGATGGTGCCCGCCACCGTCGCGCTGCGACTGGACGCGCCCCGGCTGCGGCCGGTCGTCGAGGTGGTCTGCTCGCTGCCGCTCGTCGTCCCGCCGATCGCGTTCGTCGCGGGCATCGCCACCGTCCTGAAGTGGGGACCCGACTACCTCTCCCGCACACCGCTGTTCCAGACGTTCGTGGCGATCCAGAACCAGGACTTCCCCGTCGTGCTCGTCCTCGCCTACGTCGTGATGGCGCTGCCGTTCGTGTACCGGGCCCTGGACGCGGGCCTGCGGGCCATCGACGTGCGCACCCTCGTGGAGGCCGCGCGCAGCTGCGGGGCGAGCCCGGCCCAGGCGCTGGTCCGGGCGGTGCTGCCGAATCTGCGCGGAGCGCTGCTGAACGCCTCCTTCCTCACGCTGGCGCTGGTCCTCGGCGAGTTCACCGTCGCCCAGCTGCTGGGCTTCACTCCCTTCGCGGTGTGGATCTACAGCGTCGGCGGCTCCCAGGCCCAGCTCTCCGTCGCCGTCTCCGTGCTCAGCCTGCTCGTCACCTGGGCCCTGCTCCTCTCGCTCGCCGTCTTCGGCGGGCGCTCCCGATCCGCCGCCAAGGGATGAACCACATGACCCTCGACCAGGCCGCCCCGCGCGCTGCGGCCGTATCCCGCGACCACGCAGCGACCGTCGAATTCCGCGCTCTGCGGCGCGAGTTCGGCGCCACCGTCGCCCTCGACGGACTCGACCTGACCGTCCGTCCCGGCGAGCTCCTCGCCCTGCTGGGGCCGTCCGGTTGCGGCAAGACCACCGCGCTGCGCATGCTCGCCGGATTCGAGCACCCCGACTCCGGGGAGGTGCTCGTGGACGGCGAGGACGTCACCCGCGTCCCGGCCCACCGCCGCGACGCCGGGATGGTCTTCCAGTCGTACAGCCTCTTCCCGCATCTGACCGTCGTCGACAACGTGGCCTTCGGGCTGCGCATGCGCAAGGTGCGCACCGCGCAGCGCCGCGCCCGTGCCGCCGAACTGCTCGACCTGGTCGGCCTCGGCGACAAGGGCGATCGCTTCCCGCACCAGCTCTCCGGCGGACAGCAGCAGCGCGTGGCCCTGGCCCGGGCGCTCGCCCTGCGCCCGCGCGTCCTGCTGCTCGACGAGCCGCTCTCCGCGCTCGACGCCAAGGTGCGGCTCACCCTGCGCGAGGAGATCCGCCGCCTCCAGCAGGAACTCGGCATCACCACCCTGTTCGTCACCCACGACCAGGAGGAGGCCCTGTCCATGGCGGACCGCGTCGCGGTGATGCGCGCCGGACGGCTCGAACAGTGTGCCGAACCCGCCGAGTTGTACGGCCGCCCCGCCACACCCTTCGTCGCCGAGTTCGTCGGCACGATGAGCCGGATCCCCGGCGTGCTGTCCTCGGGCGCCGTCGAGGTCCTCGGGCAGCGGCTGCCCGTCGACGGGGAGGCGCCCGCCGTGAGCGAGGTGGACGTGCTGGTGCGGCCAGAGGCGGTGCGGGTGACCGCGGACGACAAGGGAGAGGCGCGCGTGGTGGCCACCGCGTTCCTCGGCGCGACGGTCCGGCTGACCGTGCGCCTCGCCGACGCCACCGAGGTGAAGGCCGACCTGCCGGCGCCCGAGGCGGCGGCGCTGACCGCGGGCGCCGCCGTGACGGTGACGCTGCCGGAGCGCCCCGCGCTGGTGGCCGAGCGCACCCGCTGAAGCCCACCCGGATGCAAGCCCTCCCCCCACACAGGAAAGAGAGAACCGTGACCCGACGCCCCCTCCAGGCCGTCCTGTTCGACATGGACGGCACGCTCGTCGACACCGAGCGTCTGTGGTGGGAGGCGGTGGAGCGGGTCGCGGCCGGAGTCGGCCGGACACTGGGAGCCGGCGACCAGCCGGAGGTGCTCGGCCGACCCGTCGAGCACACGGCCGGCTGGCTGGCCTCGCTCACCGGCGCCCCGGCCGCCGAACTCGCCGCCGAGCTGGACCGTGAGTTCGCCGACCGCGTCCGGGACGGCGTCGTACCCCGCCCCGGCGCGCTCGGCCTGCTCGACGCCCTCGCCCGCGACGGCATCCCCACCGCCCTGGTGACCGCCTCCCCGAGGGCCGTCACCGACATGGTCCTGGAAGCACTGGGCGCCGAACGCTTCGCGGTCTCCGTCACCGCCGACGACACCGAGCGCACCAAGCCCGCGCCCGACCCCTATCAGGCCGCGTGCCGCGCGCTCGGCGTCGACCCCGCCGGCTGCGTGGCCGTGGAGGACACCCCGACCGGGGTCGCCTCCGCCGAGGCGGCGGGCTGCGCGGTGCTCGCCGTACCGTCGCTCGCGCCGATCGACGCGGCGCCCGGACGGACCGTGCTGGCCAGCCTGGAGGAGGCCACACCCGAGCGGCTGCGGTCCCTGCTGTCGTACGAGCTGCGCGTGATGAGCTGGAACCTGTGGCTCGGCGGCAGCATGGTCGACGACCACCGGGCCAAGCAGCTCAAGGCCGTCCTGGAGACGGGGGCCGATGTGGTGGGCCTGCAGGAGACCGGCGGCACTGCGGCCCGGGAACTGGCCGAGGCACTCGGCTGGTACCACCACCGGGCCGGGCAGAACCTCGGCGTCATCAGCCGGTACCCGATCACCGCCCGCTTCGGCGACCCGGACGTGGGCTTCTACGGGGCGGCCGGCGTGCGGGTACGCATCGGCCCGGGGTGCGAGGTCGACATCTGGACGGCACACCTGGACTACACGCCGTACGGCCCCTACGAATCCGCCTTCGACGGGCTGCCCGCGGCCGAGCTGATCGCCCACGAGGAGGTGCGGCTCGCCCAGATGCGGGACACCCTGCGCCGGATCGACGAGTCGGTCGCCGAGGGCGTTCCCATCGTGCTCGTCGGCGACTTCAACTGCCCCTCGCACCTGGACCGGCCGGAGGTCGCCTGGCCGGTGACGAAGGCCGCCGAGGAGGCGGGCCTTCGCGACTCCTACCGCGAGGCGCACCCGGACCCGGCCCGCGACCCGGGCCACACCTGGTCCCCGGTCCACCCCCTGCACGAGGACGGCAGCGGGCGCCCCGAACCGCAGGACCGCATCGACTACGTGCTCCACCGGGGCCTGGAGGTGCTCGACTCCCGCACGGTGGTCACCGGCACCCCGCACCCCTGGCCCGACGTCACCGGCAACGACTGGCCCTCGGACCACGCGGCGGTGGTCACCACCTTCGCCGTCTCCCGGAGGTCATGACACCGGGTCACCCGGAACACCATTGCGGTGGCGGCACGCCATCCCGTAGGTTGTGCCGCACTCGCTACCGGCGAGTAACACCTGCGGGTCGCCCGAGCCCCGCCCGGCACCCCACCGTCCTGTCCCCTGGGGAGACCATGCGCTGGTCCTTCGGCCGTCCCACCACGGTCCGCGCGCGCATCGTGGCGCTCTCGCTCGCTCCGGCCGTCGCCCTGCTGACGCTGTGGAGCTTCGCCATGGTGTCGGTCACCGGCGACCTCCGCGCGCTCGTCCGGGTCCAGGGCGTGTACGAGGACTTCGGCACGCCCGTCGACACGGCCATCGGACAGATCCAGATCGAACGGCGGCTCGCGGCCGCGTATCTGGGCGGAGGCCACCGCAACGGGGAGGCCCTCGACCTGCTGGAGCAGCAGCGCCGAACCGACCGGGCGGTGAACGCCCTGCGTGACGCCATCCGGGACGGGGACCGCGGCCGGCTGTCCGCCCGGCAGCGCCGGACGCTCGACGCCGCGCTCGCCGCCGCGGGCAGGCTGGAGGTGCTGCGGGAGCGCGTGCTGTCGGGCCGTGTCTCCTGGGACCGTGCGGTGAGCGAGTACAGCACGCTCGTGGAACCCGGCTTCGACGTCCAGTCCGCCCTCACCGCGCTCCAGGCCGGCCGCCTCGCGCGGGAGGCACAGGTCGTCACCGAGCTGGTGCGGGTGCGGGAGTTCGTCTCGCGGGAGGACGCGCTGGTCGCCGGCGCGCGCGCGGCCGGTCGACTGACCGACCGTCAGTACGACATGCTCACGGCCACCATCGAGGACCGCCGTGTGTTCGAGCGGACCTATGTGCCCGACCTTCCGGCCGACTCGCGCACGCTCTTCGAGCGGTTCCGGCGTGACCAGGTGCACGAGGCCCTGACGGCCGGCGAGGACGCGCTTCTGCGGGCGGGTGCCGCCGGCGCGGGCCGGGCGGTCGCCGCCGACTCCTGGCGCACGACCACCGACCGGGCCGTGAAGCGCTACATGCTGCTGTGCACCCAGGCCGCCAAGAACTCGGCCGCGCACGGGCGGGCCTTCGCCTACCGGGAGCTGGCCGTGGCCGCAGCCGTCGGGGTGGTCGGCCTGGCCGCCGTGGGCCTGTCGCTGTGGCTGGCGGTGCGCGGCGCCCGGCGCATCTCCCGCCGTCTGGAGACACTGCGGGACGCCGCCGACCTGCTGACCACCCGACAGCTTCCCGAGGTCATGGAACGGCTGAGTGCCGGCGAGGAGGTGGACGCCCTCGCCGAGGCGCCGCCGCTGGCCGAGGGCGAGGGGGGCCCCGACGAGATAGGGCAGGTAGGCCGGGCGTTCAACGCCGCACGCCGCGCGGCCGTCGAAGCCGCCGTGAAGCAGGCCACGCTCCGCCGCGGACTCTTCGCCGTGCTGCTCAACATCGCACGGCGCAACCAGGCCCTCGTCCACCGCCAGCTGAAGCTCGTCGACACACTGGAGAGACGTACGGACGACCCGGACGTCCTCGAGGAACTGTTCCGGATCGACCATCTGACCACCCGTATGCGGCGGCACGCGGAGAGCCTGATCATCCTCTCCGGCGCGGCCCCCGGCCGCAGATGGCGGCGACCTGTGCCCGTCGCCGACGTGGTGTCCTCCGCGGTGAGCGAGATCGAGGACTACGCACGCGTGGTGGTGCCGCCGATGCCGGACGTGGGCATCGCGGCGGACGCCGTCGCCGACATCGTGCATCTGCTCGCCGAACTGCTAGAGAACGCCACCGTGTTCTCTCCGCCCCACACACGGGTCACCCTGCGCACCGAACAGGCCCGCGGCGGTTTCGTCCTGGAGATCGACGACCGTGGCCTCGGCCTCGGCCCCGACCAGATCGAAGCGGCCCACCGCACGCTCACCGGGCCGGACGACTTCGATCCGACGCGCCACGACCGGCTGGGGCTGTACGTGGTGGGCCGGCTCGCCGCCCGTCACGGTGTCGAGGTCACCCTGACCCGGTCGCCGTACGGCGGTACGACGGCGGTGGTGCTGCTGCCGGAGGCGGTCCTGGCGGAGGTCGGGCCCGGGACACCGGTCCAGGGCGACGAGGCGCCCGTGCGGGCGCTGCCCGCTCGGGGGAGGACGGCGGTGCTCACCCGGGACGGGGAGCGGGAGCCGGAGCGGGAGCAGCGGCATCCGCGTGAGGAAGGGTCCGCGTATACGGGCGAGCGGGGGTCGCCGGCCACGGAGGGGACGGCGGCCGGCGGAACCGGGAGCGCCACGGCCTCCGGGGGTTCGACGTCCGGCTCCCCGGCCTCCGGGAGTTCGACGTCCGGCCCCCAGGCCTCCGGTGGCCCGCCCTCCGGCGTTCCCGCCCTGCCCACCCGGGTCCGTCAGACCTCCCTCGCCCCCGGTCTGCGCACCGAGGCCCCGACCTCTGGGCCGGCCCCGGGACGCGAGGTGAGCGCCGATGAGGTCCGGGCCATCTTCGGCGCCTACCAGCGCGGCCTGGACCGCGGCCGGAAGGGCACGCCCATGGAACCCGGCCCCACCGGGCGAACCGCAATCCCCACGGAGCGAACCGACAGCGAGGAAGGGACGGACGCCGACGATGCGCCGTGACCGCAGCCCCGAGCACCCCGCCGAGGCCGACCAGCCGCCCGGCACGGACCTCGGCTGGCTGCTCGACGACCTCGTGGCCAGAACCGACCACGTACGCCAGGCCGTGCTGCTGACCGCGGACGGCCTCCCGCTGAGCTGCTCGGAGGGCATGCGCCGACAGGACATCGAGCACCTCGCCGCCGTCAGCTCCGGCTTCCACAGCCTGGCCCGCTCGGCGGGGGAGCGGTTCGGCGCGGGGCAGGTCCGGCAGACCATGGTGATGCTCGACGACGCATACCTGTTCGTCACCCCGGCCGGAGCCGGCACCCGGCTGGCCGTACTGAGCGAGGCCCGGACCGACGTCGGACAGCTGGCGCACGAGATGGCGCTGCTCGTACGCCGGGTCGGCCGCCATATGGACGCCGCCGTGCGGTCGGCCTCGGGCCCCGCCGACACCTGACCGGCCGTGCCCGAAGACGACCACTGGTACGAGGACGAGACCGGGTCGATGGTGCGCCCCTATACCGTGACGCGGGGCCGGACCCGTCCCTCGCACCGGCACCCCATCGACCTGATGTCGCAGGTCACCGCCCTGGACACGGAGGACTCGCGCCCGGACGTCGATCACGCCCGGGCGTCCCTGCTCGACCTGGTGCGCCGTGGGCCGCGGCCGGTCGTGGAACTCGCCGCGGACGCCGACCTCCCGCTCACCGTCGTCCGTGTGCTGCTGGGCGATCTGGCCGAGGCCGGTCTGGTGCGCATCGACGAGCCGCGCCGCAGACCCGCGGGCGCCCCGGCGGCCGACCCGGAGCTGCTACGGGAGATCGTGGAGCGGCTGCGCGAGCTGTGAGCCCCGGGGAGGCACCGGCCCGCACCGGCCGGAGCGCCTTCTGCCCCCGCCCCGGCGGCCCCAGGACGGGGCCGCCGGCACGCAACGAATCGCCGGATGGCCCGTCTCGCACGCAACGATCCGCGCACGGGCGCGCAACGGCTCCTCCTTGTCCGGCCGAGGGCGCCGACCGTACCGTCTAACTGGCCCCCTGACCCCCTCCGTACCGGTGGAGAACACGCATGCGCACCGCCCTGCTCCAGAGCTCCGGCCGCCCCGGCTCGGTCGCCGAGAACCTCAAGGTGCTCGACGAGGCCGCGGGCCGTGCCGCCGCCGCCGGGGCCGGGCTGCTGGTCGCCCCGGAGATGTTCCTCACCGGGTACGCGATCGGTGCCGCGATCACCCGGCTCGCCGAGCCGGCCGACGGCGACTCCGCGGACGCGATCGCGGACATCGCCTCGCGGCACGGTCTGGCGCTCGCCTACGGCTACCCGGAGCGGGACGGCGAGACCGTCTTCAACGCCGCGCAGCTCATCTCCGCCGACGGCGTCCGCCTCGCGAACTACCGCAAGACCCACCTCTTCGGCTGCTTCGAACGCGACCACTTCACCCCGGGCGACCAGCCGGTCGTCCAGGCCGAGCTGAACGGCCTGCGCATCGGCCTGATGATCTGCTACGACGTGGAGTTCCCGGAGAACGTCCGCGCCCACGCCCTGGCCGGCACCGACCTCCTCGTGGTCCCCACGGCCCAGATGCATCCGTTCCAGTTCGTCGCCGAGTCCCTCGTCCCGGTGCGGGCCTTCGAGAACCAGATGTACGTCGCCTACGTCAACCGGGTCGGTCAGGAAGGCGAGTTCGAATTCGTCGGGCTGTCCACCCTCGCCGGACCCGACGGTGTCGCCCGCGCCCGGGCGGGCCGCGTCGAGGAACTCGTCCTCGCCGACGCCGACCCCGCCCACCTCGCCGCCTCCCGCGAGGCGAACCCGTACCTCAAGGACCGCCGCCCCGGCCTCTACGGGTCCCTCGTCTGACCTCCGCAGCCTTCCCCCGAGTTCTTCCCGCGCAAGGAGTCCGTACCCCATGACGTCCACGGTGCCCAACGCCGTCGAGCACGCAGACGAGCAGCAGCCGCCGATCACCATGTTCGGCCCGGACTTCCCCTACGCCTACGACGACTTCCTCGCCCATCCGGCGGGCCTCGGCCAGATACCCGCGACCGCGCACGGCACCGAGGTCGCCGTCATCGGCGGTGGCCTGTCCGGCATCGTGGCCGCGTACGAGCTCATGAAGATGGGCCTCAAGCCCGTCGTCTACGAGGCCGACAAGATCGGCGGCCGGCTGCGCACCGTCGGCTTCGAGGGCTGCGACCCGTCGCTGACCGCCGAGATGGGCGCGATGCGCTTCCCGCCGTCCTCCACGGCACTCCAGCACTACATCGACCTGGTGGGCCTGAAGACCAGGCCGTTCCCCAACCCGCTCGCCGAGGCCACCCCCTCGACCGTCGTGGACCTCAAGGGAGAGACGCACTACGCCGAGACCCTCGACGACCTGCCGCAGGTCTACCGTGACGTGGCGAAGGCGTGGAACGCGTGCCTGGAGGAGGGCGCCGACTTCTCCGACATGAACCGGGCCATGCGCGAGCGCGATGTGCCGCGCATCCGCGAGATCTGGTCCAAGCTCGTCGAGAAGCTCGACAACCAGACGTTCTACGGCTTCCTCTGCGACTCCGAGGCCTTCAGGTCCTTCCGGCACCGCGAGATCTTCGGCCAGGTCGGCTTCGGCACCGGCGGCTGGGACACCGACTTCCCGAACTCCATCCTGGAGATCCTGCGGGTCGTCTACACCGAGGCCGACGACCACCACCGCGGCATCGTCGGCGGCTCGCAGCAGTTGCCGCTGCGCCTGTGGGAGCGCGAGCCGCAGAAGATCGTGCACTGGGCCTACGGCACGTCCCTGAAGTCGCTGCACGAGAACGGCGAGCCCCGGCCCGCCGTGACCCGGCTGCACCGCACCGCCGGCAACCGGATCACCGTGACGGACGCGCACGGGGACATCCGCACCTACCAGGCGGCGATCTTCACCGCCCAGTCCTGGATGCTGCTCTCCAAGATCGCCTGTGACGACGCGCTGTTCCCGATCGACCACTGGACGGCGATCGAGCGCACCCACTACATGGAGTCCAGCAAGCTCTTCGTGCCCGTGGACCGGCCGTTCTGGCTGGACAAGGACGAGGAGACGGGCCGTGACGTCATGTCGATGACGCTCACCGACCGGATGACCCGTGGCACCTACCTGCTGGACGACGGCCCGGACAAGCCCGCCGTCATCTGCCTGTCGTACACCTGGTGCGACGACAGCCTGAAGTGGCTGCCGCTGTCCGCGAACGAGCGGATGGAGGTCATGCTGAAGTCGCTCGGCGAGATCTACCCGAAGGTCGACATCAGGAAGCACGTCATCGGCAACCCGGTGACGGTCTCCTGGGAGAACGAGCCCTACTTCATGGGCGCGTTCAAGGCCAACCTGCCCGGCCACTACCGCTACCAGCGGCGCCTGTTCACGCACTTCATGCAGGACCGGCTGCCCGCCGACAAGCGGGGCATCTTCCTCGCCGGCGACGACATCTCCTGGACGGCGGGCTGGGCCGAGGGCGCCGTGCAGACCGCGCTCAACGCGGTGTGGGGCGTGATGCACCACTTCGGCGGTGCCACCGACCCGTCCAACCCCGGCCCCGGCGACGTCTACGACGAGATCGCGCCGGTGGAGCTGCCGGAGGACTGAAGCCGCGCCGACGAGGGGAGGGCGGCCGGTCAGACGCCGGCCGCCCGCGCCGTCGTGTACACCTTCGCGGCCACGTCCTTCAGCTCCTCCGCGTCCCTGACCGAGCCCTGCACGTCGATGAGGATCTCGTCGACGCCGACCTCGGCGTGGGCCGCCAGGTCCTCCACGATCTGGTCGACGTTGCCCTGGAAGGGGCCCCGGTCCGGGCCGTCGTACGCCTTCGCCGTGTACGCGGCGTTCGCGCGCATCACCGTCTTCAGCGGCTCGATGCGGCCCATCTCGGCGGCCAGGTCCTGGAGCGCGCGCCACTGCGCCGCCAGCTGGTCGGCGCCGAGGCCCACCGGGATCCAGCCGTCGGCCTTGTCGACGAGCCGCCGCTGGGCGGTCCTGTTGGTCGCGGCCAGCAGGATCGGGATCGGCCGGGCCGGCTTGGGCGCGACCACGGCGGAGGAGATCTTCGAAAGCCTGCCCTCGTACGAGACCGGGTCCGGTCCCCAGACGGCACGGCAGACATCGATGATCTCGTCCATGACCCGGCCGCGCTCCTCGAACGGGCGGATCCCGGCCGCCGCGTACTCGTCGAGGGACCAGCCGGTGCCCAGGCCCGCCACGACCCGGCCGTCGCTCGCCGCGTCCAGCGAGGCGAGCGCCTTGGCGAGCTGGAAGGGGCCGTGCAGGGGCGCCACCAGGACACTCGTGCCGAGCTGCACGCGATGGGTGGCCGTGGCGGCGAGGGCGAGGCACACCAGGGGGTGGGCCACCCCGCGGTAGTTCTCCGGCCAGGGCATGCCCTCGATGCCGTACAGCCCCTGGGTCGTCGACACGGGGAACAGGGCGCGCTCGTACACCCACAGGCTGTCGTAGCCCATGTCCTCGGCGGCGCGTGCGACATCCGGCACGTCCCGGCCGATGTCGTACTGCTGGTTCTGGGGGAGGCCGAGTCCGAGCCGGGTCGCCATACCTGTTGCTCCTTCGCCGTGGATGGGCCCCCTCGTCAACGTACAGCGGCGACCGGGCACGGCCGGGCACGACAGGCGCGGGCGGCCGGATCAGTGCGGCAGGGGCGTCAGCAGCATCCGGCTCGTGAATCCCGCGGCCGCGTCCAGCCGGCGCCCGAACTCCTCGGCGACGTCCGGCAGGTGCCGCAGTGCCCACAGCGCCCGGGCCGCCGACCATGCGGCCTCCCGGGCCCGCTCCAGACTCCACGCACCGAGCAGATGGGTCAGGGGGTCGGCGAGCTGGAGCAGATCGGGGCCGGGCATCAGGTCGTCGCGGATGCGCTCCTCCAGCGAGACGAGGAGGTCGCCCACCCGCTCGAACTCGTCCTCCAGACCGGCCGGTTCGCAGCCGAGCGCACGGCAGGTGTCGACAACGGCGAGCGCCAGATCGTGGCCGATGTGCGCGTTGATGCCCGCGAGAGCGAACTGCAGCGGCCGTACACCGGGATGGCGCCGGAGCTGGAACAACGGCCGCCAGCAGGCGGGCACCGGCCCCTCCTCGGCCACGGTGAGATAGCGCTCGGCGAACCGTACGTCCAGCGCGATCGCGGCCCGGCGGTCCGGGAAGTACCCCCCGTCCAGACGGCGGTCGACCTCCTGGGTGACGGCGAGGTAGACGCGGTTGAAGACCGCGACTCCGTCGTGCTCCGGCCAGGCTCCGTCGAGCGCCCGCATGCGTGAGACGACCGTGTCCACCCCGGTGGTCCCTTGCTCCAAACGCACCATGGGGGCAGGGTTCCAGCCCGGGGCCGACCGGGGTCCCATCGGCCCGCGGGCTTCCCCGGAACGGGCGACGCCCCACGTGGGCCATCAGGGGGACGGAAGGGGGCGGCAGTGTCAGGCCTACGGGCCTGGCGGCCGCAGGCGTGGCGTGCGCCGCGGTGTCCTGGTCGCCGCGGCCTCGGCGGTGGTCGCGGTGGGCACCGCGGCCACGACGACGGCCGCACTCGACGACGGTCGCGCGAAGGGCCGGCCCCGCCGGCCATGACCGGCGGGGCCGCACAGAAGCCGTTCCTCGTCGAGCCGTGCGCGCGCCGCGCGTCCGCCTACGAGTCGTCACTCCCGCGCGCGGCCCGCGACGCCGCGGCGCCGTCCTCCGCGTCGGTCTCCTCGTCGTACAAGGAGGTGCCCGAGTCCAGCAGCGGCTCCTGGGTCCTCAGATGCGCGGGGGCCAGGGCCCGCAGCGCGTGATAGCCGGTGATCACGACCACCGTTCCCAGGGCGATACCGCTCAACGAGAAGTGATCGGTGAACTTGAGGCTGACGTTGCCCACGCCGATGACGATGCCCGCGGCGGCGGGCACCAGGTTGAGCGGATTGCGCAGGTCGACATCGGAGTTGATCCAGATCTGCGCGCCGAGCAGGCCGATCATGCCGTAGAGGATGACGGTGATACCGCCGAGCACACCGCCGGGGATCGCGGCCACGACCGCGCCGAACTTGGGGCAGACGCCGAAGAGCAGGGCGAAGCCGGCGGCGGCCCAGTAGGCGGCGGTCGAGTAGACGCGGGTGGCGGCCATCACGCCGATGTTCTCGGAGTACGTCGTGTTGGGCGGGCCGCCGACCGCGGTGGAGAGCATGGAGGCGACGCCGTCGGCGGAGATGGCGGTGCCCAGCTTGTCGTCAAGCGGGTCGCCGGTCATCTCGCCGACCGCCTTGACGTGTCCGGCGTTCTCCGCGACCAGCGCGATCACCACCGGCAGGGCGACCAGGACGGCGGACCACTGGAAGGACGGCCCGTGGAAGTGGGGCAGGCCGATCCAGTCCGCCTTGCCGACGCCGGACAGGTCCAGCCGCCAGTGGTCGGTGAGCCTGCCGCTCGCGTCCACCGAGTGGATCTTTCCGAGGACCCGGTCGAACACCCACGAGATCCCGTAGCCGAAGACCAGGCCCAGGAAGATCGCGATCCGTGACCAGAAGCCGCGCAGGCAGACCACGGCGAGCCCGGTGAACAGCATCACCAGCAGGGCGGTCCACTGGTCCTGCGGCCAGTACGTCGACGCGGTCACCGGCGCGAGGTTGAACCCGATCAGCATCACGACCGCGCCGGTCACGATCGGCGGCATCGCCGCGTGGATGATCCGCGCCCCGAACCGCTGGACGGCGAGGCCCACCAGGAACAGCGCGACGCCCACGACGAACACGGCGCCGGTCACGGTGGCGCTGGTGCCGCCCTGGGCCCGGATCACCGCGGCGACACCCACGAAGGACAGTGAGCAGCCCAGGTAGCTCGGCACCCGGCCACGGGTGGCCAGCAGGAAGATCACGGTCGCGACGCCCGACATCATGATCGCGAGATTGGGGTCCAGCCCCATGAGCACGGGCGCCACGAAACTCGCGCCGAACATGGCCACGACGTGCTGGGCGCCCAGCCCCATCGTGCGGGGCCAGGAAAGCCGTTCGTCGGGGCGGACGACCGCTCCTGGCGCGGGCGTGTGCCCGTCACCGTGCAGCTTCCAGCGCACGCCGAGGTCCATGGTGAGGCTTCTCTTTCTCTGTACGTGAAGAACCGTCCGAACCATTGTCAGGGGCTCCAGGGAGTCCTACGCTCACACGATCTCACTTATGAACTGCGTTCACCTAGCTGATCGGAGTCCGATGAGTGCACACCCCCGCCTGGCCGCCCTGCTCGCCGCCGCAACCGCCTTCGCGGCCGTCCTGATGCCGACCGCCTCCGCCCACGCGGCCCCGAAAGTGCCCCGCACGCCCGTCCTCGACGGCACCCGGCTTCAGCAGACCAGGCTCCGGCTCGACCACGGTGACCCGCGCCTGCGGAGCGCGCTCAACGATCTGACCACGCGCGCCGACGCCTGGCTGGGCCAGGGACCCTGGACGGTCGTCGACAAACCGAAGCCCGCACCCGGCGGCGACGTCCACGACTACCTCAGCCAGGCCCCCTACTGGTGGCCCACACGGCCGAAGACCGCGGACAATCCCTGGGGCTGCCCTTATGTACAGCGCGACGGGCAGCGCAACCCCGAGGTCGACAGCGGCACCGACCGCCAGGACGTGGAGAAGGTCTTCGACTCGACCTACGACCTCTCGCTCGCCTGGTACTACACCGGCAGGCAGCAGTACGCCGAGAAGGCCGCCCAGGTCCTGCGCACCTGGTTCCTCGACCCGGCGACGCGGATGAACCCCAACCTGGACCACGGGCAGTTCATCCCGTGCAAGTACGACGGCCGCGCCATCGGCATCATCGACTTCTCGCAGTCCTACACCAGCGTCCTCGACGCGGTCGCCCTCCTGGACACCGGCGCTCCCGGCTGGTCCAAGGCGGACCGGACCGCGATGCGGGAGTGGAACATCGCCTTCCGTACCTGGCTGACGGACAGCGCCTTCGGCAAGGAGGAGGGCGCCGCGCAGAACAACCACGGCACCTTCTACGACATGCAACTCGCCGCCCTCGCCTACGCGACCGGCGACGAGAAACTCGCCCGGCGGACCGTCCTCGCCGCGCGCGCGGCGCGCATCGACACGCAGATCGCGGGGGACGGCAGCCAGCCCCAGGAACTGGCCAGGACGCGCAGCTGGCACTACTCCACCTTCGACCTGGTGGCGTACACCCGGCTGGCGGCGATCGGCCGGCACGTCGGCGTCGACCTGTGGGCCCACCGGGGCCCGGACGGGCAGAGCCTGTTCAAGGCGGTCGACTACCTCCTGCCCGCCGCCACCGGCGCCACGGCCTGGACACACCCGGAGCTGGAGTTCCACCGGTACGCGGCAACGGACGTCGTGCACGCGGCCGCGGACGCGGGCGACGCCCGGGCCCAGCAGGCCGTACGTCTGCTGGAGACCCCGCCCGGCGGTGACCTCTGGGTCCTGCGCCCCGCCGCCGAACAACTGGACTCCATCGCGGGCTGACCCTGGGGAGAAGGCGGCTGAGCGACCGCTTACCATGGGCGTGTTCCAGCGCCGCACCGTCGCGAGCGCCTCTCCGGACCATGTCGAGGAGCCCCGCCCGTGACCGCCGACGTCGAAACCGCGCCCGTCCTGTCGTACGGCCGCCTGATCCCCGTCACCGTCCACTTCGACGACCTGGACGCACTGGGGCTGCTCCACAACGCCCGTTATCCGGTCATGGTCGAGCGGGCCTGGACGGCGCTGTGGCACGAGCGGGGATTCGCCTTCGAAGGCGACTGGCAGGCGGCGGGCGACTTCTGCAACGCCGTCAAGGAGCTACGGATCAGCTACGAGGCCCCGGTGACCAGGCCGGGCGCCTACGCCGTCCACCTGTGGCTCGAGCGGCTCGGGAACACCGGCCTCACATACGGGTTCCGGTTCTGCTCGGCCGACGGGTCGGTGACATACGCGCACGGCACCCGGGTCCTCGTCCGGCTCGACGCCGCGACGCTTCGCCCGACGTCCTGGAGCGAGCGGTTCAGGGCCGTGGGCCGGGAACTGCTGCGTCCGGCCGGCTGACCTTCACGGTGTCCCGCCCGCCCGTGCGCAGCACCCCGGCGAACGCGGCGAGCCCGCAGGACAGCACCGTCACCAGGCCGAACGACACCACGAGGCTGGTCGCCTGGGCCAGTCCGCCGATCGCGCTCGGCGCCACGAGCCCCGAGGTGTAGGTGATGGTCGCGACACCGGCGATGGCCTGGCTCGGGTTCGGCCCGCTGCGGCCCGCCGCCGCGAAGCACAGGGGTACGACGACCGCGATGCCGAGGCCCGTCAGCGCGAACCCGGCCATCGCCACCGCCGGGTGCCCCGCGCTCACGATCATCAGGCCGCCGAGGACGGCCAGGACGCCGCCCGCCCGCACCGTGCGCACCGAACCGAAACGGTCGACCACCCGGTCACCGGCGATCCGGGCGAGGGCCATGGTGAGCGTGAAGCCCGTCGTGCACGCGGCCGCCAGCCCGGCGGAGCTGTCCAGCTGGTGCCGCAGGTACACGGCGGACCAGTCCAGACTCGCCCCCTCGGCGAACACCGCGCAGAACCCGATCGCACCGATCAGCAGCGCCGACCGCGGCGGCAGCGCGAACCGGGGCGGCGGCTCCTCGCCCTCGGCGGGCTGAAGGTCCAGCACCCAGGTGCAGGCGGCCAGCCCCAGCACGGTCAGGACGGCCGCCGCCAGGGCGTGGTGCACCCGGGCGTCCGAGCCGAGATGCGCGGCGAGCGTGCCCGCCGCCGAGCCCAGCAGGGCGCCCGCGCTCCACATGCCGTGCAGACCGGACATGATCGACCGGCCGAGCCGGTTCTCTACCTCCACGCCCAGGGCGTTCATCGTGACGTCCGCCATGCCCGCCGAGGCGCCGTAGACGAACAGCGCCGGGCACAGGGTGAGAAGGTTCGGGGCGAGGGACGGCAGGACCAGGGCGAGCGTCCACAGGGCGATCAGGCCGCGCAGCGCGTTGCGGGCGCCGAAGCGATGGGTGATGCGGCCCGCGAGCGGCATGGCGAGGGACGCGCCGAGCGCGGGGAACGCCAGCGCCAGTCCCAGCTGGCCCGCGCTGACCGCGGCATGGTCCTGGATCCAGGGCACCCGGGTCGCGAACGAGCCGGTGACGGCACCGTGCACGGCGAACACGGCCGCCACGGCGTGCCGGGCGCGCCTCACCTCGCGCTGCTCATAGCCCCCTGCGGTCATCACGCTCATTCTCGGGCCCCTCCCCGCGTCGCCGCCCCCCTGCGGGCGTAAACTATCAGGAACCCTGCCTGATAGATAGCGGCTGGGAAGCCGCCCCGCGAGCGGCCCCGTCGATCTGGGAGGATTCCCGGCATGCCCGCATCCCCGAGCACCGCCCGGGCCATCAACGACCGGCTCGCCCTGCGCCTTCTCCAGCAGGAAGGCCCCTTGACGGCAGGGCAGTTGAAACAGCTCACCGGACTGTCCCGGCCCACGGTCGCCGACCTCGTCGAACGGCTCGCCGCGGCCGGGCTGATCGCGGTGGTGGGGGAGTCGGGCGAACAGCGGCGCGGTCCGAACGCGCGGCTGTACGGGATCGTCGGCGACCGCGCCCACCTCGCGGCCCTCGATGTGCGCACCGGGGGTGTCTCCGTCCTCGTGTCGGATCTGCTCGGCCGGGTGCTCGCCGAGGCCTCGGTGCCCATCGGCGGCGACACGGGTACCGGGCCGGCGGTCGAACAGGCGGTAACGCTGGTGGAGCGCGCCGCCAAGGAGGCCGGTGCCCCCTCGCTGCACACGGTCGGCATCGGGGCGCCCGGACTGATCGACCCGGCCACGGGAGAACTGCGTGACTCCACGGGGCTGCCCGAGTGGCACCGCCGGCTGGTCATCGCGCTCCAGGAGCGGCTGCCCGCGCGGGTGATCGTGGAGAACGAGACCAACCTCGCCGCTCTGGCCGAGCAGCGGGAGGGCGTCGCGCGTGACCGTGACACCTTCGTGCTGCTGTGGCTGGGACACGGCACCGGCGCGGCCGTGGTGCTGGACGGCGCCCTGCGCCGCGGCGCCTCGGGCGGCACCGGCGAGATCGGCTTCCTGCCGGTCCCGGGCACCGTGACGCTGCCGTCGGCGACGGACTGCGAGGGCGGTTTCCACTCCCTCGCGGGGGCTGCCGCCATCGCCGAACTGGCGGTCGGTCACGGGCTGGTGACCCGGGGTCAGCCGGACGGGCCGTCCGCGGCCACGCTGGTCCGCCGGGCCGTGCAGGCGGCGGAAGGCAGGGACACCGGGGCAGGGCACGGCGCCGAAGCGGGCCACGATGCCGCCGGGGCGGCGGACCGGGAGGCCGTGGCAGGCCGGCACGCCGCCCCGGACGAGCGCACCGCGTCCGCTTTCCTCGACGCCCTCGCCGGCCGTCTCGCCATCGGCGCCGCGTCCGTCACCGCCGTCCTCGACCCCGGCTGCGTGGTGCTCGGCGGCGAGGTCGGACGGGCGGGTGGGCAGCTGCTCGCCGCGCGGGTGCAGGAGCGGCTCGTCCGTATGTCGCCGCTGCGGACCGAGGTACGGGCGACCGCGCTGGGCGGCGGCGCGGTGCTGCGCGGTGCGCTGCTGACCGCGCGGGACGGCGCGCAGGACGAACTGTTCGCGCCTGCGCCCCGCTGACCCCTTAGCGCGCCCTCCCTGCCGCCCCACAGGCCCCCTATCGCCCCCGTACTCTTTGCCACCCCGACGCGGCGCCATCCCCGTGGCACCCGGCGGTCAGCGCCCCGAGGGCCCGCTCCCGAGCCGCGCCGCCAGGTGTTCTTCGAACGTGCCCTTGCCCACCGCGTTCCCGGGGGTCAGATGGCCACCGGTGCGCAGTGCGCGGAACGCCCTGCCGGGGACCGGTACGCTCACGACCGGCCGGCTGCGCCCCGTCGCCCGCAGCCAGGCGCGGGCGAGGTCGGGGAACGTCAGCACCTCGGGTCCGCCCATGTCCGCGACCCGTCCGGCAGGCCCCTGCACCGCCAGCTCCGCCAGCCGGTCGGCCACCTCGGCCACCGCGATCGGCTGGTCGCCGACCCCCGCCGGCAGCATCAGCACGGGCAGCCTGCCGATGGCCTCGAAGATCCGGACGAGCAGATCGTGGAACTGGGTCGTCCGCAGGATCGTCCAGCCCATTCCCGACTCCCGGATCTGCCGTTCGACGGCGTACTTGGCCTGGTAGTAGCCGATCGGCACCGCGTCCACCCCGACGATCGAGATGTACACGAGATGGCCCACCCCCGCCCGCCGCGCGGCCGCGATCAGGTGGGCGGCGGCCTGCTCGTCGCCCCCGCGGGGCGTGCTGGCGCAGTGCACCACCGTGTCGACGCCGGCGAGAGCCGCCTCCAGGGCGCTGCCGCCCCGGATCAGATCGACGGCGTAGGGCTGCGCGTGCCGTGCCAGGACGCGTACCTCGTGGCCGTCCGCCCGCAGCCGCTCGGTGACGAGCCTGCCGAGGGTTCCGGTGCCGCCGGTCACCAGGATCGTGTTCATGCCGTTCCCGTCCCTTCGGACGCCGGGCGCTCCCCGTGGAACGCCCCTTCGCCGGTACGACCGGACGGCACCCGTCGTATGTGACAGCGACAGGCTCAGCAGCGGCGAAGCCGGCGCTCCACGAACGCCAGCTTGTCGGGGTTCACCACCGCCCGCACCCGGGCGACGAGCCCGTCGCGGACCTCGAACGCCACCACCCCGACGACCCGGCCGCCGAGGCGGGCCACCAGCCCGGCCGCGCCGTTGACCTCCACGACGGTGAAGCCGACGTGTGCGGCGAATCCCCGCAGGGCGCCCGCGAGGAACCTGAGCACCTTCTCCCGTCCCTCGATCGGCCGCCGCGCCGCGCTGACCCTGCCGCCGCCGTCGCTCCACCAGGTCACGTCCGCCGCGAGCAGCTTCTCCAGACCGGTCAGATCTCCCTCCCGGGCCGCCGTGAGGAACGACTCCACGAGCCGGGCCTGGCGCTCGGGCTCCGCCTCGAACCGCGCGCCGGCGTCCGCCAGGCGCCGCACCGCCCTGCGGTACAGCTGGCGGCAGTTGGCCTCGCCGAGGTCCAGCACCTCCGCGATCTCCCGGTGGCCGTATGCGAACGCCTCCCGCAGCACGTACACCGCGCGCTCGGCGGGGGTGAGCCGCTCCAGGAGGACCAGTAGGGCGAAGGACACGGCATCGCGCTGTTCGGCCGACTCCAGGGGGCCGAGCGTGCCGTCCGAGGTGACCACGGGCTCCGGCAGCCATGGTCCGGGGTACAGCTCGCGCCGGGCGCGAGCCGAGGTGAGCCGACTGAGACAGAGGTTGGTGACGACCTTGGCGAGCCATGCGCCCGGCCGCTCCACGGCGCCCCGGTCGGCCGCGCTCCAGCGCAGATACGCGTCCTGCACGGTGTCCTCCGCCTCCGCGGCGGACCCCAGCATCCGGTAGGCCAGGCCGAACAGGCGGGCACGGTGGCTCTCGAACTCGTCGGCGTGCGTCGTCACGCCGCCAGCCTCCCAGACGCGCTGGTGGAGGCCCGGCGGCGGGGCAAGGGCCTCCGTCACCGCCGCCGGGCCGCTCAGGGACGGCGCACCGCGCCGGGACGCGACCCTAAGAGGACTAGACCAGATCGGTCAATAGGTATGGACCAATTGTCAAATGCCGTTGATGGGACGGCGGTTGTCCCTGAGATGCCCGGCAGCCGGGTGGTGGGGCCTGCCGGGCGGAGCGCGCAAGTCCAGCATGTGAACATGTGAGGCACCCCACAGTGGTTCACCCGCATGGCCCCGATCAGGCGTGGCAGACTGGCCCTGTACCAAAAGCAGCGCACTCCGGGGTCGGTGAAAGTCCGAACCGGCGGTTACAGTCCGCGACCCGGTCGCCTCCAGCGATCGGTTGACCAGGTGAAATTCCTGGACCGACGGTTAAAGTCCGGATGGGAGGCAGTGCGCGGCGGGCGGGCATTCATGCGTGCCGCCGTATCGGCTCGTCCTGAGGACGGGCCCTGTCCGGCGTCGCCCCGGTGTCCTCGCCCGTGTCTGCTGTCGTCATCGACAGGCCCCGGAGTCCGTGCCCTACTGAGGCAGGAGGACCCGGGAAGTGTTCACCGGAATCGTCGAAGAGCTGGGTGAGGTCACCGCCGTCGAGAATCTCGGCGACTCCTCCCGCTTCCGGCTCCGTGGACCCGTCGTCACCGAGGGAGCCCGGCACGGAGACTCCATCGCCGTCAACGGCGTCTGTCTCACCGTCGTGGAGCACGAGGGCGACGAGTTCACCGCCGACGTCATGGCGGAGACCCTGGACCGCTCCAGCCTCGGCGCACTCACGGTCGGCTCCCGGGTCAACCTCGAACGCCCCACCGCCGTCGGCGCGCGCCTCGGCGGGCACATCGTGCAGGGCCACGTC
This sequence comes from Streptomyces sp. NPDC047079, assembly GCF_040643755.1. Taxonomy (NCBI): domain Bacteria; kingdom Bacillati; phylum Actinomycetota; class Actinomycetes; order Kitasatosporales; family Streptomycetaceae; genus Streptomyces; species Streptomyces sp. NPDC047079. The sequence goes on from NZ_JBEYUZ010000004.1 coordinate 447,517, forward strand.
GACGGCACGGGCACCGTGCTGGAGCGCCGCCCCTCCGAGAACTGGGAGATCGTCAAGGTCTCGCTCCCCGCGGGCCTTTCCCGCTACGTCGTGGAAAAGGGCTCCATCACCGTCGACGGCATCAGCCTCACGGTCGTCGAAGCGGGCCCGGACCACTTCACCGTCAGCCTCATCCCCACCACGCTCGCCCTGACCACGCTCGGCCTCAAGCAGCCCGGCGACCCGGTCAACCTCGAGGTCGACGTCGTCGCCAAGTATGTCGAGCGGCTGCTGGCGAACCAGGGGGCCGGCCGGTGAACTGGCTCAACTCCGAAGCCTTCGTCCTCTTCGGCCAGCACATCAAGTGGTCGGACATGATCGGCAACGTCATCGGCCTCATCGCCCTGGCGTTCGGCTGGCGGCGCTCCATATGGAGCTGGCCGATCCAGTTCCTGTCCGGCCTCATCCTCTTCGCGGCCTTCGCCACCGCCCATCTGTCCGGAAGCGCCGGCAAGCAGATCGTGGTCATGGTCGTCGCCGTCTACGGCTGGTGGCAGTGGAACCGCGGCAAGGAGCAGGCGGAGGACGGCCACATCGCGGTGCGGTTCGCCACCTGGCGCGAGCGCGGCGTCCTGGCCGGCGCCGCGGCCGCGGGCACGCTCGCCGTGGCGGGCCTGTTCACCGCCTTCCCGTCGCTGTCCTGGGACCCCTGGCCCGACGCCTACATCTTCGTCGGCACCATCGTCGCCATGTACGCCCAGGCGCGCGGCATGGTCGAGTTCTGGTTCGCCTGGCTGCTCGTCGACGCCGTCGGCGTCCCGCTCAACTTCGCCAACGGATTCGCCTTCTCCGGATTCGTCTACGTCATCTACGGCGCGCTCGTCCTGTGGGGCATGCGCGACTGGTGGCTGCGCTCCCGCAGGGCCGCGCGGCCCGTCCTGGAAGGAGCCCGCGCATGACGTCCCGCCCATCGTCCACCACCGCCCTGCCCGAAGCTCGCGAAGAGCAGAAGCCCTGGGGAGACGCCGATCGCGCCGCCGCCCCGAGGCCCGTTCCCTACAGCACCGACGCCATCGAGGACTTCACACTCGACCCGGTCGAGCGGGCCATCGCCGACATCGCGGCCGGGCGCCCGGTCGTGGTCGTCGACGACGAGAACCGGGAGAACGAGGGCGACCTGGTGATCGCCGCCGAGAAGGCCACCCCCGAGATCGTCGCCTTCATGATGAGCGAGTGCCGCGGCCTGATCTGCGCCCCCATGGAGGGCGAGGAACTCGACCGCCTCCAACTCCCCCAGATGGTCGACCACAACACCGAGTCGATGCGCACCGCGTTCACCGTGTCCGTCGACGCGAGCGGCGCCCACGGTGTGACCACCGGAATCTCCGCCGCCGACCGCGCCACCACCCTGCGGCTGCTGGCCGGGGGAGAGGCGGGCCCCGACGACTTCGTCCGCCCCGGCCACATCTTCCCGCTGCGCGCCAAGCCCGGCGGCGTCCTCGTCCGCGACGGCCACACGGAGGCCGCCGTCGACCTCGCCCGGCTCGCCGGCCTGCGCCCGGCCGGCGCGATCGTGGAGATCGCCGGCGAGGACGGCCACATGCTGCGCCTGCCCGAACTCGTCCCGTTCGCCCGCAAGCACGGCCTGACGATCATCTCGATCGAGGACCTCATCGCCTACCGCCGCACCTCCGAACCCACCGTCCGCCGCGAGGCCGAGGTCCACCTGCCGACCGTGTTCGGCACCTTCACGGCGTACGGCTACCGGTCGACCGTGGACGGCGTCGAGCATGTCGCCCTCGTCCACGGCGAGATCGGCGACGGCGAGGACGTCCTGGTCCGGATGCACTCCGAGTGCCTCACCGGCGATGTCTTCCACTCCCTGCGCTGCGACTGCGGCCCCCAGCTGGAGACGTCCCTGGAGCGCATCCAGGCCGAGGGCCGGGGCGTGGTGGTCTATCTGCGCGGCCACGAGGGGCGCGGCATCGGGCTGCTGTCCAAGCTGCGCGCCTACGAACTCCAGGAACGCGGCCGCGACACCCTGGACGCCAACCTGGAGCTGGGACTGCCCGCCGACGCCCGTGACTACGCCGCCGGCGCCCAGATCCTGGAGGACCTCGGCGTCCGCAGCCTGCGTCTGATGACCAACAACCCCGACAAGACCCACGCCTTGGTCCGGCACGGCCTCGAGGTCACCGAGCGGGAGCCGATGCCCGTACAGGCGGGCGAACACAACCTCCGCTACCTGCGCACCAAGCGGGACCGGATGGGGCACGACCTGCCGTGGCTGGACACGACCGCCGTGTCCGCCTGCGGCAACCAGTAACAGAGCACTGAGGAGAGACGTGAGCGGCAAGGGTGCACCGGAGCTGTCCGTACGCAACGTGAGCGACCTGCGGGTCGCCGTCATCGCGGCACAGTGGCACGACAAGGTGATGGACGGTCTGGTGGAGGGCGCCCTGCGCGCCCTGCGGGAGCTGGGGATCGACGAACCGACGCTGCTGCGGGTCCCCGGCAGCTTCGAGCTGCCGGTCGCCGCCAAGGTGCTCGCGGGCCGCGGCTACGACGCCATCGTCGCCCTCGGTGTCGTCATCCGAGGCGGCACCCCTCACTTCGACTATGTGTGCCAGGGCGTCACCCAGGGCCTCACCCAGGTGTCCGTCGAGACCGGCGTCCCCGTCGGCTTCGGGGTGCTGACCTGTGACACCGAGGAGCAGGCCCTGGACCGCGCCGGTCTGGAGGGATCCAGCGAGGACAAGGGCCACGAAGCCGTGACTGCGGCGGTGGCGACCGCGGCGACGCTCCGCTCCGTATCCGAGCCCTGGCACTGAGAGAGCGTCCGGAGCGCGTAGGGTTAGCACCACCATGTCCAAGAAGACGTTCGAGGAGCTCTTCACCGAGCTCCAGCACAAGGCCGCCCACGGCGATCCCGCCACCTCCCGTACCGCCGAGCTGGTGGGCAAGGGTGTCCATGCCATCGGCAAGAAGGTCGTCGAGGAGGCCGCCGAGGTCTGGATGGCCGCCGAGTACGAGGGCAAGGACGCGGCCGCCGAGGAGATCTCGCAGTTGCTGTACCACGTCCAGGTGATGATGGTGGCGCGCGGAATCTCCCTGGACGACGTCTACGCCCACCTCTGAGCAGATCCGCACACATTTCCGTACGAACGAGCAAAGGAAGCCGACCTCATGCTGCGCATCGCCGTCCCCAACAAGGGTTCACTGTCCGGCCCTGCGGCGGAGATGCTGCATGAGGCCGGCTATCAGCAGCGCCGGGAGTCCAAGGAGCTCAGGATCGTCGACCCGGAGAACGAGGTCGAGTTCTTCTACCTCCGCCCCCGCGACATCGCGATCTACGTCTCCTCCGGCCGCCTCGACATCGGCATCACCGGGCGGGACCTGCTCATCGACTCCGGCGCCAACGCCGAGGAGATCCTCCCCCTCGGCTTCGCCCGCTCGACCTTCCGCTTCGCCACCAAGCCCGGAACGGCGAACGGCGTCGAGGACCTCACGGGCACGACGGTCGCCACCTCCTACGAGGGCATCGTCGCCAAGCACCTCGCGGACCGCGGCATCGACGCCTCCGTCGTCCACCTGGACGGCGCCGTCGAGACCGCCATCGAACTCGGTGTCGCCGAGGTCATCGCGGACGTCGTCGAGACCGGCACCTCGCTGCGCAACGCGGGTCTGGAGGTCATCGGCGAGCCGATCATGAAGTCCGAGGCCGTCGTCGTCCGCCGCACCGGCGCCGACACCGAGGAACCCAAGGTCCAGCAGTTCCTGCGCCGCCTCCAGGGCGTACTCGTCGCGCGGACGTACGTGATGATGGACTACGACTGCCGTGTCGAGCAGCTGGAGAAGGCCGTCGCCCTGACCCCCGGCCTGGAGTCCCCGACCGTCTCCCCGCTGCACAACGAGGGCTGGGTCGCCGTCCGCGCCATGGTCCCGGCCAAGGAGGCCCAGCGGATCATGGACGACCTGTACGCGATCGGCGCCCGGGCCATCCTGACCACGGCGATCCACGCCTGCCGCCTGTGAGAGACCACACACCGATGTCGGACCTGCCCACCCTCCCCGTGACCTTCCGCCCCGCCACCACCCGGGTCGTGCTGGTGACCGCGGGGATGACGATATTCGCCGTCATCACCACGGTCGGCCTGCTGCTGGAGCCGCTCACCACCGGGGAGCGGCTCGGCTTCATCACCACGGCGGCCCTCCTGTGCGGGGTACTGCTGCTGTTCTCCCGGCCCAAGGTCGTCGCCGAGGAGTCCGGGGTCACCGTCGTGAACATCGCCAGCCGGCGCCGCCTCGACTGGGCGGAGATCCTCCAGGTCAACCTGCGTCCGGGTGATCCGTGGGTGTTCCTCGACCTGAGCGACGGCACCAGCCTGCCCGCCCTCGGCATCCAGCCGGGCATCGCCAGGCAGCGGGCGATCCAGGACGCGCGCACGCTGCGCGCGCTCGCCGAAGCCCGCTCCACGGCCGATCCCGAGCGACATCCGGGCTGACTCCGCCCGGCCGCCCTGACGCACAAGACGGAATGTTGATTAATCTGGTGGGGGAGGCGCTTCCGTTGCGCCTCCGCCCCTGAGGCTCCGCCCGGTGCTCAGGGGTTCCTGCTACCCGAGGAGTGACTCCCTCCGGCGATGGACGGATCGTCCTGTAGTACCTGCGCCGCCCCCTGCCGACATAGCGCGGACCGAATCCCTGAGGTCCGCGTCGACGCGGAGGCGGCGGCATCATGACCAACACCCTGCTGCTCCTCGGGGCGGCATTCCTGCTCATCCTGGCCAACGGATTCTTCGTCGCGGCCGAATTCGGACTGGTCACCGTCGAACGGCCCGATGCCGAGAAGGCCGCGGCCGAGGGCGACCGACGGGCCGGTACGGTCGTCGAGTCGCTCAAGGAGCTGTCCTTCCAGCTCTCCGGCACCCAGCTCGGCATCACCATCACCTCGCTCGTCGTCGGCATGCTCGCCGAACCGGCGCTCACCCAGGTGCTGCGCGGCCCCGTCGGCCTGACCGGCCTCCCCGAGGGCGCGGCGGACGGCATCGCCGTGGTCGTCGGCATGCTGCTGGCGTCCGCCGCGCAGATGGTGATCGGCGAGCTCGTGCCCAAGAACTGGGCGGTCTCCCGGCCGCTCCAGGTCGCACGCTTCGTCGCGGGCCCGCAGCATCAGTTCTCCCGGCTGTTCCGGCCCGTCATCGCGGCCCTCAACACGGTCGCCAACCGGCTGGTGCGCGCGCTCGGTGTCGAGCCCGCCGAGGAGCTGGCCTCCGCCCGCACGCCCGGGGAGCTGGTGTCCCTGGCCCGGCACTCGGCGCGGGCCGGGACGCTGGAACAGGACACGGCCGACCTGTTCGTACGCACGCTGTCCCTCGGCGAGCTGACCGCGCAGCACGTGATGACCCCACGGGTGAAGGTGAGCGCCCTTCAGTCGTCCGCCACGGCGCAGGACGTGGTCAACCTGACCCGGGCCACCGGCCTCTCCCGCTTCCCCGTCTACCGAGAGAAGATCGACGAGGTCGTCGGCATGGTGCATCTCAAGGACGCCCTCGCGGTGCCGGCGCACGAACGGCTGCGCACCCCTGTGACCCGCATCGCCCAGACGCCGCTGCTCGTCCCCGAGACACTGCCCGTGCAGCCCCTGCTGGAGCTGCTGCGCAGCCAGCAGCCCATCGCGGTCGTCGTCGACGAGTACGGCGGCACGGCAGGGGTCGTCACCCTGGAGGACATCGTCGAGGAACTCGTCGGCGAGGTGCGTGACGAGCACGACGGACAGGACCTGCCCGAGCTCGCCGCCGTGCCGCCCGAGGACGGGCGCCCCGCCTGGGAGGCCGACGGCAGCTGCCGGGTGGACACCCTGAAGCGGATAGGCCTGGAAGTGCCGGAGGGGCCGTACGAGACCGTCGCCGGGCTGGTCGCCGATCTGCTCGGCCGGATCCCGGCGCCCGGGGACCGGGCCGAGCTGCCCGGCTGGCGGCTCACGGTGCGCGAGGTGGGGCACTACCGCGCCGAGCGGGTCAGGCTCGTCGTGGACGCCCCCGCGCCGGCCGCGGAGGCGGTGCGATGAGCCTGCTGCAACTCCTGTTCGCGGCGCTGCTGGTGCTGGTGAACGGGTTCTTCGTCGGCGCCGAGTTCGCGCTTGTGTCCGTGCGGCGCAGTCAGATCGAGCCGCTCGGGACCGCACGGGCCCGGCAGGTGCTCTACGGTCTCGAACGGCTCCCGCAGATGATGGCCGCGGCCCAGTTCGGCATCACCGTCTGCTCCCTGACGCTGGGCGCGGTCGCCGAGCCGACGGTGGCGCATCTGCTTGAACCCGTGTTCGAGGCGGTGCGTCTGCCGGACGGGATGGTCCATCCGCTCGGCTATGTGATCGCGCTCGCCGCCGTCGTCTTCTTCCACCTGGTGATCGGCGAGATGGTGCCGAAGAACCTGGCGATGGCGGCACCGGAGAAGGCCGCGCTGTGGCTGAGCCCGGGGCTGGTGGGGTTCGCGCGGCTGTGCCGGCCGGTGACGGTCGCGTTGAGCGCCTGCGCCCGGGTGATCCTCAAGTCGTTCCGGGTGGAGCCGAAGGACGAGGTCGAGGCCGTCTTCACCAGCGAGCAGCTCAACCAGCTGGTGGAGGACTCCGGCCAGGCGGGCCTGCTCGACCCGGAGGAGCAGGAGCGGCTGGAGGACGCGTTGGAGCTGGGCTCGCGCCCGGTGACCGACGTGCTTCTCGATCCGGCGCTGCTGGTGACGGTGGAGCCCACGGTGACCCCGGGCGAGGTGGTGGCGCTCACCGCGCGCACCGGGTACTCCCGCTTCCCGGTGGTCGCACCGAACGGCGCCTTCATGGGCTATCTGCACGTCAAGGACGTCCTCGATCTGGAGGACTCCGAGCGGGCGGTGCCGCAGCGGCTCTGGCGCCCGATGACCACGCTCGCGGCCGAGCTGCCGCTCGACGACGCGCTCACGGTGATGCGCCGGGCCGCCACCCACCTCGCCCAGGTGGCCGACGGCTCCGGCAGGGTGCTCGGCCTGGTCGCCCTGGAGGACGTCCTGGAGCTCCTGGTGGGCGAGGTCAGGGACCCGGCCCATCGCGAGGCCCCGCCCCAGCCGCGCATGCCGGAAGATCGGGAAGCGGTACCGAGCTGACCGAGACCGGTTCACCCGCGCCCCGTGAGGGGGCGCGGGTGAACCGGGCATTCGAGATCCGCGGGCGAACCGGATTCGCGGGTGGACCGGGCGATCGAGGTCAGGGGCCCGACGGATCCTGAGGTCCCCGGCCCGACAGGACTTCCCCGTACGCCTGCATCAGATCCGGCAGCCGCAAAGTCGACAAGTCGTCCCGAGTCGGGGTCCCGGGATACCCGCTCAACCGAAGGTCCCGGTACGCACAGCTCTTCTCGTACAGCGTCCGCAGGAACCGCCCGTTGCCGAGCTCGTCGATCCATCCCTGGTCCACGACATGACCGGCGATGGAACGGAGCTCCTCCAAGGCCTCCTCGTCCCAGACATCGCCGTTCTCGGCGGCCAGGACCTCGCCGATCGCGGTCAGCTCCAGGGGGCGGTACGAGGGGAAGTCGACCCGGGTCGTGAAGCGGGAGGACAGGCCGGGGTTGGCGGCCAGGAGGCGGTCCATTCCCTCGGGATAGCCGGCCAGGATCACCACCAGGTGGTCGCGGTTGTCCTCCGCGCGCTTCAGCAGCACCTGAAGGGCCTCGTCGCCGTACGCGTCGCCCTTGCCGTAGCCCGAGTTGGACAGCGAGTACGCCTCGTCCACGAACAGGACGCCGCCGATCGCCGAGTCGATCAGTTCATTGGCCTTCACCGCGGTCTGACCCAGGTACTCGCCGACCAGGTCCGCCCGCTGGGCCTCCACGAGATGGTCGCCGCCGAGGAGGCCGAGCGCGTAGAAGACCCGGCCCAGGATGCGTGCCACCGTGGTCTTGCCGGTGCCCGAGGGTCCCGAGAAGACGAAGTGGCGCTTGGGCGGCTGCACGGGTAAGCCCTGGCCGGCCCGCAGCCTTGCCATGTTCAACTGCGCCGACAGGGCCTTCACCTGGCGCTTGACCGGCTCAAGGCCGACCATGCGCTCCAGCTCGGCGAGTGCCTCCTCCAGCAGTGCCGGATCGGTAGGGCCCGTCGGCAGGGGCGACGCCGGTACCGTCACCTTCTCGCGCACGAGGTCGTTCTGCGCCGGCAGCGCGCCCGTCGGCGGGAGGTCGGGCTCGGACAACTTCACCTCCCGGCTCTCGGTACCGAAGAACGGATCGAGACCGTCCGGACTCTCCAGCGCGTCGCCGCCCCCGGCGAGCGCCACGGCGGTGAGGTCGGTCGACTCGTCGTACCCGTCGCCCTCGGCGATCGCCGCGAGCCGCGCGGAGGTGTCCATGAACGCCGGGTCGACCCGGTGGACCGCCCGGTACAGGGGCAGGGCGGCCGCCGAACGGCCCGTGCCCTCGTGTGCCCGCGCCAGCCAGTACCGCAGCTCCTTGCGCTGCGGCTGCTCGCTGCGGCAGCGCATCAGCGCCGCGGACAGCAGCGGCTCGGCCTGTCCGTACGTCTCCAGGCGGACCCGGGCCATCCCGCCGAACAGTCCGGCCTCGATGCCCAGCATGGGGTCGTCGATCAGCGGGTCGGTGTGCCGGACCAGCTGCTCCCAGTCCTTGACGAGGTAGGCGCGGCAGGCGTGCAGAAAGCGGACCTGGGGGTCGGCGTCGACGGGCGGCAGCCCCGCCAGCGCCCGGTCCAGCTCCGGGACATGGCGGCCGTCCAGCCAGTGCGAGGCATGCGCGAGCAGCAGGTCCCGCGGGCTCTCCAGTACCGGTTGCACCCACCATCCCAGCCAGTACCAGGAGTTCAGAGTCCGCCGGTGCCGCGCCCGCTGTTCCCCGAAGCGGTCCCGGTGGCGGAACATCCGCAGCAGCGCGGTCGTCGTGTCGACGCGCAGCGCGTGCAGCCCGAGCCAGCCGTCGGCCATCCCGGGATCCATCCGGACCGCCACGCGGAACTCCTCCTCCGCCTGCGGATACGCGCCCATGGTGTAGGCGTCGACACCTCGCAGCCAGGCGAGGTCGGCCGGGGCCTCGGGGCCCCGCGAGCCGAAGTCCATCACGTCCCCCACAAACCGTGCCCCCGTTGGTTCACCGCCGGGCCCGTGCCCGTCGGCCGCTTTGCTCGAACCGCTGTACCGCGGACCGGAGTTGGAACGGTCAAGCAGCCGTCCGAAGGTCGCGTCGAGAGGCATCGTACCTGCGGGGGAGCGGCGCACCGAAGGGTGCCGCACAAGCCGTTCGGTGAGGTGGGGGCGGGCGGGGCGCGCCGTGCATGGTGACCGAGGGTGAGCGGATCACGCCTCGCGGCGCCCGGAAGCGGGGTCACAGGGCAGAACGAAGCCCCCGATCACGGGGGAACAACCGGGGGCTTCGCGTTTCTGGGGGCGGCTTCGAAACCGCACATTGAGAACGTAAGTCCTGCCCCGCCCCGGGGTCAAGCCGACGTGAAGCACTCAAAGAAGTTCGCCCGCAAGGGCCTTCACAAGTTCAGCACAACGGCGTGGGCTGGTCACTGACAGTGATCTATCGGTCCGGACAATGGGCCCCGGCGGGCCCTTGCAGCATCTGATAGCCCTTCGGCCTCTGCAGCACCAGGAGATGGGCGAACGGTCGCGACGGGTCCTCGGCGAAATGCCGCCGCTCCGCCGCGACCCATCCGGCCCAGAACGCGCTCTGCTCCCCGCCGTCCCGGAACCGCCCGCGCTCCCAGGCTTCCTCGCGCGGTGTCTCCATCCACAGCAGCCGTGCCAGATGTGGACGCAGCGCGCGGCGTCCGGCGCCCACCCCCTCGACGAGGATCACCTCGGCGGGCGGCAGCGAGCGGGCGGGGCCGAAGCTGCGGGTGCGCCACTCGTAGGGCCGGTAGCGCGCGGTCTGACCGCGGCCGAGCGGGGTGATCACCTCGTGCAGGAGCCGATCCGTCCAGGTGAACAGCTCCTCATGGGTGGCGATGTCGTCGAGGTGCAGTACTGGCGCGTTGTCCAGCGCGGCGGCCAACTGCCCGGCGAAGGTGGACTTCCCGGAGCCGGCGTGCCCGTCGACACCGATGAGGCGGACGGGGCCGCAGGAGGGCGGCAGCCGCCGCAGACGGGACGCGAGCGTGTGAATGGCGATTCCTGGACGGGAAGGAGTGTGGGCGTTTTCCGAACGAACATTTTACGCGAGCGGGCGGAGGTGGCCGGCCCCGGAAAATTAGTGCCGCGTTGAACTGTCCAGTGGTCAATCACCGAGACGGTCCAGGAGGCAGGAAACGGCATTCCGGTTGTGCCGCATGGTGAGTAAGGTGCTGCTGCGCAAGCGCAGGTCGTACGGGGACGGACAGGGGAGCATGGCCGCGGAGTTATTCGCAGGGCAGTACGTGTGGCATCCGGCGGCCGACGACCGCGAGCTGGCGAGCGTATGCGTGGAAGTGCGGGCCGGCCGCTATCTGGGCGCCCACGGACTGCTCGCCGAGACGCGCGACGACCCCGGACTGCGCGCCCACCGCTCCCTGGTCCTCGCCTCCGAGGCCGCCGACTCCGACCTGGCCGAACGCTGGCTCGCCGAGGAGCCCAGCCCCGAGGCCGCGTTGCTGTGGGCGCGCGTCGCCGTCCTGCGGGCACTGCGCGCCGTGGACGCCGGTGACGAGCGGGCCCGCCCGCTGGAGCGCATCGCCCTGAAGGCGTGCGCGCGCGCCACCGTCATGGCGCCGCACGACCCCACTCCCTGGGTGGCCAGGCTGGCGCTCGCGCGTCTGCACAAGATCAGAGAACCCGCCCCGCAGGGCCTGCTCACCGCGCCGCCGGGCCCCTGGCAGCTGTTCTCGCACATCCTGCGGCTCGAGCCCTTCCACCGCGAGGGCCACCACCGTTTCCTCGCCTATTTCTTCACCCGCCACCGCGGCTCGGCGAACGCCGCCTGGGACGTCGCCGCCTTCCTCAGCCAGCGGGCGCCCGCCACCTCACCCCTGCGACTGCTGCCCCTGGTCGCCCTCGTGGAGAGCTACAACCCGGCGCAGGCGCTCGCCGACCGCGTCTGGGAGCAGCCCCAGTGGCGCTCCACCGCGCTCGCGGCGTACCAGAACTGGCTGCCGGAGGTCGCCGGTTACCGCTTCACGCCGGTGCTCGACCTGGCGTACCTCGCGCACGCGCTGGTCATGGGCCAGTGCGTGTTCGAGGGGCGCGCCGTCCTGACGGCCATGGGGCCCTACGCCTCCCGTATGCCGTGGAGCGTCTTCGGGGAGCCCGAAGAACAGCTTTCGCGCGCCCGCCGGGCCTGCGGACTGCCCGCGCCGGGAGCTGCCTGACCCGTCTGTCCGCCCACGGCCAACCCCCCACACAGAAAGGTCCGGTTGTGTCAGAACGGATGTCGATGCCCCGTACGAGACGACGTGCGGGCCGGGATACCGTCGCGATCGACGACGACGCGACCCTGCACGCGATGGGATACCCACGGAAACTCACCAGGAGGTTCCAGGCCTTCGACAATTTCGCCATATCCTTCACCATCATCAACATTCTCTCCGGAATATTCTCCTCATTCGGCTTCGGTATGAACGCGGGCGGCCCGCGCGTTCTCGTCTTCGGCTGGATCGGCGTCTCCGTCATGGTGCTTTTCATCGGCGCCGCGATGGCGGAGGTGGCGTCCGCCTATCCGACGAGCGGGGCCCTGTATTTCTCCGCCGGTAAACTCGCCCGACGGCACAGGGGAGCCTGGTCCTGGTACACCGGCTGGCTCAACTTCGTGGGCCAGGTGGGCGGCACCGCGGCCACCGGATACGCGGCCGCCACGTTCATCCAGGCCTTCCTCGCCCTCCAGTGGCCCTCCTACCGGCCGACCGCGCACCAGACCGTGCTGATCACCGCACTGATCATCGTGCTCCAGGGGCTGGCCAACACCTACACCGTGCGTCTTGTCGCGGTCCTCAACAGGATCTCCGTGTGGTGGCTGCTGATCGGGCTGGTGGTGATCGTGGGCGCACTGGTCGTCGGCCCGGACGAGCACCGGCCGGCTTCCTTCGTGACGGATTTCGTGAACAACACGGGATTCACCAACGCGCTCTACGGAGGCATGCTCGGGCTGCTCGTCGCCAGCTGGACCTTCACCGGCTTCGACGGCAGCTTCCACATGTCCGAGGAAACGGTCCGGGCGACGGTCAACGCTCCCCGGGGTATCACCCGCGCCATCTCCTGGTCGGCGGCCACCGGACTGGTCCTCATGCTGGCCCTGGTGTACAGCATCGGCGACTACGCCAAGGTGGCCGGCTCCGCGGCGCCGCCCGTCCAGATCCTCATCGACGGGGTGGGCACGGGCCCGGCGAAGGCCCTGCTGCTGATCGTCATCGGCGCCATGCTCTTCTGCGGGCTGGCCAACCTGACCAGCAACACCCGGCAGATCTTCGCCTTCTCCCGGGACGGCGCGATGCCGGGTTCCCACTGGTGGCACTCCGTCTCGCCGCGCACCCGTACGCCGGTCAAGGCGGTGTGGCTCGCGGTCGCCTGCTCGCTCGCCCTGGTGCTGCCCGGCTGGTGGTCGCACACCGCCTTCACCGCGATCGTCAGCGTCAACGTCGTGGGGCTCTTCCTCGCCTACGCCGTGCCGATCTTCCTGCGGCTCCGGCTCGGCGCCGACTTCCGCCCGGGGCCCTGGCACCTCGGACGCTGGAGCCGGCCCGTCGGGGTGGTCGCCGTCCTCTGGATCATGCTCAGCAGCGCGCTGTTCATGCTGCCCCAGGCGTCGCCGATCACCATCGACTCCTTCAACTACGCACCGATCGCCCTGGCGGTCGTGCTGGTGGTCGCCACGGTGTGGTGGTTCGCCACCGCGCGCCGTCGCTTCCGGGGGCCGGTGAGCTACGGCCGCCCGGACGAGGTGGCGGCGATGGACCTGGTCTGAGGCGATGGACCTGGTTCGAGGGGCCACCGCCGCCCCGGGACCGCGGTCGACGGGGAACGCATGGCGCATACCGCGCCGGGCGTTCCCCGTCGGGCGCGGCGGGTGCACGGCGCATGCATGCCCCGGCGCGCGGACGCCGCGCCCGGCGCCACGGCGTCCGCGTGCCGGGCGCGGCGGCCCCGGTCCTGCCGGTGGTAGGGACCAATAGTGGTGGACACGCCGTGGGCCGAAGCGGTGGCGGACGGCCGGGACGGCCGCCATAGTTGGCGCACACCGTGCGTCTGAACCATCGCTTCAGGACACCTGGGGGTCATCCACCGATGAGCAGAGCTTCAGAGCCGTCCCGCAGAACCGTCCTCGCCGCGGCGGTCGCCGTAGCCACGGCGACCGCCCCGCCCGCGCCCCCCGCGGCCCGGGCCGCCCCCGCCGCCCGGCCGGCGGCGGGAAACCCCCCGTCCGGGGGGGACCCCGCGTGGTCCGCGTGGCCCCG